>NZ_JBFAMM010000023.1:0-122134 GCF_040656535.1 Streptomyces sp. NPDC049887 | reverse complement strand
GCCCCCGCCCCGCCCCGGTCTGCCCCCCCCCGGGGGGCGCCCCCCCCCCCCCCGCGCCCCCCCACAGGCGTTCCACCGGGTACGGGGTACCGGGCGTCAGATGAGGCCGAGGCCGCGAACCGCCTCGCGCTCCTCCTCCAGCTCCTTCACCGACGCGTCGATGCGGGTGCGGGAGAACTCGTTGATGTCCAGGCCCTGGACGATCTCGTAGGTACCGCCCTTGCAGGTGACCGGGAAGGAGGAGATCAGACCCTCCGGGACGCCGTAGGAACCGTCCGACGGGATGCCCATGGAGGTCCAGTCGCCCTCGGCGGTGCCGTTGACCCAGGTGTGGATGTGGTCGATCGCGGCGTTCGCGGCGGAGGCGGCCGAGGAGGCACCGCGGGCCTCGATGATCGCGGCACCGCGCTTGGCGACGGTCGGGATGAAGGTGTCCGCCAGCCATGCCTGGTCGTCGACGACCTCCGCGGCGTTCTTGCCCGCGATCTCCGCGTGGAAGACGTCCGGGTACTGGGTCGCGGAGTGGTTGCCCCAGATGGTGAGGCGCTTGATCTCGGAGACCGGGGCGCCGGTCTTCGCGGCCAGCTGCGACAGCGCGCGGTTGTGGTCGAGGCGGGTCATCGCGGTGAAGCGCCCGGCCGGCACGTCCGGGGCGGCGGCCTGTGCGATGAGCGCGTTGGTGTTGGCCGGGTTGCCCACGACGAGGACCTTGATGTCGTCAGCGGCACGGTCGTTGATGGCCTTGCCCTGCGGCTTGAAGATGCCGCCGTTGGCCTCCAGCAGGTCACCGCGCTCCATGCCCTTGGTGCGCGGGCGGGCGCCGACGAGCAGCGCCACGTTCGCACCGTCGAAGGCGACGTTCGGGTCGTCGCTGATGTCGATGCCCTGCAGCAGCGGGAAGGCGCAGTCGTCGAGCTCCATCGCCGTGCCCTCGGCGGCCTTCAGTCCCTGCGGGATCTCGAGGAGGCGGAGCCTGACCGGCACGTCCGCGCCGAGCAGTTGGCCCGAGGCGATGCGGAAGAGCAGCGCGTAGCCGATCTGGCCGGCGGCGCCGGTGACGGTGACATTCACGGGAGTGCGGGTCATGGCGATCTCCGTAAGACAGCTGGCGGTGGGGGTCCCTGCCCCTGGTGGTGGACATCTCCACCGTAGTGATCGGCACCGCCGCGATCGACGCGATCGGAGTGATCGACGCCTACGGCGCCGGGGTGGGCACCGGTCCGCGCCGATCGGCACCGACGGCACCGATCACGGTGATCGATCTCTCGACGTGAAGAGATATCCAGCGGTCAGGCTATCCGACCCGGGCCCCCCGGAATCCCCGGACCCTTGTGGTGCGGCTCACTGGAGCGGGCTACTGTTCCGCCGTGCAGCCCTCCGTGCCGGTCGTCAGCGTGGCGCACGCCTTTGCCTCGGATCCCGCGGTCACGGCGACCATCGGGGTGTAGGCGTCCTTGTCCGCGTTGACGAGTCCGTTCTCGCTTTCTTCGCCGGCGCTTATCCGCACCTTGTCGCCCGGTGTGGCCTGGGTGATCCGCGCCCAGGCGGCCCCGCAGGTGCTGCTGTAGCGCACCTCCACGACGGCGGTGCCGACGGTCGCCCGGGAAGCCGTCGTGGCGAACTGCCCGCCGCACCCCATGTTCTCGGGGTCCTGGCCCGTGCAGTCGGCGCCGACGCACTTCACGCCCGCGGGCAGCTCCGGCGCCTGCGTCGTCGGGGCCGCGGAGGGCGACTTGGCCACGTCGGCGCCCGGCTCGTCGCCGCCCCCGCCGAGGTCGGCCAGCAGCACCGCCGCCGCGATCACCAGCAGCGCACCGACGAGCCCGGCCACGAACACCGTCGTCCTGCGCCTTCCCCTCCCCCCGCCCGGACCGCCCTGCGGGGCGGGGGCACCGGAGTGCGCGGGCCCCGACGGGTTCCCGGTCCTTTCCGATCCGCTGCCGGGCTGGGCGGGCACGTGGGACCGGTCGCGCGGGCCGTCACCGTCGGGCGCGGCCGTGGTCAGTCCGCCGGCGCGGCCGTCCCTCGCCGCGGGCCCGTTCGGCCCGGATTCGCCGAGTGCGGCCCGCGCCTGGGATATGCGGATGGCCTCCATCGTCATGTCGTGGCGCATCTCGGCGCGGCTCCAGGCGCGCTCGGCCAGCTCCCACATGGTCGTGAGGTGCACCGGATTGGTACCGGTCACCTCGGCGAGCGCGACGATCGCGCGCTTGGGTGCGAGCAGCCGTCCGTTGAGGAAGCGCTCCCACGACGTCTTGCTGTAGCCGGTCCGGTCAGCGACCGCGGCGATGCTCAGTCCGCTGCGATCGACGAGCCTGCGCAGCTGGCTCGCGAACTCCCTCACCTGCGGATCGAGTTCTTCCGGTAGCGCCTTCCAACGAGGCATTGCCTCCCCCTTGTCCCCCGAGTACGTGCCTGATGTGCCCCGCGCCGTGGTGCCCCCCGCCACGCCTCCGGGTTCCGCGTCGTCTGGACTACCCGGAGGGATGCGCGAAGCCAGGATGACAGTTCCTGGCGCCGGGGCGCACGGGGGCGTTCGGGACGATGCCGTACCCCCGCGTGCGCCGCCGTTCCGAAAGCCGGCCTCAGTCTCGCATCCGTTGCCCGACGATCACACCATGGCGGAACGGTCACTTCCGTGCCACAGGCTCCCACCGTCCCTTGTGACTGATTGGCGAGTGCATGACCCTGGATCACGCGACGGCGCCCGTCCTCCTCGGGGGAGGGGACGGCCGCCCTCGCCACGGCGCCGGTCGGACGAAGGTCCGCTATCGCACGGTGAAGCGGACCGCTTCCTCCAGGAACGGGATCTCCAGCCACGGCTGCGGCTGGACCATCAGTGCGAGCAGCACGATGACGGTGCCGAGCAGCCCGTACGTGACCATGTCGGTGAAGCGCGAGCGCACGGCCAGCATGCCCACGGACGGCAGCACCCGGCGCAGCACCGTGCCGGTCAGCAGCGCGACTCCGACGAGCATCGTGCCGACCCTGAACGCCTGCTCGAACGGGTCCGTCCCGACGATCAGCAGACCGAGCGCCGCGAGCCCGAGGACCGTCAGCAGCGGCCACTGGCGCGCGGGCGCCGGAGCGTCACCGGGGGCGGCCCGTCCGCCGCCCTCCGGACGCGCGGTGTCCCGGGTGACGGCAGGCGGGCGACGCGACCTGCTCGTGGCCCGCTCTCCCCCGCCGGCCGGGTCTGCCGGCTCCTGACGGGTGTCGTCCGACGGCCCTTCCCCGGCGGCGGCCCCGCCACCGATCGCCGTCCGGTCCCCGCGGTCGGCGCCGCTCGCCGGGCCGCTCGCGGAACCGTTCGACTCGACGCGGTCCGCGGCCGGGGCGGCGCCGTCCGGTGCACCGCGGTCACGCCGGACGGCGCCTTCGCCGTTCAGCCATGCGGGCTCGCCCGACGCATCGGGCCGGGTGCCGTTCGTGCCGGGTGCCGACCGGTCGGCCCGCGCGGCGCCGTGCGCCGGCGGGGCGGCACCGGGCCTGCCCGGTGCACCCGCCGGTTCGTCCCGCGGGCCGCGGGACGAACCGCCGGCGCGGGCCTGCCGGCGGCCGGCCGCGGGGTCCGCGTGGTTGTCCGGGGTGTCCATGGATCTCAGACCGCGGCTGCGAGCTCGGCCGCCTCGACGACGTTGACGAGGAGCATGGCGCGGGTCATCGGGCCGACCCCGCCCGGGTTCGGCGAGAGCCAGCCGGCGACCTGCGCCACGTCCGGGTGGACATCGCCGACGATCTTCCCGTTGCCGTCGCGGCTGACACCGACGTCCAGCACGGCGGCGCCCGGCTTGACGTCCTCGGGACGGACCAGGTGGGCCGAGCCCGCGGCGGCCACGATGATGTCGGCCTGGCGCAGGTGCGAGGAGAGGTCCCGCGTACCGGTGTGGCACTGGGTGACCGTGGAGTTCTCGGAGCGGCGGGTCAGCATCAGCGGGAGGGAACGCCCGATGGTGGTGCCCCGGCCCACGACGACGACGTGCGCACCCTTCAGCTCCACCCCGTACCGGCGCAGCAACCGGATCACGCCGTTCGGCGTGCACGGCAGCGGGGCGGGCTCGTTGAGCACCAGACGGCCCAGGTTCATCGGGTGCAGGCCGTCCGCGTCCTTCGACGGGTCGATCAGCTCCAGCACCCGGTTCTCGTCGATGCCCTTCGGGAGGGGCAGCTGCACGATGTAACCGGTGCACTCCGGGTTCTCGTTCAGCTCGCGGACGACCGCCTCGATCTCCTCCTGCGTGGCGGTCTCCGGAAGTTCGCGCTGGATGGAGGCGATGCCCACCTCCGCGCAGTCGCGGTGCTTGCCGGCCACGTACTTCCGGCTGCCGACGTCGTCACCGACCAGGACGGTCCCGAGGCCGGGCGTGGACCCCTTGGCCTTGAGCGCCGCCACGCGGGCGGCCAGTTCGGACTTGATCTCGGCCGCGGTGGCCTTGCCATCGAGAATCTGGGCGGTCATACCCCCATCCTCGCGGATGACCCCGCCCCGGTTCCAATCAGGTGCGGCTCGGGCGGCCGCCCACCGCCGTCCCCCGCTCCGCCGTCCCCCGCTCCGCCGTCCCCCTCCGGAGGAGTTCGCACCGGCCATCCCCGGAATCCTCCCGGCATGCCGCCACGCGGTTCGCCGAGCAGCACACGAGGTTGCACTTGCACAACACATCCGCATATCGACTGGACAAAAAGTCGACGCTGATACGACGATGAGCCGCGCAGTGTCGCGGGCAGTGTCGGGGGGCAGACCGCTTAGTCACATGTGACGTTCCTCCGTCAGGACCGCGTCGTCCCCGCAGAACCCCGACGGAGGAAACCCGCCATGAGCTTCGGCGACCCGAACAACCCGTACGGCCAGCAGCAGGGCCAGCCGGGCTACGGCTACCCGCAGGGCCAGCAGCAGCCGCCCCAGCCCGGTTACGGCTATCCCCAGGCCCCGCCCGTCCAGCCCTACGGCGGCGGATATCCCGGCGCACCCATGTCCATGCCCGGCCTGATGCAGACGGCCCGCGTCCTGCTCTTCATCGTGGGCGGCCTGCAGCTCCTCTTCGCCGTCCTCGCCGCGGTCTTCGTCGCCGCCGCGCAGGACTCGGCCAACTCGGTCGGTGTCGGCGAGGAGACCGGCATGCTGGCCGGTCTTGGCTTCTTCCTCGTCTTCATCCTGCTGGCCTTCGCCATCTGGGCGATCGTGCTGGGCGCCAAGTTCTCCAAGGGCGGCAACGGTGTGCGGGTGACGACCATCGTCTACGCCTCCCTGTTCATCCTGGGCAGCCTGACCAACTTCGGCGGTGGGACGGCGAGCTCCGCGGTCGGCGGCGTCATCGGCCTGGCCATCGGCGGCATCATCCTCGCCGCCATGGTCAACAGCGGTGCCTCCGCGTGGTTCAACCGCCCGCGCTACTGATCCCCGCCGGCCCGGGGGACCGAACCGGTCCGTCCCGGGCGCACGGGCTGCACGCACGAAGGCCGTAACCCCCGCCGCCGAGCGGGGGGTTACGGCCTTCGGCCTGTCATGCCTATGGCAGGCGGGTCGGCTGGGGCGCCGGAAACCTCAGTGGAAGAAGTGACGCGTGCCGGTGAAGTACATCGTCACGCCGGCCTTGCGCGCCGCCTCGACGACCTGCTCGTCACGGACCGAACCGCCCGGCTGGACCACGGCCTTGACGCCTGCACCGGTCAGGATCTCCAGCCCGTCGGGGAAGGGGAAGAAGGCGTCGGAGGCGGCGTAGGACCCGGCCGCCCGCTCCGAGCCCGCACGCTCGACGGCGAGCTTCGCGGAGTCGACCCGGTTCACCTGGCCCATGCCGACACCCACGCTCGCACCGTCCTTGGCGAGGAGGATCGCGTTGGACTTCACCGCGCGGCAGGCCCGCCAGGCGAAGGCGAGTTCGGCGAGCTCGGGAGCGGACAGCGCCTCACCCGCGGCCAGGGTCCAGCCGGCCGGGTCGTCGCCCTGGGCCTGGAGCCGGTCCGCGACCTGGAGCAGCGCACCCCCGTCGATCGGCTTGACCTCCACCGGCGCTGACGGAGCGTCGGGGCAGCGCAGCACGCGGATGTTCTTCTTGCGGGCCAGCACCTCGACGGCGCCGTCCTCGTAGTCCGGTGCCACGATGACCTCGGTGAAGATCTCGGCGACCTGCTCGGCCATCGCCACCGACACCGGGCGGTTGACCGCGATCACCCCGCCGAACGCGGACAGCGGGTCGCAGGCGTGGGCCTTGCGGTGCGCTTCGGCGACGTCCGCGCCGACCGCGATGCCGCACGGGTTGGCGTGCTTGATGATGGCCACGCACGGCTCGGCGTGGTCGTACGCGGCACGGCGGGCGGCCTCCGTGTCCGTGTAGTTGTTGAACGACATCTCCTTGCCGTGCAGCTGCTCGGCCTGGGCGAGCCCGCCGCCCTCCTCGGTGACGTACAGGGCGGCGTCCTGGTGCGGGTTCTCGCCGTAGCGCAGGACGTCGGAGCGCCGGTACGCGGCGCCGAGGAAGTCGGGGAGCGCGCCCGCGCCGGAGCTGCCGTCGGCCGCCGCGTCGGCCGGGGCGTACGACGAGGCGAACCAGGACGCGACGGCCACGTCGTAGGCGGCCGTGTGCTGGAACGCCTCGGCTGCCAGGCGCTTGCGCGCGGCGAGGTCGAAGCCGCCCGAGGTGGCCGCGGTGAGCACGTCGGCGTAGCGCGCCGGGCTGGTGACGACCGCGACCGAGGGGTGGTTCTTGGCGGCGGCTCGGACCATCGACGGACCGCCGATGTCGATCTGCTCGACGCACTCGTCGGGGCTCGCCCCCGAGGCGACGGTCTCCCGGAACGGGTACAGGTTGACGACCACCAGGTCGAACGGCTCCACTCCGAGCTCCGCGAGCTGCTCGCGGTGCGCGTCGAGGCGGAGGTCGGCGAGGATTCCGGCGTGCACGCGCGGATGCAGCGTCTTGACGCGGCCGTCCAGGCACTCCGGGAAGCCGGTCAGTTCCTCGACCTTGGTGACCGGGACGCCGGCCGCGGCGATCCTCCCCGCGGTGGAACCGGTGGAGACGAGCTCGACGCCGGCCTCGTGGAGCCCCCGGGCGAGCTCCTCCAGCCCCGTCTTGTCGTAGACACTGATCAACGCGCGACGGATGGGCTTATTCACCGACATGAACCTTTCGTCCCTCAATGCGGTAGCCGTTGCGGGCCAGACGCCCCACGACCTCGACGAGCAGCTGACGCTCGACTTCCTTGATGCGCTCGTGCAGAGCGGCTTCGTCGTCCTCGTTGCGGACCTCGACCACGCCCTGGGCGATGATCGGTCCGGTGTCGACGCCGTCGTCGACGAAGTGGACGGTGCACCCGGCGACCTTCACCCCGTAGGCGAGCGCGTCGCGCACACCGTGGGCACCGGGAAAGCTGGGCAGCAGAGCGGGGTGCGTGTTCACGAACCGGCCGCCGAACCGGGCGAGGAAGTCCTTGCCGACGATCTTCATAAAGCCGGCCGAGACGACGAGATCGGGTTCCCAGGCGGCCGTGGCCCCGGCCAGCGCGCGATCCCACTCCTCACGGGTCGCATGGTCCTTGACCTTGCACACGAAGGTGGGAATCCCGGCCGCGCGGGCCCGCTCGAGGCCGGCGATGCCGTCCCGGTCCGCGCCCACGGCGACGATCCGGGCGCCGAAGCCCTCGGGATCGTCGCCGATGGCGTCGAGCAGCGCCTGGAGATTGGTGCCCGATCCGGAGACCAGGACGACGAGGCGGGCGGCAGCCACAAGGGACTCTTTTCGCGTTGCGGTTCGTATTTGTATGGTCGTACGAATGAAACGAGTCCGGCGATGGGGGAACTCTACGAAGCCGTCGACCGTCGGCAACGATACCGGCACACCGAGCGGCCCCCACGGGACGGGGGCTGGGCCGGGAGGTAGCGTCTGGGGGCAGGGCCCGTCCCGGACGGAGCGCCCGCGTACCGAGGTACAAGAGGGGAAGACGTTCACCACCATGCCGGACCGACGCCGCCGCACGGCACTCCGCCTCCCGCTCGCCGCCGAGCGGGGCTCCCTGCTGCTGCGGGATCGCCAGTCCACGGAGCCCACGGAATCGCCCAAGGACGAGAGCAATCCGTTCGCGCCTCCGCCGGAGGGCTCGCCGGACCGGCCGTGGCAGCCGCGGCACGGGTCGGGGGACGACTCCCCGGGCGGCGACGGGCACGGTCCCGGCGACGAGGACGAACGGGAGGACGGGCGTGCCCCCTGGGGCAGCCAGTGGAGCAGCCGCCAGCCGGGCCGTTCCCCGGGCGGCTTCGGCGGCCGGCCGGGCAACCAGGGCGGAAACGGCGGCGGGGGCGGCGGCCAGGGGGGCGGACCGGAAGGCGGCCCCGGCCAGGGCAGCGGCCTGCGCTGGGACCCGACGGACCCCATCCAGCGCCGCGCCCGGTACGCGCTGCTCGGCGGTATGTGGGCGTTCTTCTTCGCCCTGTTCGACTTCCCCGAGATCGCCCTTCTCCTCGGTGCCCTGGCGATCTACTGGGGCGGCAGCTCGCTCCGCGCCAAGTCCCGGCGCACGACGCCGGGCGACGCGCCGACCGCGACGGCCCCTTCCCCCCGGGCCCCGGGGCAGCCGGCGGGCCGGCCGCAGGTCACGGCCGCGGTGAGCGGACTGGTGATGGCCGGGATCGCACTCACGATCGTGGCGATGACGTTCACGATGCAGCTCGTGTACCGCGACTTCTACACCTGCGTGGCGGACTCACTGACCAAGGCCGGCCAGATCTCCTGCAACGAGCGCCTTCCGGAGCCGCTGCGCGGCGTCATCGGCGTCAAGGAGTAGCCGGGCCGCGCGCGGGCGGCCGCCACCTCGGGGCCTGGCGCGGAGTGCGAGCGACGGCCTTCCCCGAGGAACACGTACCCGCCGACCGGATCGCGCCGCCGCCGGCCGCGGCGGACACGGGTCCGCCGGACGGTGTGCCACGGCCGCCCGCACGGGACGTGCGGGCGGCCTTCGCTCCGTGCCGGGCGCCCGCTCACCCTCGGTGGCTACGACCCGACCGCCCGCCGGGCGCCCGTCACGAAGCGGCATCACCCTCCGGGAACCCCGACCCGCCGGACGAACCCGACGGCGCCGAACCGTCGTGCCCGCGCGTCCCCCCGCTGTCGCGGAGACCCGACCAGCTGCCGAGTCCGCTGCCTCCGACGGGACCCACGGGGCCGGGTGCGGGCGGACCGCCGCCCACCGAGCCGCCGTCGGGGACGGGCACGGCTTCGGCGGGCCCGCCCGCTCCGGGGTTCGGCGCGGGTACGCCAGCCACGGGCCCGGGGCCGGAGGCCGGCGGCCCCGGCGTGGAACCGGGGGTGGCTGCGGCCGGCGCGGAACCGGGGTCGTGAGACGGCGGCCCCGGTGCGCGGACGGCGGGCGCGGGGCCGGGCAATGGGAGCGCGGGCGGCAGTTCGTCCCAGACCCCGCCGTTGATCCCAGGGCCTCCGACGGGCATCGCGGGCCAGGGGAGCGGGCCCGTCCGGGCCGCCGCCGTGGGCTCCTTGGGCGGCGGTCCGGGCGCGTCCGACCCCCCGGTGGCGGCGTCGGCTCCGGGTACGGGTCCCGTCGCCGGCCCGGTTCCGGGCGGGGCGCACTCCGCCCCGGCAGCCTCGGGCACGGACGACACACCGGACGTCCGTGATCCCGCGGATGTCGGCGGGGTCGACGCGGACGGGGACGCAGTCACGCCGGGGGACGGGAACGGGAACGCCGCCATCAGACCGCCCGACGCCTGCTTGATGGCCTCCCAGCGAGGGACCCTCAGCCGGCGGTCGGCGTCGCGGAAGCGCCATGCGCGGAGCGCCAGGGCGACGGGCACACCCACCGCGGCCGTCCAGAGGAACGCGGCCGGTCCCGTGAGCCACCAGACGGGACCGAAGGAGGCCAGGGCACCCGTACCGAGCGCCCCGCCGGCAGCCGCCGACAGGCCGGCCGTGAGGGCCCCGCACACGGCCGCCGCCAGCAGCGCGGTGAGCGCCGTCTCGCCGCGGCTCACCGGCGCCCGCACGGCGGCCGCGCCGGTGCCTGGGCCGCTCCCGCCGATGACGGGAACACCCGCACCCCGGGCCCCCTCCTCCAGGGACTCGGCCGTCGGTGCCGTGCGCCAGGCCAGCGTCAGCCCCGCCGCGAGCGGCACCACCGCCGCGGCCAGACCCAGCGGAATGCCCGACCTGTCGAGCGGTACCGCGGCGAGCAGGGGAAAGGGCGGCAGCGCGGGCGTACCCGCGAGCCCCAGCGGCGTCGCCGTGGCGCCCGTACCGAGCACGAAGCCGGGGCCCAGTCCGTAGGAAGCCGCCCAGACGGCGGCGTTCGGCATCAGCGCCAGCACGAGCAGCAGCAGAGCGAATCTGCCCTGCCAGTCGTGCGCGAGCCGCGTGAACACCTCCTGCGCCGCACCCGCGTGCACCACCAGCGAGGCGCCGACGATCAGCGCGCCGCCGCCGGCCAACACCGCGACCGTGAGCCCCGCGGCCCGGAACGCCACGATCACCCACGAGCGGGCCGGCGCGATCCGCGCGGCTTCCGGGACCCAGCGGGGCAGTGGCCCGAGCGGACGCCCGTACGCCGTCCACACGCCCGCCGCGGCCGTGATCACGACCAGCGCGGGTACGTGCAGCAGCGCGCTGAGCGGTTCCGCGGCGAGCTCACCGCCCCTGGAGTAGAGCACCGCGCCCACCGCCACCGTCAGATATCCGCAGCTCACCCCGAGGGCCGCCGTGGTCGCCGACGGCTGCCGTCCGCCTTCCGCCGTCTCGACCGCATCACGGGCGGCCCGGTACACCAGGAAGACCGGCAGCGCCGTGAGCAGCAGTGGGACGAGACCCACCGGAGCCGGCGCCTCGGAGAGCGTCTCGGATCTGATCAGCTCGGTCCCGTGGGCGAGGAGCCACATGCCGGCGGCCGCGTGGAGCGCTCCGTCGGGTCCGCTGTCCGGGTACGGGGAACTGATCCACATCACCGTCACCAGCGCGGCGAGTGCGCCGAGCCCGAGGCCCCCGGCGATCGCCCCGCGCAGCAGGCACATCGCGGGCGGGGCCGCGGACCGGCCGCCCTGCACGGCCACGCGCATGGGGCCGCGATCGGTCGTCTGGGTCACGCGGCCATGCTGCCAACGACACGCGCTTTATCCGCGTAACGGGAGATTGCTCGCTGTGTCGCTAAAAATACGCTTATGTACTTTCCGGCCCAGTACGCCCTCCCGGAGAGGTCTTCATGACGAAGAGCACCGCGGACAGCACCGAAGCGGCCGCACCTCCGTTGCCCTCGCCCAAGGAACGCCGCAGGCTGCGCGAGGGCAAAGCGCTGACCGAGGAACAGCTCGCGGAGGCCCTGGGTGTCACCAGAGCGACGATCAGGTCCTGGGAGACGGGCCGCAGCGACCCTCGCGGGCGCAAGCGCGAGGCGTACGCGAAGCTGCTCGGCACCTACGAGGGCGAACTCTCGGCCCGGGACTCCGCGCCCGGGGACGAGGAAGGCGCCCGAACTGCCGACGAGGCGGCTCGGACGGACGAGCAGCGGACCGGCGGCCCGTCGTCCGCACCGGATCGCCTATCCGCTGAAGGCCGGCCCACCGGACGGACGGAACCGTCCGGGAGCGCCCCTGCCGGACCGGGCACCCGCGGCACCGCATCCGGGAACGCCACCGCCGCAGGCCCGGCACCCGACACCTCCGGCGATCCCACCCCCACGCGCCCCACCACCCGCACCTCCGGCGATCCCACCGCCGCAGGTCCGGCACCCCACACCTCCAACGGCGCCACCGCAGGCCCGGCACCCCGCACCTCCGGCGATCCCACCCCCACGAGGCAGGCCGGGGGCCCCGCCGCCGGGTCCCGGAAGGCGCCCGCCGTCCGGCCCGGGGATGCCGCACCACCCCCTCCCCTCGAGCCCCCGCGCCCCTACCCCGCGACGACCCCGGCCCGGGCCCCGGGCGAGCCCGTTGAGGCCCAGGCGGCGGACCGGCACGCGGCCTCCGCGGGACCGGCAGGCGTGAGGGAGGCCGCCGCCGGCGAACCTCCCGCAGAGCCCTCCGAGCGACCGCCCGCCCAGGGCGGGGCCGCGCTCACCGCGGAGCAGGCGTTCGACGAGTTGTACGCCCGCGCCGCCCCCGGTCTCGTCCGCCAGGCGCTGCTGCTCACCGGCCGGCAGTCCCTCTCGCAGGAGGCCGTCGAGCGTGCCTTCCACCTGGCGTGGCAGCGCTGGCCCGAGGTCGCCGTGGACCGGGACCCCGCGGGCTGGGTGCGGGCGGCGGCGTACGAGTACGCCATGTCGCCCTGGCACCGCCTGCGCCGCGCCCACCGCCGCCACGACCCGGTCGCGTCGGCCCGCCCCGCCTCGGCCGCGTACCCCGGCGGGCGCACGCTCCGCGAGGCACTGCTCGGGCTGCCGCCGTCGTACCGCCGCACTCTGCTCCTGTACGACGGTCTGGGCCTCGACCTCCCCGAGACGGCCGCCGAGACCGAGGCGAGCACACCCGCCGCCGCGAACCGGCTGCTGCACGCCCGCGCGGCCGTCGCCGAGCAGATCCCCGAGCTGGCCGAACCCGACGCGCTCCAGCACGAGCTGGGCGATCTGGTGGCGAACCTCGCCACGCCCCGGATCGCCTCGGCCCGCGACGTGCGCGCCGGCAGCGAACGCCGTGCCGAACTCTGGACGCGCGCAGCGATCGGACTGACCGTCCTGATCCTCGGCGCCGCCGCCGTGACCATGGCCGTCACCGAGGACCACTACGAACCGCCGCAGGCACCCGCGGAGCGGGTCGGCGGGGTGCCTCCGCGGAGCGGTCCGGAGCCGTGGTCGAAAGAGGACCACCGCCTCCGCGTCCGGCTCCACTCCCATCACGGCGCCGGGCCGGCACGCCTCGTCCCCCTGGCCCGCTGATCCGCGCGGCGCGCACGTGCCCCGGAACGGCGACTGGGCCCGCACCCCGGAGTTCCGGGGTGCGGGCCCAGTCGCATGCCCACCCGCAGCGACGGCCGTCATGGCCGCGTCGGGGTCAGCCGAGAAGGATCTCCCGCGCCAGCTCGGCGGTCTCGGTCGGCGTCTTGCCGACCTTCACGCCCGCGGCCTCCAGGGCCTCCTTCTTGGCCTGTGCGGTGCCGGAGGAGCCGGAGACGATCGCGCCGGCGTGGCCCATGGTCTTGCCCTCGGGCGCGGTGAAGCCGGCGACGTAACCGACCACCGGCTTGGTGACGTTGGCCTTGATGAAGTCGGCCGCACGCTCCTCGGCGTCGCCGCCGATCTCGCCGATCATCACGATCAGGTCGGTGTCCGGGTCCGCCTCGAAGGCGGCCAGGGCGTCGATGTGGGTGGTGCCGATGATCGGGTCACCGCCGATGCCGACGCAGGAGCTGAAGCCGATGTCACGCAGCTCGTACATCATCTGGTAGGTCAGCGTGCCGGACTTGGACACGAGACCGATGCGACCGGGCTTGGTGATGTCGGCCGGGATGATGCCGGCGTTCGACTGGCCGGGGGTGATCAGACCCGGGCAGTTCGGGCCGATGATCCGGGTCTTGTTGCCCTTGGCACCGGCGTACGCCCAGAACTGCGCGGTGTCGTGGACCGCGACGCCCTCGGTGATCACGACGGCCAGGCCGATCTCGGCGTCGATCGCCTCGATGACCGCGTCCTTGGTGAACTTCTCCGGGACGAAGATGACGGTGACGTCCGCGCCGGTCTTCTCGATGGCCTCCTTGACCGATCCGAAGACCGGGATCTCGGAGCCGTCGAAGTCGACGGTCGTGCCCGCCTTGCGCGGGTTCACGCCACCGACGACGTTGGTGCCGGAGGCCAGCATGCGCCTGGTGTGCTTCTGGCCCTCGGAGCCGGTCATGCCCTGGACGATGACCTTGGATTCCTTGGTGAGGAAGATAGCCATGGTGTGGTGTCCCTCGTCCCTTACTTCGCAGCCAGCTCGGCGGCCTTGTCGGCCGCACCGTCCATGGTGTCCACCCGCTCGACGAGCGGGTGGTTGCGGTCCGCGAGGATCTGGCGACCCAGCTCCGCGTTGTTGCCGTCGAGGCGCACGACCAGCGGCTTCGTCACGGCCTCGCCCTTGGCCTCGAGGAGCTCCAGGGCCTGCACGATGCCGTTGGCGACCGCGTCGCACGCGGTGATACCGCCGAAGACGTTGACGAAGACGGACTTGACGTCCGGGTCGCCGAGGATGATCTCCAGGCCGTTCGCCATGACCTCGGCGGAGGCGCCGCCGCCGATGTCGAGGAAGTTGGCGGGCTTGACGCCATTGTGCTTCTCGCCGGCGTACGCCACGACGTCGAGGGTCGACATGACCAGACCCGCGCCGTTGCCGATGATGCCGACCTCGCCGTCGAGCTTGACGTAGTTGAGGCCCTTGGCCTTGGCGGCGGCCTCGAGCGGGTTGGCCGACGCCTTGTCCTCGAGCGCCTCGTGCTCCGGCTGGCGGAACTCGGCGTTGGCGTCCAGCGACACCTTGCCGTCCAGGGCGATGACACGGCCGTCGGCGACCTTGGCGAGCGGGTTCACCTCGACGAGGAGGGCGTCCTCCGCGACGAAGGTCTTCCACAGGGTCACCAGGATCTCGGCGATCTGCTCGGCCACCTCGGCCGGGAACTGCGCGGCCTCGACGATCTCGCGGGCCTTCTCGGCGGTGACGCCGTCGTTGGCGTCGACCGGGATCTTGGCGAGCTTCTCGGGGGTCGTCGCGGCGACCTCCTCGATGTCCATGCCGCCCGCGACCGAGGCCATGGCCAGGAAGGTGCGGTTGGTGCGGTCGAGGAGGTAGGAGACGTAGTACTCCTCGGCGATCTCGGGAGCCGTCTCGGCGATCATCACCTTGTGGACCGTGTGGCCCTTGATGTCCATGCCGAGGATGTCCGTCGCACGGGCGACGGCCTCGTCCGGCGTGGCGGCCAGCTTGACGCCGCCGGCCTTGCCGCGGCCGCCGACCTTCACCTGCGCCTTGACGACCGAACGGCCGCCCAGTCGCTCGGTGGCCTCGCGCGCCGCCTCAGGCGTGTCGATGACTTCACCGGCCAGCACCGGTACACCGTGCTTGGCGAAGAGGTCCCTCGCCTGGTACTCGAACAGGTCCACGCGCGTCCGTCCCTTTGCTTCTAATCGTCGCAGTAGTGATCCGCGGTTCGTTGTCTGCGTGGGCGTGCCGCGAAGGGCAACGTGACTGCGCAGTCACTAGGGAGGCGTACACGGTGTCCGGGCACGCGGCATGTCCGCCTCGCAGGTTATCCCCGTGGGCCGTGGGTCCCTAAATCGCAGATCACAACCGGGCGGTGATACCGGTCACAGATCGCGCGCGCTGCGGAACCCCCGGTTACGGGACGGCCACGCGTCGGGCACGGTACGGCACCGAGCGCTCACGCTCCCCCGGGAGCGCACGGACACGGCGCTCACGGATGCCCACCGGCACGGCGGGCGGGACCCGTCCCGCGCGCCCCGCCGGCCACCCCGCGCCCGCCCCGGACACGGGGGCGGGCGGCCCCCACCCCAATGGGGACCGCCCGCCGAAACACGTGACCCGCCGGTCACCGATGTGCGTTCGCCGCTCAGAAGCCCTGGGTCGCGTAGCGACCGAGGGAGTCGGCGTAGCCCGGCGTGATCGTGTCCGCCGCGGCCTGCGCGCCTGCGACGGCGTTGCCGGCGACCGGGGAGGAGGCGACCGTGCCGTACACGTCGTCCGTGAACGGCCGGACATCGGACACCACGCCGCCGGCGAACGGGGCCACGTCGCCCACCACACCGTGGGCGAGGTTGCCGGTGCTGCCGCCGACCCCGTGGGCGACCGGCTGCACGTGGTCCACGACGGTCTCGACGAGCGGCTGAACGGATCCGACGACGCCCCCGGCGAAGGGCTGGACCTCGCCGGCCAGGTCGCCCGCAACGGGCTGGACCCCGGAGACCACACCGGCGGCGAAGGGTGCGACGTCGCCGACGACGCCCGTGGCCAGGCCGCCGGCGTCTTCGCCCGCCTGACCGGCCACCGGGAGCACACCGTCCACCGCGCGGCCGGCGATGGGGGGCAGGACGTCCTGCGCCGCCTGCTCGGCGACGGGAGTGGCGTGGGCGACCGCGCCCCGGGCGTGGCCCTGGACGGTTTCCGGGGCGCGGTCCACCAGTTCCGGCGCGAAGGAGGACAGCGGGCCGAAGAGGTAGTCGATCTCGGCGCCGGCGTCGGCCACCTCACCCTCGGCGTACTGACGTGCCTGGTCCGCGGTGGTGAGGACCGGGGTCTGGGCGGCCTCCCGCACGGCGCCCTCCGCCTGTCCGGCGGTGGCGGCGGCGGTGCCGGCGGTGCTGGCCGCTGCCTCCCTCACCTCGCCTGTGGCGGCGGCGACGGCCGGTGCCTGGGTGACCTCGGCGGTCGTGTCCTCGACGGAGTCGGCGGCCTTGTCGGTGGTGGAGAGGGAGAACGAGGGGAGTTCGTCGGCCGCCGCGGCGGCGGTGCCGACGGCCCACATGCCCGCGGCGCCGGCGGCGACGGCTATGGAGCGGCGGATGTTCTTGTTCATGATCGGGAGAGTCCTTCGAATTCCGAGGGATAGGGCAGACCTGCTCCGCCCCCGCGCGGCAGGTCTCGGGCAGGGGGAAGGGCCTGCCCTATCCGGGGAATTCGGGAATCTCGCGCCGTCGGTCGGGCACGCCGGAAGCGGCCTCGGGCTGCCCGGAACCGGGCAGGAGCGCGGACGCCGGTGCCTCCTGGAACCAGGCCGCGGGCTGGTCACCGGGGCGGGGCGTATGGCTGTCGCCGGCGGTCTGCAGCACGGCGGCGCCGTGCGGCGTGGCCGGGGAACGGCCCGGGTACCGCGGGAAGGGGACGTCGCCGGGGCCGTCGGCCAGGACCGGCGAGCGGTCGTCGAGAATGGCTTGGGCGAGTGCACGGACGTCGTGGAACGGCCCGAACTGCTGGACGCCCACGGGGCCCGAGCGGCGCGCGGCGGCGGTCGACCGTTCGCTTCCGGGCGCGTCCGCGAGGGCGACGCCGTGCCGGGGCCCGGTCCGGGGGCCGTACTGGGCACCGCCACCGGGCAGATCGAGTCCGGGGACGGGCCGGGAGCCATCGCCGGGCCACTCGGGCGCCGGGGCGGGCAGCGGCCGTGCGGCGGCGCCCACCACGGCCTCGCCGACCACGTCGGCGACGGGCTCCGTCGCCTCGGTGACCACATCGTCGACGGTCTCCGCGACGGGACGGAGGACGGGCCGGACGGCCTGCTCCACCACGGGCTCGACGGCCGGCCGCACCACGTCGCGCGCGGTGCGCTCGGTGCCCTCGGCGACCGGACGCAGCGCCCCGTTCACCGCTTCCCCGGCGACGGACCGGGTGTCGTCGTGCAGTTGGCTTACCGGGCCGGCCGGCGACGCCCCCGCGGGCACTCCGGGCCGTTCCGCCGCGTGGGCCCGGCCGCCGAGGACCAATCCCAGCACCACGAGCCCGCCGAGGAGGAGCAACACCTTGGCGGCGCGCACCGCGTACCGCCCGGCCGCGCGGCGCGCAGGGCGCCCGGCGGCAGGGGTCTCGGCAGCGGTGACAGTCGAAATGGGGCGAGCCCTCCCAGTCGCGGAACATGCCCCTCCGGGGGCAACGACGACGATGCTCGCACGAGTCTCCCAGGGTTACGCAAGTCCCTTGTTACCGATGAGTCGCCTTGTCCGGTATGCACGGTGACCTGGGGTCCGCTCTCATATGTCGGCCGGCACCGGGAGCGGCCGCTTCTCGATCGCGGCAGCCATGACCTCGGGGAAGAGGTCGGGCGTGCACGCGAACGCCGGGGCGCCCAGGGCCGCCAGAGCCGCCGCGTGGTCATGGTCGTACGCGGGCGCTCCCTCGTCGGAGAGCGCGAGCAGGGCGACGAACTGCACCCCCGACGCCTTCATCGACGCCACCCGCTTCAGCATCCCGTCGCGGACACCGCCCTCGTAGAGATCGCTGATCAGCACGACGACTGTGTCGGTCGGCCGGGTGATCCGCGACTGGCAGTACGCGAGCGCGCGGTTGATGTCCGTACCGCCGCCGAGCCGGGTGCCGAACAGGACGTCCACCGGGTCGTCCAGTTGGTCCGTCAGGTCGACCACCGAGGTGTCGAAGACGACGAGCCGGGTCGCGATCGACCGCATGGAGGCCAGCACCGCGCCGAACACCGCGGCGTGGACGACGGACGCCGCCATCGACCCGGACTGGTCGACGCACAGGACGACGTCCTTCCCGACCGACCTCGACGCACGGCCGTGGCCGATGAGGCGCTCGGGCACCACCGTGCCGTGCTCGGGAAGATAGTTCGCGAGGTTCGCCCGGATCGTGCGGTCCCAGTCGATGTCCCGGTGCCGCGGCCGGCTGATGCGCGCGCTGCGGTCGAGCGCGCCCGTGAGGGTCGCGCGGGTGCGCGTCGCCAGCCGCTTCTCCAGGTCCTCGACCACCTTCCGGACGACCGCGCGGGCGGTCTCCTTCGTCGTCTCCGGAATCGCCTTGTCGAGCGACAGGAGCGTGCCGACGAGATGGACGTCCGCCTCGACGGCCTCCAGCATCTCCGGCTCCAGCAGCAGCGTGGACAGTCCGAGCCGGTCGATGGCGTCCCGCTGCATGACCTGGACCACGGAGTTCGGGAAGTACGTACGGATGTCTCCGAGCCAGCGTGCGACGGAGGGGGCGGAGCCCTCCAGCCCGGCCGAACGCCTGCCGGCGCGCCTCTCCTTGCCCTCGCCGGGTCCGTAGAGCGAGGACAGCGCGCCGTCCACGGCTGCGTCCGTGCCCGTCAGGGCGCGGCCCGTGCCGTCCGCCGGTCCCCCGCCGAGCACCAGCCGCCAGCGCCGCAGCCTCTCGTCGGACGCCCTCCCCGCCGGCATGGACCCCGCCGTCGCGTCCGTCGCACTCATGCCCGCTCCCCCTCCAGAATCAGTCGCAGAACGGGCAGCACCGCGTCGGCGCGCCGTTCGTCGGCACCGGCCCCGAACCCCGTCACCCCGGTGTCCGCGCGCACCGGCCCGCCGGCGGTCCGCCCCTGCCGCGCCAACTCGCCGAGGGTGCGGCGCACACCCGGTTCGAACGCCGAGAACGTGCGGCGCAGCAGCGGGAGAACGGCCGTGAAGGCGTCGGCCGGGACCGACGTCAGCCAGGCGTCGACCAGCCCGAGGAGACGCTCGTCGTGGACGAGGAGCACCCCGCCCCCCGACGCACCGCCGACGAAGCCCTCGATCCAGGCCGCGGCCTCGGCGGGCGCGGTACCGCGCGACAGGGCGAGCCCCATCAGCCGTGCCGCCTCCCCTTGGGCGAGGCGGCCGTCGTCCAGCAGCAGCCGGGCCGCACGCCCCCGTATCAGCCCGGGCACGGCGTCCCGCAGGACGAGCCCGCCCAGCACATCCGCCCAGCGGCCGCCCAGCTCCCCGGACCGCGGAAGCAGTCCGATCGCGGAGTGCACGCCGTCGAGGCGGGCGCGCATCCCGGCCGCGGCGTCGGCGTCGAGTCCGGCGCACGCGGGCGGGAGCACGGCGCAGATGCGTTCGGCGAGCCCGGCCGCCACCTCGCCGAGGGAGGCGGTGTCCGTCGCGCGCACGTCCCCGTAGCGCAGCGAGCGGGCGAGCGCCGGCAGGGCGTCCGCGAGACGGCCCGCGTCCGCGTCGAGCGCGGCCCGGTCCGCGAGCGCCCTCATCACCACGGGCAGCGCGTCGGGGAGTTCGGCGAGCAGACAGCGCTCGGCGAGGGAGGTGACCTCGGTCAGTGCCGTCACCGAGACAGCCTCGGACTCCGCCTTGGCGGTGGCCGCGGAGAGCACCGTGGTGCCCCAGACGCCCGCCTCCGCGACCCTGACGTACAGCTCGGGTTCCCAACGCAGCAGCCAGGTCTCACGGAAGGTGCCGGTCGAACCGCGGCCCGCCGCCGGGCGGCCCCAGCCCACGCCGAGGAGCCGCAGCCGGTGCAGCAGCCGGCTGCGCGCCGCGTCGTTGTCCTTTCGGAGATCGAGCTCCAGCTCCCGCTCGGCCGGTTCCGGTCCGAGCCGCAGAGCGCGCTGGAGGCGCGCCAGATCGCGCTGCAACGGCACCGCGGGCGCGGTGTCCGGGACCTCGCCGAGGACGTCGCCGACGACCAGCCTGTCCCGGACCAGGGCGAGGGGCACGTCCGAGCCGTCGCACATCACGGCCCGGACCGCGTCGGTCGTCTCCCCCAGTCCCGCCAGCGGACGGTCGCGCACGGCCGCGAGCGTCCCGGCGAGCCGGACCGCCTCGATGACGTGGGCGGAGGACACCGTCCGGCCCTCCTCCCTGAGCAGCCCTGCCACCTTGGTCATCCAGCGCTCGACGGGCCGGTCCGGGGCGCCGAAGAGATGGGCGTACCAGCCGGGCGATTCGACGCCCGCGCCGTACCCTCCCCCGGAACCTCGCCCCGCGGGTCCTCCCAGGCGGGTGAGCCTGCGGTGGCTCCAGGGCACCCAGGTCGTCTCGGTCCTGACCTTCGGCAGGCCCTTCAGGAGGGCGCGGTCCGCGGTGGCGGTGGACCGGGCCGTCAGCGCCGGCACGTGCCAGGCACCGCAGACGACGGCCACCTCGTCCCCGAACTCCCTGCGCGCCGCCCGCAACCGGATCCGCATATGGGCCTCCCGGACGAGGTCGCGGGGGTGACCGCCGTGCCCGTACCGCTCGCGGAGGGCGGCCATGGCCTCGCCGATGGCGGCGAACGGCGCGAGAAAGCCGTCCGCCGGACCCGCGCGGCCCCTCGGGTCCGGCCCACCGCGGTGCTCGACGACGTCCTCCCACCAGCGCTCCGGGTCGTCGTACCCGGCGGCCTCGGCGAGCGCGCCGATCGGGTCGACGCGGAGCGTGGGCTCCTCGCCGCCCACGACGTCCTCCTCGTCGCCCCACGAAGGGTCGGCGGCCGCCGCGAGGGAGTGCGCCGCGGGCAGGTCGATGAACCGCACGGTCGCGTCGTGCGCCAGTGCCCAGCGGATCGCCACCCACTCCGGGGAGAACTCGGCGAACGGCCAGAACGCTGCGCGTCCCGGATCGTCCACGGCGTGGGCGAGGAGGGCCACGGGCGGCACCATGGCCTCGTCGGCCGCGAGCGGCAGCAACGCGTCTCCCTCCGGGGGGCCTTCGATCAGCACGGCTCGCGGCTCCGCCGCGTCCAGCGCGGCCAGCACCGCCCCGGCGGACCCCGGGCCGTGGTGCCGCACGCCGAGCACCATCGGCCCCGCGCAGGGCCACACCCGGTCCGGGGGTCGGGAGTCCGCGGCCGCCCGGGGCGGGTGCGCCGTGGGCGCCGTCATGCGCTCACCTCGCGGCAGGCGCGGTAGAAGTCCTTCCAGCCGTCCCGCTCGCGGACGACCGTCTCCAGGTACTCCTGCCAGACCATCCCGTCCGCGGCCGGGTCCCGGACGACGGCCCCCAGTATCCCGGCGGCCACGTCGCCGGGCCGCAGCACTCCGTCGCCGAAGTGTGCGGCGAGTGCCAGCCCGCCGGTGACGACGGAGATCGCCTCCGCGGTGGAGAGCGTCCCCGAGGGGGACTTGAGCCTGGTGCGCCCGTCCGACGTGACGCCGTCCCGCAGTTCGCGGAAGACCGTGACGACCCGGCGGATCTCGTCGATGCCCTCGGGCGCCGCCGGCAGGTCCAGCGAACGTCCCATCTGGTCCACGCGCCGGGACACGATGTCGACCTCCGCCTCGGCGGTCGCGGGCAGCGGCAGGACCACGGTGTTGAACCGGCGGCGCAGCGCACTGGACAGGTCGTTGACGCCGCGGTCGCGGTCGTTGGCGGTGGCGATGAGGTTGAACCCGCGGACCGCCTGCACCTCCTCCCCCAGTTCCGGGATCGGGAGCGTCTTCTCCGACAGGATCGTGATGAGCGTGTCCTGCACGTCCGCCGGGATGCGGGTGAGCTCCTCGACCCGCGCGGTCATGCCGTCGGCCATGGCCCGCATCACCGGGCTGGGCACGAGGGCGTCGCGGCTCGGCCCGTGGGCGAGCAGCCGGGCGTAGTTCCACCCGTACCGGACCGCCTCCTCCGGGGTGCCGGCCGTGCCCTGCACCAGCAGCGTGGAGTCCCCGCTGACCGCCGCGGCCAGGTGCTCGGACACCCAGGTCTTGGCCGTGCCGGGCACACCGAGGAGGAGCAGCGCCCGGTCGGTGGCGAGCGTCGTGACGGCGACCTCGACGATCCGGCGCGGGCCCACGTACTTCGGGGTGATCACCGTGCCGTCGGACAGCGTGCCGCCGAGCAGATAGGTGGCCACGGCCCACGGCGAGAGCCGCCAGCGGGCCGGGCGCGGCCGGTCGTCCGCCCCGGCCAGTGCCGCGAGCTCGCCGGCGAACGCGGCCTCGGCGTGCGGGCGCAGGGCCGAGGCACCGGACTCCGCGGTGGGTTCGGGCACGGTCATGGGTCCCCCTCCAGATCGTTCGACCGGGTGTGGGACCCACCGTGCACCATCCCACTGACAACGGCCCGCCGCCACCGGCGGAGGCCGAAGTCAGCGGGCCGCGAGCGGGGTCACCGGGCGATCGGCGAGACCGCGACGCAGCCGCCGGCGGTCGCGATCCCCTCGCCCTTCGACTCCTTGATGACCTCGCCCTTGTACGTGATGGAGCAGGTGACCTCGGCGCCCGCGGCGTCCACCGCGACCGGCATGACGGCGGGCGGCGTGATGCCCCTCAGCGTCACGGTCTTCTTCCACGGGAGTTCGGGCTTCTGCACGGTCTCGATCTCGGGCTCCATCGCCGTGCCGCCGTCGGCGTGGTAGTCGATCGAGTCGACGCCCTCACCCGTGACCTCGTAGGTGACCTGGTACGTCTCGCCCACCGCCTGGTCGACCCGGTCGACGGCCTCGTCCGCGGCCTCGGAACAGGCGGTGAGGCCGACGGCGAGGCCGGCTGCGGCGAGTGCGCACACGGCTGTACGGACGCTTCTGTTCATGCGGATCCCCCTGGATCGTCGGTTGGCGACCCGCAGCGAATCGCAAAGAGGAAGCAGGGTCAAGTCGTGACCGCCGCTGTGAACCACCAGGTCAGGGTGATTGTCAGTGCCGCCCCCTAGCGTCGTCCCCATGAATCAGCAGGGGGTGCGCTGGACGGTGGAACAGGTGCTGGCCCTGGCTCCTGACGCCACCTCACGCAGGGCGGGCGGCGAACTCGGCGCGACCGCGCCGTGGTCCGGTACGGGCAGCAGCGGCACCGGTGCCGTCTGGGGTCTGTGCAAGGGCAGTGGCAGCAGGCCGTACCGGACGGTGGTGGACACGACCGGCCCGGCGTACAAGTGCAGTTGCCCGAGCCGGAAGTTCCCGTGCAAGCACGCGCTGGGGCTGTTGCTGCTCTGGGCGGGCGACGCGGAGGCCGTCCGCGACGTCGACGTGCCCGGCTGGGCCGGTGAGTGGCTCGCGGACCGCAGCAGGCGGGCGGCGGAGCAGGGGCGCGGAGCCGCGGAGGACCGGCCCGCGAGGGCAGCCGACCCGGAGGCCGCCAGACGCAGGGCTGAGCGCAGGGCCGCCCGCATCACCGCCGGCGCGACGGAGCTGGAGCAACGGCTCGCGGACCTGCTGCGCGGCGGACTGGCCTCCGCGGAGCGGCCCGGCTACGGACTCTGGGAGGAGACCGCCGCACGCATGGTCGACGCCCAGGCCCCCGGACTGGCCGCACGGGTCAGGGAGTTGGGTGCCGTACCCGGTTCCGGTCAGGGGTGGCCGGTGCGGTTGCTGGAGGAGGCCGCGCTGGTGCACCTCCTCGACCGCGCGTGGCTCGGGATCGACCGGCTTCCGGAACCACTCGCCGCCACCGTGCGCGCCCGGGTCGGCCTGACCGCGCCCGCCGAGGGCCCGGTGGTCCGGGACGACTGGATGGTCCTCGCGCAGTACGACTCCGCGGACGCCAGACTGACCACCCGCCGGATCTGGCTGCACGGGCGGGAGACGGGCCGCACGGCCCTGCTTCTCTCCTTCGGCGCGGCCGGACGGGCACCGCAGCTCGCCCTGCCCCCGGGGTTCGTGGTCGACGCCGAGATCGTGCCGCACCAGGGCGCGGGACAGCTGCGGGCCGAACTGCGCGAGCGGTTCGGCGGCACGGTGCCCATCGAGGCACCACCACCGGGCGGCTCGGTGGCGGACGCGACCGCCGCGTACGGGCAGGCGCTGCGCGACGATCCCTGGCTGGACTCGTGGCCGGTCACTCTGCGGGGGGTCGTACCCGTGCCCTCGGAGGACGGCTGGCAACTGGCCGACGCCGGAGGGCCGCAGGCGCTGCCGGTCATACCGGCAGCACGGTCCCGGCCCGGGCTGTGGAGGCTCGTCGCGCTCTCCGGCGGCGGGCCGGTCACGGTCTTCGGCGAGTGCGGCCACCGCGGCTTCGCGCCGCTGGCTGCCTGGTCCGGCGACAGCCCCGAGACGGTCACGCTCACCTGAAACGCCCCGGGAGGCAACGATGTCCAGCATCCGCACGAACGCCTGGGACGAGCTCGTCACCTCCGCGCTGCTCGGCACCGACCGGCGCACCCCGCCGGCAGACGTCCTGGCGCCCGGCCGCGAGGCGCCCGTCGCACTGCTCGACGCCGCCGCGGTGCACACGGTGCGACGGCGAGCCGGGCTGCGGCCCGCGGCGGCCCGGCCCCGGCCGGAGCCCGCGCCGCCGGACGACCGGCGGGAGTTGCCCGAGCCGGCCCACCGGCGGCTGGCCGCACTGCTCGCGGACCGAGCCGCCCCCGCGGGCTCCGGAGGCCGGCGGGGAGCCGCGCCGGATCTGACGGAACTCCTGCCGCAGTGGCTGGCCGCCGCCAACGACCGCGGCTACCGCGCCCCGGCGTCCCTACTGCCCGCGCTGCTGGACGCCGCCCGCGCCCGCACCGATCTGCGCACCTCCGCGCTGCGCTTCGCAGGGCCGCGCGGCATCTGGCTCGCCGGCCTCAACCCCGAGTGGAGGTTCGCCCTCCGCGGCACGGCGGCCGGCCCGGCCCTGCCCGCGCCCGGGGACGGCCAGGCCGTCCGCCGGCTGTGGGAGGAGGGCCTGTTCGCGGAACGGGTCTCGCTGCTCGGGTCGCTGCGCGCCCACGACCCGGCGGCCGCGGTGGCGCTGCTGGCGGAGACCTGGGCGACCGAGCGCGCGGAGGACCGGCTGCTGTTCCTGGATTCGCTGCGCACCGAACTGTCCGACGCGGACGAGCCCTTCCTGGACCAGGCCCTGTCCGACCGCAGCCGCAACGTCCGGGCGACGGCGGCCGAGCTGCTGTCCGCGCTGCCGGGTTCCGCGCTCGCGGGGCGGATGGCGGCGCGAGCGGCCTGCTGCGTCTCCCTGGACCGCACGGCGGCCGTCGCGACGATCGCCGTCGAGGCCCCGCACGAGTGCGACGCCGGGATGGAGCATGACGGAGTCGTCCCGACCGCTCCCTCCGGACGTGGCGAACGGTCCTGGTGGCTCGGGCAGCTGGTGGAGGCGACCCCGCTCGCCACCTGGCCGGAGCGGCTGGGCGGGCGGACGCCGAAGGAGATCGTCGCGCTGCCGGTCGCCGACGGCTGGGGCGACGAACTGCACGCCGCCTGGTGCCGGGCCGCTGTGCGGCAGCACGACGCGCTGTGGGCCCGGGCACTGCTGGGGGCGCCCTCCCAGCCGCCCGCGACCGGCCCCGGGACGTCCTCGCTCGGCGAGCGTGCCAAGCTTCTCGCGACGCTCCGGGCGGAGGAGCGAGCCGGGTGGGTCGCCGGGTTCATCTCCGCGCACGGACTGTCCGAGGCCTTCCAGTTGCTCGGCGTCTGCGCGGTGCCGTGGGCGGAGCCGCTCGGCCGCGCCGTCGTCGACGCGCTGGACATCGCACGGGACGCGGGGAACTACCCGTGGAGCTTCAGCGGAGTCATGGGCCTCGCCGAGCGCTGCCTCGATCCCGTCGAGGCGCGCCGGCTGGAACTCCTCACGGCCGTCCCGGACGAGCCCGAAGGGGCGTCACCGGGGGCGGGCAGCTACTGGTCCGAAGCCTTCCGGCGACTGGTCGCGACGCTCAGGCTCCGCGCGGAGATGCACACCGAGCTCTCGGCGTAGCCCCGCGGATCGCCGCGGGCACGGTGGCGCATCGCTTGCGGCGGCCGGGCGTCGTACCTCCCGGACCGCTGCTTCGCGCGCCGCGTTCCACGAGCGGTGCCCGGGCGCTTCGTTGCGCGCGGCGGCCGGGCGCCTCGCTTCCCTCCGGGCCCCTCCGTCGGTCGAGGACCCGGCCCCGCGCCGAAGCGCTCCGGCGCGGCCGCCGGCACCGAAGGGCAACGGCACGGCCATGTCGCCGCCCCAGGTGCGACGCAACGGCCGCCGCGCCCAAGGGCGGAGGAGGAGCGGCTCCCGCGGTGCCGCCGTCCCGCCGTGCGGGCCTACACCGCCTGGCGGACGTTCGCGTTGACCCAGTCGACGATCGACGCCGTCGTCGCTCCCGGGGTGAAGATCTCCGCGACGCCCTTCTCCTTCAGCGGAGGAATGTCCGCCTCGGGAATGATCCCGCCGCCGAAGACCTTGATGTCCTCCGCGTCCCGCTCCTTGAGCAGTTCGAGCACCTTCACGAAGAGCGTGTTGTGCGCGCCGGAGAGGATGGAGAGGCCGATCGCGTCGGCGTCCTCCTGGATCGCGGTGTCGACGATCTGCTCGGGGGTCTGGTGCAGCCCGGTGTAGATGACCTCCATACCGGCGTCCCGCAGGGCTCGTGCGATCACCTTCGCGCCGCGATCGTGGCCGTCGAGACCCGGCTTGGCCACCACCACGCGGATCGGACCGGTCACACCCATCACTGCCTCCACATACCGACTGTGCCGCCATGGGCACTGTGCCCTCATTGGCACCCAGCCGCGCCGATCGACGCGCTGTGTGCCGTCGTGGCACGGATCCCGTGCCGCGCCCCGTGCCGAAGCGGGCCCGGGAGGTGAACGAACGTTATCCACAGATCTACAGCATCCCGCAAGCCGCCGTTTCGCGGTGGACGGCGAGGGGGAAATCACACTTGGGACATATTCGCTACGCGCCGTACCCGCCGGAGGGCCTCGGGCCGCAGCCGGGACGCCGCGAGGGAGCCGCTGTTCGGTCGCCGTGTTCACCGTGCCGCCAGCCGTGCGGCCCGGCGGTCGGCGCCGTGGGCAGCCCCATGAGGGCACACGGGGGACGGAGCCGCGCCCCCGTGCGCCAGTCGGGAGGTCGGGCCATGGGGTTCCTGCCGCTCTTGCGGATGACGATGCCGGTCGCCCTGCTGCGTGCCACTGCCCTGGAGCTGGCCATCCTCACCGCGCACATGATCGTTTACCCCTCCGGCCTGTTTCCGGAACGCCGCTCCCCCGGCCCCGCCACCGGTTCGCCGCACGTCGGCGGATCACCGCACCTCGGAACAGCCCCGCAGCTCGACGGACCACCGCCCCCCGGTTCCCCGGACGCCGAGACACCCGGCGGCGGCCCGGACTCCCCCACGCTCCCGGCGTTCCCGGCACAGTCACCCCCGTACCCGCCGGCCGTGCTGCTCCACGGCTTCGTGGACAACCGGTCCGTGTTCGTCCTGCTGCGGCGGTCCCTGGCACGCCGGGGCGGGCGCCATGTGGAGTCGCTCAACTACTCACCGCTGACGTGCGACATCCGGACCGCCGCCGAGCTGCTGGGCCGCCATGTCGAGGAGATCTGCGCACGCACCGGGCGGCAGCGGGTCGACATCGTCGGCCACAGCCTCGGCGGTCTCATCGCGCGGTACTACGTCCAGCGACTCGGGGGCGACCGCCGGGTCCGGACGCTCGTCACGCTCGGCACGCCCCACGCGGGCACGCGTGTCGCCCCGCTCGCCAGTGCGCACCCCATCGTGCGCCAGATGCGCCCGGACTCGGCCGTGATCGAGGAGCTGCGGCTGCCCGCGCCCGGCTGCCTGACCAGGTTCGTCAGCTTCTGGAGCGATCTGGACCAGATCATGGTCCCGCTGGAGACCGCACAGCTGGAACATCCGGATCTGATCGTGCGGAACGTCCGCGTGAGCGGTATCGGACATCTCGCGCTGCCGGTCCACCCGGCAGTCGCGGCGGGCATCCACGAGGCGCTCGAGGCATCCGACGCGGAAGCCGAGTCGCCCGGTGCCGTTTCCGTGGCCTGAAGTCGAACAACGATCGAACGTAAGGCCAAAGCTCTGCCCGCAGTCCGCCGAAACACGGCCGAATGCCCGTTTCCCGCTTCCGCAAAACCTGCCGAAGATTGTCGGCGTCGCATACCGCCGGGTACAGTCGCGCCACTGCGTTGCCTCTGGGACCCCCCGTGCGGGGCGGCCCCCCAGACCCTGGTCCTGCTGCCGAGGCGAGAGAGAAGTTGGTGAACGACCAGCACCCCCACGCCGGGTACGACGCGTACGCCACCGGCAGCTTCGACACCGACCCGCTCTTCGGCGCCATGCCGGGCAGTTACGAGGACGCCCACCTCGCCCACAGCGGCCAGTACGACGCGACGCAGTGGTCCTCCGCTTCCCCGACGGGCCAGGACGCCTACGGCAACCCCCAGCATGCGTACGGGCAGCAGTACGACGCAACGCATTTCGACGCAGCGCAGTACGACGCCGCGCAGTACGACACCACCGGCCAGTGGGACGCCAACGCCTGGAACGAGGCGGGGCAGTTCACGGCGGCGCAGTTCGAGAACGCGGCGCAGCCCTACGACGCGAGCGGCCAGTGGACCACGGCCGGCTACGGCGCGGCGACGTCGTACGAGACCGGCGCCTACGACGCCACCGCGTGGAACTCGGCCGGCGCCGACGCCACCGCCGTCCACCCGCAGTACGGCGACCACACCGGGCAGCTGCCCGGATCCGGGCACTCCGAGTACCCGGCGTACGGGGAGCAGCACGATCCCCCCGCGGCCTTCGTTCCAGAACAGTTCCCCACCGCGGCCGAGTTCGGCACCTCGCACGAGACACAGCCCGGCACCGCGTCCGGCTACGGGACCGAAGCCGGGCACGACACCGAGCCGGGCTTCGGGGGCGAGGCCGCGCCCGATTCCGCAACGGAGCACTCCGACCACCCGGAACACTCCGAGTACGGGCCGGAGCACGCGTACGACGGGGAACCGGATTACGGACACGACCACGAAGCCGAGATGATCGCCGGCGCCGCCACCGTCGCGGCACCCGCAGTCACCCTCTCCGCCGCCTCGGCCCGCCCCGTGCGCAGGGCCGGCGGCGCCCGCGGCCGCCGCCGCACTCCCGCCAAGCGCTCCGCGCTCCTCACCGTGGCCGTGCCTTCCGTCTGTGTGATGGGGGTCGCCGGTGTCGCGGCGGCCTCGGTCGGCGGACTCACCGACGGCGAGCAGCAGAAGGACGACAACACCGCGGTCACGGCAGCCGATCCGTCGTCCGTCGAGCCGGTCGCCGCGAACAACGCGCTCGACACCCAGCTCGCCGCGCTCAGCGCCGACGCCCGCGACTTCGGCGACCGCGCGAGCCGGACCCAGGAACGCATCGACCTCAAGGCCCGGCAGGAGGCGGAGCGCAAGAAGCGCGAGGAGGAGGCCGCCCTCCGGGAGCGGCTGCGTCCCAAGTTCGCCCTCCCCGTCGCCCAGCACGGCCTCAGTGCCTACTACGGCCAGGCCGGCGTCAACTGGATGTCCATGCACACCGGAATCGACTTCCCCGTCTCGTACGGGACGCCGGTGATGGCCGCGACCGACGGCACCGTGCGGACGCAGTGGAACAGCGCCTACGGCAACATGGCCATCGTCACCGCCGCCGACGGCACGGAGACCTGGTACTGCCATCTGAGCAGCACCAAGATCCGTTCCGGCAAGGTCAAGGCAGGCGAAGTCATCGCCTATTCGGGCAACTCGGGCAACTCGACCGGCCCGCATCTGCACTTCGAGGTTCGGCCCGGCGGAGGGTCCGCGATCGACCCGCTGTCGTGGCTGCGCAGCCACGGTCTCAGCCCGACCTGATCCGATCCAGCCGGCTCCGCCGGTGCGCAGGACCCGGCCGGCCCGAACCAACCGGCCGGACGTGCGCCTTTCTGCGACCGCCCCTGAGCCTCCGGCCCGGACCGTCACTCCGCCGGCCCGGCCTCGCGCGAACCCGTCGCCCACCGCCGCGCCCTTCGGACCCGGTCGAGCCTGCCGGTACCCGCCGCACCCACGGGCCCGCCCGCACCCGCCGGACCGGGCCGGGCGCGCCGTCCACCGCACCCTGCGCGCGCCGCGGCGGCCCGGCCCCGCGGGCACGCCGGCGACCGCCGCAGGGCCCCGCGGCGCCCCCGTGCTCGCCGCAGATCGCAGCGGATCGCAGCGGATGCCGACCTCTCTCAGACCGTCAGAGCTTCTCCACCGGCGCGTACCTCAGCAGCAGCCGCTTCGGCTTGGCGTCGCCGAAGTCGATCGTGGCCTGGGCGTCCGCACCCGAGCCCGTCACCGCCATCACCGTCCCCAGCCCGAACTGGTCGTGGGTGACGCGGTCGCCCACGGCCAGGGCGATCACGGGCTTGTCCGTCGTCCGCCGGGTGGCGAACCCCGAAGGACCGGAGCGGGAGCGGGACGACGAGAGCGCCGAGGCGATGCCGGACGTGGGCCCCGCGGGCGCCGCCACCGGGCCCGTCCGCTTCCACTGCAGGTGAGCGTCCGGGATCTCCTCGAGGAAGCGCGAGGGCGGGTTGTAGGCGGGCTGACCCCAGGCGCTGCGCATCGATGAACGCGTCAGGTAGAGGCGCTCGCGGGCACGGGTGATCCCCACGTACGCCAGACGGCGCTCCTCCTCCAGCTCCTTGGTCTGACCGAGCGCCCGCATGTGCGGGAAGACGCCGTCCTCCATGCCGGTGAGGAACACGACGGGGAACTCCAGGCCCTTCGCCGTGTGCAGGGTCATCAGCGTGATGACGCCGCTGCCCTCCTCGTCCTCGTCGGGGATCTGGTCGGAGTCGGCGACCAGCGCGACCTGCTCCAGGAACTCGGCGAGCGTGCCCGTCCCCTCCTCGGCGCCCCGATCCTGCTCGAACTCCAGGGCCACCGCAGCGAGTTCCTGGAGGTTCTCGATACGGGTCTCGTCCTGGGGGTCGGTGGATGCCTGCAGTTCGGCGAGGTAGCCGGTCCGCTCCAGCACGGCCTCCAGCACGACCGCGGGACCCGCGCCCGAGTCGACGATCGTGCGCAGCTCCTCCATGAGCGTGTTGAAGCGCTTCACGGCGTTGGCGGAGCGCGCGGCCATGCCGTACGCCTCGTCGACGCGGCGCAGCGCCTGCGGGAACGTGATCCTCTCCCGCAGGGCGAGCGCGTCGACCATCGCCTCGGCGCGCTCGCCGATGCCGCGCTTCGGGACGTTCAGGATCCGCCGCAGCGGCACGTTGTCCTCGGGGTTGGCGAGGACCCGGAGGTACGCGAGGACGTCGCGGACCTCCTTGCGTTCGTAGAAGCGCACCCCGCCGACGACCTTGTACGGCAGGCCGACGCGGATGAAGATCTCCTCGAAGACACGGGACTGGGCGTTGGTCCGGTAGAAGACCGCAACGTCCCCGGCCCTGGCCTCGCCCGCGTCCGTCAGCCGGTCGATCTCGTCGGCGACGAACTGGGCCTCGTCGTGCTCGGTGTCCGCGACGTAGCCGGTGATGTGCGCTCCGGCGCCCGCGTTCGTCCACAGGTTCTTGGGACGACGGCTCTCGTTGCGCTCGATCACGGCGTTGGCGGCGGAGAGGATCGTCTGGGACGAGCGGTAGTTCTGCTCGAGCAGGATCGTGGTCGCGTCCGGGTAGTCCTCCTCGAACTGGAGGATGTTGCGGATCGTGGCGCCGCGGAACGCGTAGATCGACTGGTCGGCGTCGCCCACCACGCACAGCTCGGCGGGGCCGAGGTCGTCGTAGCCCGTCCCGACCAGCTCGCGCACGAGCGTGTACTGGGCGTGGTTGGTGTCCTGGTACTCGTCGACCAGGACATGGCGGAACCGGCGCCTGTAGTGCTCGGCGACGTCCGGGAACGCCTGGAGCAGATGGACCGTGGTCATGATGATGTCGTCGAAGTCCAGCGCGTTGGCCTCGCGGAGGCGTGCCTGGTACATCCGGTACGCCTCGGCCAGCGTCTTCTCGAAACCTCCCCCGGAGCCTTCGGCCTGGGCGGTCCCCCCACCAACCCGGTCGGCGAAGGTCTCCTCGTCGATCAGCTCGTTCTTCAGGTTCGAGATCTTGGCACTGAACGACTTCGGCGGGTACCGCTTCGGGTCGAGGTCCAGATCGCGGCAGACCAGTGCCATCAGCCGCTTGGAGTCGGCGGCGTCGTAGATCGAGAAGGACGACGTGAAGCCGAGCCTCTTGCTCTCCCGGCGCAGTATGCGGACGCACGCGCTGTGGAAGGTGGAGACCCACATGGCGCGGGCGCGTGGGCCGACGAGCTGCTCGACGCGCTCCTTCATCTCGCCCGCGGCCTTGTTGGTGAAGGTGATGGCCAGTATCTGGCCGGGGTGGACGTCGCGGGTCGCCAGCAGATGGGCGATCCGGTGGGTCAGCACCCGGGTCTTGCCGGAGCCGGCGCCGGCGACGATGAGCAGCGGCGATCCCGTGTGGACGACGGCGGCGCGCTGCTGCTCGTTCAGCCCGTCGAGCAGGGCCGCCGGGTCGATGACGGGGCGCGGGGCCCCGTTGCGGTAGTGGGCGTCCCCGGACGGGGGCACGTCGAACCTGCCCTCGAAGAGGTCGTGCGGGACCTCGTCCGCGGGCAGGTGCTCGTCGTCCTCCGGTGGCGGGGGGTCCTCCGGGGCCGGGGTGCGCTGGAGGTCCGCCAGGAAACTGTCGTCAAAGAGGCTGCTCATCGCTCTCCGAGTCTAGGCGGCCCCACGGACAGCCCGCCGCCGCCTTCGCGGGAATCACCATCGGACACCTCCAGTCATGACACGGACACATAGCGCCAAGGTCACGAAAATGTATCGGGCATATCGACCACTCTCCTTCACAGCAGCACCACACTTTGGCTAGCGTGCTCGCCCAGGCGGCCCGTACCCCCTTCGACGAACCACGTCGGCCGGGCAGCCGCGCCGAATCCGTGCTCCTCACAGAGGACTTCGGAACCGGGGACCCACTCAGAAAGCACAACCGGGGTGAATCGGGCCTGGTTTCACCTGGTCCGTAGGGCAAACCTTCCGTTCCGTCCGAACCCGACAGCTAACCCGGTAGGCGTTCCACGGAAGGAGATGCCGGCCTTGGCGTCGCACCGCAAGCCGCGCAGCCGCACACGTACGAACACACCTGCCGTCGGGTTCACGACGGCCGCGATAGCGGGGGTCTCGCTCCTCTCGGCCCAGAATGCGACAGCCGACCCGAAGCCCAGCATCGAAGAAGTCCAGAAGAAGGTCGACGACCTCTACCGCCAGGCGGGTTCGTCGACCCAGGAGTACAACAAGGCGAAGGAGTCCGCCGAACAGCAGCGCCGCAAGGTGGACCGGGCCCTCGACGAGGCCGCCGAGCGCACGGAGGCGCTCAACGAGTCCCGGCGCGCCCTCGGCAGCTACGCGGCCGCCCAGTACCGCACCGGCGCCGTCACCCCGACCGCCGCACTGCTCTTCGCCGACAACCCGCAGTCCTACGCCGACCAGACACAACTGATGGACCGGCTGACCGAGCAGCAGCGCGGCGCCATCGCCGACTACGAGACCCAGCGGGCCGAGGCGGCGAAGCAGCGCGCCCAGGCCACCCGGAGCCTGGAGACCCTCACGGACTCACAGGAGTCGCTGCGCGCCAGGAAGCAGGCCGTCCAGAAGAAGCTCGCCGAGGCGCGGGAGCTGCTGTCGCAGCTGACCGCAGAGGAGCGGGCCCGGCTCGCCGAACTCGAGCGCAAGAAGGAGGAGGAGGCCCGCCGGAAGGCCGAGGCGAGGGCCAAGGCGGAAGCCGAGGCCGAGGCCGAACGGCAGCTCCAGGAGCGTGAGCGGCAGGAGCGCGAACAGACGGGCACCGGCGCGGAATCCGGCTCGGGTACGGGGACGACCTCCGGAACGACCGGCGGCACGTACGCGGCCAAGGCCGAGAAGGTGCTGTCCTTCGCGCGCGCCCAGATCGGCAAGCCGTACGTCTGGGGCGCGACGGGCCCGAGCTCGTTCGACTGCTCCGGGCTCACCCAGGCCGCCTGGCGCGCGGCGGGCGTCGACCTCCCCCGGACGACCTGGGACCAGGTGAAGGCCGGACAGAGCGTGGCGACGGCCGATCTGCTCCCGGGCGACCTGGTCTTCTTCTACGACGACATCAGCCACGTCGGGATCTACATCGGCGACGGCAAGATGATCCACGCCCCCAAGCCGGGCGCGAACGTCCGCGAGGAGTCGATCTACTACATGCCGATCCACGGCAGCGTCCGGCCCGCGTAGCGTTCTCGCGGGCCGGTGACCCACGACAACCGCCCCACGGAGTCACGCACTCGCGCCGCGACGCCCTTCGGGACAGGGGGTTGCGGCGCGAGCCGTGCACGGGCCCGGACCACTCAGGTCCACAGGGTCGCGATGAGGACGTTCGCCAGGGTCAGGCCGCCGACCGCCGCGAACACCCCCTTGTCCACGGTCTCCTCGTCCCGCTTGACGTAGACGAGCGCCAGGATCACCACGAGCACGGCGAGCTTGATACCGATCTTGAGGTTGTTCACGGGCTGGCCGTCCGCCTGGTTCAGTCCCACCAGCGCCACACCCGTCACCAGCATGGTCAGCGCGCCGTGCAGCATCCCGGGCGTGAAGCGCGCCGCCCCCGCCCCCATCGCCTTCATCTGCGTGAGGAAACCGCCGAGCAGCGCGGCGATGCCGATGATGTGAAGGGCGACGAAGACATTGATGAGTACGTCCATGGCACCGGAGCCTAGCCGGACGGTCCCAAAGCGAACCCACGCGGTCCTTCTCATGCCAATTCCGTTCATGGCGCCACTTCGCGGTGACCGAGAGCTCTAGCGTCCTCACCCAGGTGGTCGGCTCCACCACCGTCCGCACCCGGACGGCCGCCGGCCGCCCCCGCCGGAAGAGCCGGTGGCGGGCCGCTCCCCCTGTGCGGTCCGCCGCCGGTCCCCGTACCGGCGGGCCCCTACGGAAGGACAGGCCCTCGTGGCAGCGCACCGCAAGCCCAGGCAGCGCACGCTTCCCGGCACCGCCGCACGCCTCTCCGCCACTCTCGCGCTCGCCGGTGCGGCCACCACCACCGCCTTCGAGGGCGCCGCGCAGGCCGAGCCGGTGCCCACCGCGGACGAGGTCCGGGCCGGAGCCGACCGGCTGTACCAGGAAGCGGAGGCCGAGACCGAGAAGTACAACGGGGCGAAGGAGAAGGCCGATACGGCGCTGAGGGAGGCCGGGGAACTCCGCGACGAGGCCGCCCGGCGCACGGAGCGCCTGAACGCCTCCCGCGACGCGCTGGGTTCCTTCGCGAGGGCGCAGTACCGGGCGGGCGGCCTCGATCCCGCCCTGCGGCTCGTCCTCGACTCCGACCCCGCGCGGTACCTCGCGGGCGCCGAGCTGACCGAGCGGGTCGGTGACCGCCGGACCGCGGCCCTCGCCGCGCTGCGGCGGCAGACGAGAGAGCTCGAGCAGGTGCGCGCCGAGGCCGGTGAGCGGCTGGCCGAGTTCGAGGAGCAGCGGGCCCGCGTGGCCCACCACCGCGCGGTGGTGCGGAAGAAGCTGGCCGCGGCCCAGGCCCTGCTGGCGCGACTCACCGCCGAAGAGCGCGCGGCCCACGCCGGGCGGGACGGCACCGCCGCGGGCCGCGCGGACCGCGGCACGGTCCGCACCGGACCCGCCGTCGCCGCGCCCAACCCCCGTGCCGCACAGGCCGTCGCCTACGCGTACGGGGCCCTCGGCAAGCCCTACGTCTGGGGCGCGACGGGGCCGTCCGCCTTCGACTGCTCGGGGCTGACCCAGGCCGCCTGGCGCTCCGCCGGGGTGGCGCTGCCGCGCACCACGTACAGCCAGATCGACGCGGGGCAGCGGGTTCCGAGGTCCCGGCTGGCGCCGGGAGACCTGGTGTTCTTCTACTCCGGCGTCTCGCACGTGGGTCTGTACATCGGTGGTGGCCAAATGATCCACGCCCCTCGTCCGGGAGCGCCGGTACGGATCGCGCCGATCGACCAGATGCCCTACGCGGGAGCGACGCGGATCGCCTGATCGTGCCGGCCCGTGGGGTGCGGGCGCGACTCGCCGGCGGCCCGGGGCGGGGTCGCCCGGCGGGGCAGGGTCGTGCGCGGGGCGACGAGGGTGAACGGGGCGATCTCGCCGCTCTCCGTCAACGGCCCCAGTTGCTCCTGCACGTCGAGCGTGGCGAACCACGCCTTCGCCGACCCCGGGTACCCCGGCAGCAGCTCGACGACCGGGAACTTCGTGTTGCGGTAGGCGGGTTCGTCGTACTGCGGGGGCGGCCGGACGTAGACCTCGCCGCGGACGCCGGAAACCTGCCCCGTGGTGCCGTCCTTGACGATCGGGTCGCGCCACCAGGACGTCAAGAAGGAGGTACCGCCCCGGGTCCTCACCGGACTCGTGGTGTTCCACCGGGGCTCGCGGGCTCAGACCAGCCGGCGTGCCGTCGCCCAGCGCGTCAGCTCGTGCCGGTTCGACAGCTGCAGTTTCCTCAGCACCGCCGACACATGCGACTCCACCGTCTTCACCGAGATGAAGAGCTGCTTGGCGATCTCCTTGTACGCGTAGCCCCGGGCGATCAGCCGCAGCACCTCGCGCTCGCGCTGGGTGAGCCGGTCCAGGTCCTCGTCCACGGGGGGCGCGTCCGTGGAGGCGAAGGCGTCGAGGACGAATCCGGCCAGCCGCGGCGAGAACACCGCGTCGCCCTCCTGCACCCGGAAGATCGAGTCGACCAGATCGGCACCGGTGATCGTCTTGGTGACATAGCCGCGCGCACCGCCCCGGATCACCCCGATGACGTCCTCGGCGGCATCCGAGACGGACAGCGCCAGGAAGCGGACGGGCCGCTCGGCGGCCGCCGCCAGTCCCGCACAGCGGCGCAGCACCTCCACGCCGCCGCCACCGGGCAGGTGCACGTCGAGGAGCACCACCTCGGGACGGGTGGCAGTGATCACGGTGACGGCCTGGTCGACGTCGGCGGCCTCGCCGACGACCTCGACGCCCGTCTCCTCGGTCCTGCCGATCTCGGCCTGCACACCCGCGCGGAACATCCGGTGGTCGTCGACGAGCACGACGCGTACCCGGCGCTCCGTCCCTTCGGCTGCGTCGGTCTGCTCGGTCATCCGTCCGCCCTCTCCATCTCCAGCTCCACTTCGGTGCCTCCGCCGGGCACCGACCGCAGGCGCGCCGTCCCTCCGTTGCGCTGCATACGGCCGACGATCGATTCTCGTACGCCCATGCGGTCCTCCGGTACCGCGTCGGGGTCGAACCCCGGCCCCCGGTCGCGCACCGAGACGAACACCGTACGGCCCTCCACCTCCGCGTACACCTGTACGGGTCCTCCCTCGCCACCGTACTTCGCGGCGTTGACCATCGCCTCGCGCGCGGCCTGCATCTGCGCCGTCAGCTTCTCGTCGAGCGCGCAGTCACCGACGACGACGACCTCCAGCGGCACGCCGTGCTTGTCCTCGACCTCCGCCGCGGCGCGCTTCACCGCGTCCGCGAGCATGGTGGGCTCCTCGTCCTCCTCCTTACCGGTGCCCTCCGGCCGGTACAGCCAGTTGCGCAACTCGCGCTCCTGGGCGCGGGCCAGCCGGCGCACCTCCCCCGCGTCGTCCGCGTTCCGCTGGATCAGGGTGAGGGTGTGCAGCACGGAGTCGTGGACGTGGGCGGCGACCTCGGCGCGCTCCTGGGCGCGGATGCGCATCAGACGCTCCTCGGAGAGGTCCTGGGTCATCCGCACCAGCCACGGGCCGACCAGCAGGGCCACACCGACGATCACGGCCAGGGCGGCGGTCAGGACGTTGCCGAGCTGCGCGGCGGAGCCCCTGACGACCACGAAGACGGTGAGTCCCATGCCGACCAGCGCGACGCCGGCCAGGCCGCGGGCGAGCTGCAGCAGTCTGCGGCGCCGGTCGTCGCCGGTCCACTGCGCCCGGCGGGCGTTGTCCGCCTGCCGCCACACCAGCACGACGCCGGCGCCCGTCAGCAGCACCGGCCAGACATAGCGGTTCGCGGGGCCGCCGAGGTTGATGTTGGCGACGAACACCACCGCACCGATCAACAGGGCGACCAGCGCGAACAGCTGTCCCTTGTCGGGCTTGCGCAGCCGTCGTCTGCCGTCGGGCGCCGTCTCGAAGACGGGCTTGGGCTCGGCGGATCTGCCCCCGACGCCGAGCGGCACGGCGATCCAGAACACCGCGTAGAGCAGCGCGCCGAGGCCGTCCGCCATGAACAGCCCGAGGAAGACGAGCCGGACCCAGATCACCGGCAGGCCGAGGTGCCCCGCCAGCCCGCGCGCCACACCGCCCAGCCAACGGCCCTCCGCGCTGCGGTACAGCCTGCGGGCGGCGGGCTCTTCGGTCTCGGGCGGACGGACGGTGGCGGCGGGCATGCCCCGATGGTCACACGGCCCCGGCGGTGGGGACATCAGGGCCGTCCCTGAGAGCGACCCTGAGCCTCGGTGCTCCCGGCCCGGCCTCGGGGTGCAATATCAGGGAACGGCCAGGGTCGGGACGGCTGCCGCCCGTCGTCGCGGCCCGTCACCATGGAGACATGACTCGGCCGACCGCCCCGCCCGCCGCTCCTCCGGAGCCGCGGTTCCCGCCCGTGCTGCTGCGGCGGACCGCACGGCACAAGGTCGCCGGCGGGGTCTGCGGGGGGCTCGGCCGGTACTGCGACGTCGACCCGGTGGTCTTCCGTATCGCCGTGGGTGTACTGGCGGTGACCGGCGGCATCGGCCTGATCTTCTACGGCTTCGCCTGGCTGCTGATCCCGTTGGAGGGCGAGGAGGAGAACGAGGCGCGGCGCGCCCTGTCCGGCCGGGTCGACGGTGCCGCCCTGGTCGCCGTGCTGCTGGCGCTGCTCGGCTGCGGGCTGTTCCTGTCGATGCTGGGCAACGACGGGACGCTCGCGTTCTCCGCGCTGCTGTCGCTCGCCGTCGCCGGCGCCGCCGTGTGGTCCCGGCGCCGCACCACCACCGCCCCGCACGGCGGGCCGCTGGACGCGGCGACCGCACACGCCGTGGCGGAGGCCCCGCCGGAGGCCAAGGCACCGCCCACGCCCGACGGCCCGTCCTGGTGGCGCGACCCGATCGTCAAGGACGGCAGCACGGGGCCGGTGGCGACCGGCTATCTGTGGGGGCCGGCCGACGCCGCTCCGGGCGCCGCCCCGTTCCCCAGCGAGCGGCGCCGCGCCACTCCGGCGCCGCGCCCGCGCGGGCCCCGCGGCATCGCCGGAATAGTCTTCCTGCTCGCTCTGGTGGCGGGTGGTCTCGGCACGGGTCTGTCCTGGGAGTCGCAGCCGCTGGGCACCAGCCTGCAGACCGGGTTCGCCTGCGCGCTCGCCGTCCTCGGGTTCGGCCTGGTGATCGGCAGCCTCCTCGGCCGGATCGGCGGTGGCACGGTCCTGCTGACCGTGGTCACGACCGGGCTCCTGGCGGGTGCGTCCGTCCTGCCCGAGCAGATCACCACCCGGTGGACGCGGACGGAGTGGCGGCCCGCGACCGCCGCCGCCGTCGCTCCGCGGTACCAGCTGGGCTCGGGCACGGCCACGCTCGACCTGAGCCGGGTGGCGGTGCCGCCGGAGGGGACGGTGAGCACCGTCGCGGAGGTCGGCGCGGGCCGGCTGACGGTCGTGCTGCCCCCGGACGCCACCGTGCGGATCCGGGCCCGCGCCGGCGTCGGTGACGTCCGGCTGCCCGGGGACCCCGTGAACGACGTGGACGTCGCACCGGACCTGGACCGCACGGGTACGCTCGCTCCGCCCGCCGGTGCGGGGCCCGCGGGCACGCTCGACCTCGATCTGGCGGTCGCGCTCGGACAGGTGGAGGTCACCCGTGCTGCGTCATGAGTTCCGTCCGGGGAGGCTGATCGCGGGCACGGCGGCCCTGGCGACCGCCGCGGCCTATCTCGGTGACGCGGCCGGGGCCTGGCGCACCCCGTGGTTCACTGCTCTTCCGGTGATGACCGGCGGCCTCTTCCTCGCCGCCGTCACCGCCTTGGTCCACTACCGGCTGCGCCGGCGCCGTTCAGCGATCGCCGCGTCCAGCGAGAACACGGAGGCGCCGGCGAGCACCAGCGGCAGCCAGGCCACCAGGTAGGCCAGATCGTTCCCGTAGTAGTACGGCTCGGTCTGCCAGCTGACGGTCAGCCACAGGCTCAGCGAGATCAGCGCTCCGCCCAGCGCGGCCAGCCGCGCGAGCAGTCCCAGCAGGGTGCCGACGCCGACTGCCAGTTCACAGAAGGCCATCGCGTAGCCGAAGCCCTCGGGGCTCTTCAGGGCGACGTCCACGAGGGCGGGCACCGCGGAGCTGTTCCGCACGGTGCTCATCAGCTCTCCGATGGAACCGGTCCCGGTCGCGGAGAGGAACGCGCTGTCGAAGAGTTTGTCCAGTCCCGCGTAGATGAAGGTCACTCCGAGGAACAGCCGCAGCGGCAGCAGCGAGTAGCGCGCCGCGCGTTCCTTCCAGTTGGTGCTCACGTCGTCGGTCGCGTACGTCGCCGTCGTCCGGTACACATGCGTCATCGTCGCCTCCGTGTCTCACCCGGCTGGGACGATTGTCCCCACGTCCCGCCCCCGTGAATACGGGGGCGACGGCCGTACGGCTCAGCCCGGTCAGTCCACGACGTCGACGGCCAGCCGGTTCGACTCTGCACCCGCCGCCGTCACGACCTGCACCTCGACCCTTCCGGGCTCGACCTCGGCCGGCACCGGGACCGTGATGCTCGTATCACTGGGGCTGGTGAATCCGCCGGGAACCGGGACCAGCGGCACATGGACGTGGACCGCGCCGATCCGGACGGTCATCAGGGCGAGCCGGTCGGGGCTCCCGGCGCCCGGCGGCACGAAGCCGGCTCCGCGGATCTCGATGTCGTCGCCGATGCGGACGGGTCCGTCGAGGCCGCCGGGCTCCCTGGCACGGACGACGGACAGGACGACCGGGCGGCCGCCCTCCGCGTACTTCCCGGCGAGGTAGACCCCCGCCGAGACCAGGACCAGCACGGTCAGGCCCCACGGCAGCTCCGGCAGCCGGTCGGGCCGGCGGGCCAGCAGCACCGTCGCGCAGACGAGGGCGACCCCGCCGACGAGGACGTACTGCGCGTCGGGGAAGCTGCCGCGGCCCGCGTCGTCGCACACCAGGTCCGCGGGCCGGGGCCGGTCCGCCGTCACCTTCTGGAGCCGCTGGGTGATGATGCGGACGGCGACGACACGGCGCACGACGACGGCGATCAGGGAAACGGCGGCAGTGATCGTGAGCAGTCCGGCGCCCTGGGCGAGGCCGAGTCCGGCGGGGGCCGACGCGGCGAGCCGGAACGCCAGGAACAGCACGGCGTAGGCGGCGAACAGCACCCACACGGCGGCCACCGCCCGCGAGGTCGACAGCCGGTTGTCCTCGCCGACGAGCGGTGCGAGCAGTCCGCCGTGCGCCCGGTGGAGCCGGGCCGCCGCGGTGAGCAGCGCGGCCAGGCAGACGGCGGCGGCGAGGCCGGCGGTGCGGGCCACGGTCCAGCCGGAGCCGATCGCGGTCACGGCCTGGACAAGGAGGAGCAGCAGGACCCAGCCCCACAGCACCAGCAGGGTGCGCCGCCAGACGCGGGTGAGCCACGACTCCCCGGCGGCTCGGCTGCGCTCGGCGAGCGACCGGGCCGACTCGGTCAGCTCGTCGGAGATCCACTGACGGGTGCCGCCCGGGGAGGAGGCGACCTGAGTGGGCAGCCCGCGCCCCCCGGCGAGTTCGTCGCGCCTGGCCAGGAACCGGGCGACGGCCCTCCGGTGGCCCTCACGCCTGCCGTGCGGGCAGTCGCCGCAGGTGCAGCCACCGCCGTGCACGCTCTGTCCCGCTTCCTGCACCGCCACGGCGACGCACCCTTCCCCGGTAGGCAGCTTCGGCAACTACCCCGTGATCCCAAGGAATTGTGCCGTACGGGCGAGGCTGCGCGCGCGTCGGGAGGCCGGCGCGAGGGTGATTTGCGCACGATCGAATTGACGTACTACGACATGAGTTCGGGTTCTGCGGCGACGATCCGACGCCACATGGGCTGGTAGCTGATCCATGCGACGAGATCGCCGCCGAGCTGCTCACGGGTGGCGACCGCGTCGCGGTGGTCGATGAGCACCGGCTTCCCGGCGGCCCGGGCGCTCAGCTGCACCTGCGCGCAGCGCTCCATGGAGACGAACCACCAGGCGGCCGCGTCGACCGAGTTCCCGACCGTCAGGAGCCCGTGATTGCGCAGGATGACGGCCTTGTGGGGGCCGAGGGCGGCAGCGATGCGGCTGCCCTCCTCCGCGTCGACGGCCACGCCCGTGTAGGCGTCGAACAGTGCGTGGTCCTGGTAGAAGGCGCACGCCTCCTGGGTGATCGGGTCCAGCAGTTCGCCTAGCGAGGCCAGCGCGCGGCCGTGGACGGAGTGGGCGTGCACCACGGCGACGGTCTCGGGCCGCGCCCGGTGCACCGCGGCGTGCACGGCGAACGCCGCCTGGTTGACGTGCCGGGAGCCGAGGACGACCTGTCCGTCGCCGTTGACCAGAATCAGCCGGCCGGCCGTCATCGTGGCGAACGGCTCCCCGAACGGGTTGACCCAGAAGCGGTCCGGCGCCTCCGGGTCGCGCACGCTGATGTGCCCGGCGACGCCCTCCTCGTACCCGAACCGGGCGAACAGCCGCAACGCTCCGGCCAGCCGCTGTTTCCGGTGCACGCGTTCATCCGCCGCGGACTCGTGCACCGGCGGCATGGCGAAGTGCAGCCGCTCGACGGGTACCGGCTCCGGCACCTGCATGTCGGTCATGGCGCGGAAGGTACCTCCGGATGCGCCAACTGGCCATATACGGCAAGCCTTGACCGGGACCGGTGACAATGGGCACATGACCGCACCGGCTTCCCCACTCGTCGAGCTCCTCGGGCTGGAACCGCACGTCGAAGGCGGATGGTTCCGTGAGACCTGGCGCACGACGGGCTCCACCACTCCGCCCGGATATCCCGGCGAGCGCGCCTACGCCACCGGGATCTACTTCCTGCTCCACCCCGGCGAACGCTCCCGCCCGCACCGGGTCCGCTCCGACGAGGTGTGGCTCTGGCACCGCGGCGGCCCGCTGCGGCTGCACCTGGCCGGCACCGGCGACAAGCCGGACGCCACCGGCACGACCCTGGTCCTGGGGCCCTCCGTCGAGTCGGGCGAGCGGCCCCAGCTCCTCGTCCCGGCCGGCACCTGGCAGTCCGCCGAGCCGGCGGGCGACGAGCCGGTCCTGGTGACCTGCGTGGTGGCGCCCGGCTTCCACTACGAGGACTTCACGCTGGAGGCGGGGTGAGGGGCGGGCGCGCCCCGGGGTGAAGTCCGGGCTCAGAGCCGGTCGATGCCGGCCAGGTCGATGTCGATGTCGAAGGGGACGGAGACCTTGAGCCGGTCGCGGAACGTGCCGCCCGGCACATAGACGCGCGACTCCGTGTCGAGGTCGAAGACATGGACGACCGGCTGCTCGTCGGCGGCCATCTCGACGCGCCAGAAGTACGGGATGCCCGCGCCCGCGTACTTGTGCGGCTTGGTGTCGGTGTCGCGCGCCTCGGAGTCCGGCGAGACCACCTCGACCGCCAGCAGGACGTCCCTGACCTGGAAGTAGGTCTGCTCCCGGCTCCGCGCGGCGGCGGCACGGACGACGGAGACGTCCGGCTCGGGGCCGTTGCGCTTGTCGATCACAACGGTCATCTCTCGACGGACCTTCAGTTCCGGCGGCACCGTACTCCGCAGCCCGTGCACCAACAGGTCGATGACAATGCTGTGGAAATCCCGCTGCGGACTCACGAAGACCAGGCTCCCGTCGATCAGCTCGGTATGCGGCGGGAGGTCGGGCAGGGTGAGCAGGTCGTCCACGGTGTAGCCCTCTCGCGGCGGCACCGGCCAGTGGTGCGAGATCTCTGCGCTCATGAGTGCTCCCATGGACATGAGTCTGGTGCGTACGATCAGACTACCCACCGTGAACAACGACGCCGCCACCCAAACGTATGAGCGACGGCGTCGGTGTTGACCAGGGAGCGGGGGTCACTCCCACTCGATGGTGCCCGGCGGCTTCGACGTCACGTCGAGGACGACGCGGTTCACGTCGGCGACCTCGTTGGTGATGCGGGTCGAGATCTTCGCCAGGACGTCGTACGGCATGCGCGTCCAGTCCGCCGTCATCGCGTCCTCGGACGAGACCGGGCGGAGCACGATCGGGTGACCGTAGGTGCGGCCGTCGCCCTGGACGCCGACGGAGCGGACGTCGGCGAGCAGGACCACCGGGCACTGCCAGATGTCGCGGTCGAGACCGGCGGCGGTCAGCTCCTCGCGGGCGATGGCGTCGGCCTCGCGCAGCAGGTCCAGGCGCTCCCTGGTGACCTCGCCGACGATACGGATACCGAGACCGGGGCCCGGGAAGGGCTGGCGCTGGACGATCTCCTCCGGCAGGCCCAGCTCCTGGCCGACCATCCGGACCTCGTCCTTGAACAGCTTCCGCAGCGGCTCGATCAGCTCGAACTCGAGGTCCTCGGGGAGGCCGCCGACGTTGTGGTGCGACTTGATGTTCGCCGTGCCCGTGCCGCCGCCGGACTCCACCACGTCCGGGTAGAGCGTGCCCTGGACCAGGAACTGCACCGGCTGCTCACCGTGCTCGCCCGCGGCCTCGGCGACGATCTCGGCCTGCGCCTGCTCGAAGACCCGGATGAACTCCCTACCGATGATCTTCCGCTTCTCCTCGGGGTCGGAGACCCCGGCGAGCGCGTCGAGGAAGCGCTGCTCGGCGTCGACGACCTTCAGGGAGACGCCGGTCGCGGCGACGAAGTCCTTCTCGACCTGCTCGGTCTCGCCCTTGCGCATCAGGCCGTGGTCGACGTACACGCAGGTCAGCTGGGAGCCGATGGCCTTCTGCACGAGCGCGGCCGCGACGGCGGAGTCGACGCCGCCGGACAGTCCGCAGATGGCGCGCTTGTCGCCGACCTGCTCACGGATCGCGGCGACCTGCTCCTCGATCACGTTGCCGGTCGTCCACGTCGGCTCGATGCCCGCGCCGCGGTAGAGGAAGTGCTCCAGGACCTGCTGGCCGTACGTCGAGTGCATCACCTCGGGGTGGTGCTGGACGCCGTAGAGCTTCTTCTCGTCGTTCTCGAACGCGGCCACCGGCACGACGGCCGTCGAGGCGGTGACGGTGAAGCCCTCGGGGGCCGCGGAGCAGGCGTCGCCGTGCGACATCCAGACCTGCTGCTCGGCCGGGGTGCCCTCGAAGAGGGTCGAACCGGCCTTGCTGACGTGCAGGTCGGTGCGGCCGTACTCACGGGCGCCGGAGTTGTCGACGGTGCCGCCGAGCGTCTGTGCCATCAGCTGGAACCCGTAGCACATGCCGAAGACGGGGACCCCGGCCTCGAACAGCGCTCGGTCGAGGCGCGGGGCACCCTCCGCGTACACGGAGGACGGGCCGCCGGAGAGGATGATCGCCGCGGGCTTCCTGGCCAGCATCTCCGACACCGGCATGGTGGACGGGACGATCTCGCTGTAGACCCGCGCCTCGCGGACGCGGCGGGCGATGAGCTGGGCGTACTGCGCGCCGAAGTCGACAACGAGGACCACGTCCGGGTTGGTGACGTCGGGCGCGGCAGCGGGGGACGCAGATGACACTACGGCGGCCTTCCGGCGGTGGGTGGAGGGGGCTCTGTCAGTCGATTCTACCGGCGCCGCGACACCGCTCTTCGTCTCACCATCCGAACCCGTATTGGCCCCGGCGGGGGCCGTGGGGTCATACTGACCACCATGCGCAAGCACTCGACCTTCGTCTTTACCTATGGCACCCGGCCCGCCGGCTGCCATGGTCGTGCTGCTTGAGCAACTGACAAGCGACTTCCCAGGCGCCCCGGGCCGACAAGGCCCGGGGCGTCCTGTCGTTTCCGGGCCCGGTCGGTACAGGGCCTGCACCAAAGGAGCCCCCGTGCCCGCCACCGACACCGCAGCCCGTCCCGACACCGGCGCCCGCACCGACGAGGCCGCGGGCCTGATCAGCGGCGCCCGCGACCGCATCGACTCCCTCGACGACCGGATCATCGGGCTGATCCAGGAACGGATGGCCGTCTCGGCCGTCATCCAGGAGGCCCGGATCGCCTCCGGGGGCCGCCGGGTGAACCTCTCGCGCGAGATGGAGGTGCTCGGTCACTACCGGGAGGCGCTCGGCAAGCCGGGGACAGCGCTGGCGATGACGCTGCTGGAGCTGTGCCGGGGCCGCGTCTGAGGGGTCCCTCGCGCGCCCGTGGTTCGAGGGGTGTGCGCGGTTCCCATGGCCCGGGGGGTGCGCGGCGGCACGGCGGGGCGCCGGACGTACCGTGCGCACCCGCCGTGCCGCCGCGCTCTTCTGCCGCACGCCGTACGCACATCCGTACGGGCACGCTCTCACCCGTACGGCCCGTGACCGGTCCCGGAGCGCTTCGTTGGTACCGATGTCCGTGCCAGCCAGGGGCGGCCCCGAAGGAAAGATCCACGCGTGGCCCCGCTGGGGCGTGTGACGTACCGCGAGGTACGTCGTGGGACCTCGCCCCGGCGCGCGTGACCGGTCGGCAGGGGACAGCAGCCCGGTCACCCCAAGGCGGCCGGTTCCGGGGACGCCCGGAACCGGCCGCATCCGGCCGAGCCGGTTGTCCGCTCGCGCGACCGCCCGCCACGAACCGGCCCCTCCCGGACCGCACCACGCACCGGCCACCCCGCCGCGGCACCACCCGCCACGGGACCTCGGCCAGCGCCGTCGGGCCACTGCCGGACCGGGCGATACGGCTCCGGCCGTGCGGTCCGGCTGCCCCGCCCCGGACTCCGCCTCTCGGTACCGACGCGGCCCCGACGCCTGCGCCGAGAGCAGAGGGCCCCGCGGAAACGCTTCCGCGGGGCCCTTCCTGATGGGTTTCGTGCAGCGTGCGGCGGCCTGGGTCAGCCGTTCGCCGAGCGCCGGCGGCGCATGGTGAGCGAAGAGCACTCCGCCGGCGGCCAGGGCCACACGGCGGGGTGGAGGCCGGTTCCGGGAACGCCGCGCGGAGCGGGACACCTCGCGACCGCCATACGCCCGCGGCAATGTGTCGGGCGTCACATAAATTCTGTGTGAGTTCCCATGCAACCAATTGCACTGATCACAGGTCATGCATGCGGAACCAATGGCCACACCCGTACCCCCATAGCCGGGAGGGCCCCCAGACTCGTGCCGCGTGACGCGGCACGCCGGACTTCACTGAGGTCTTGATGAAGCTTCGCCGCGCTATGGCTGTCGCAGCCGCGACCGCTGTCATAGCCCCTGCCGCCTTCCTGGCGGCGCCGGCCGCGTACGCAACGACGGGTGGCACCAGCAGCACCACGTCCGGCTCGACCGGTGAGTCGGAGACCCCGAACGCCGACGAGACCCCGGTCACGCCGGACACCCCCGCGGAGGAGACCCCCGCGGATGAGACTCCGGCGGAGGAGACCAAGCCGGGCGAGGAGACCTCTGCGGAGGAGACCAAGCCGGGCGAGGAGACCAAGCCGGCCGAGGAGACCAAGCCGGGCGACGGCACCAAGCCGGCCGAGGACACCAAGCCGGCCGAGGAGACCAAGCCGGGCGACGACGAGGACCCCGAGGAGGGCGTCTTCGAGGAGTGCCCGGTCGACGAGGAGGGCAACGACCTCGACGGGCATCTGGAGCTGGCCGTCAAGGGCCTGCCCGGCAAGATCGTCGCGGGCAGCGGCTGGCACGAGTTCTCGCTGCGCGCCACCAACAACTCCGACAAGGCTCTCGGCACCGTCCAGTGGGCGCTCTTCGTCGACAACGACTTCTCCTTCGAGAGCGAGGACGAGAAGGACTGGCTGAGCACCTACACCCAGCTCCAGTACAAGGACGAGAACGGCAAGTGGGACCAGCTGCCGGAGGAGTTCGGCAACGGCGCCTACTTCGGTGAGACCGAGCTCGACGCCAAGGCCTTCGTGGACCTGAAGCTGCGCCTGAACATCTCGTCGAAGGCGCCGGCCGGCGATGCCTACTCGATCGGCTTCGGCGGCTACGTGGACTCCGAGAAGAACTGCATGCACGGCACCTTCTCGGACTGGTTCTTCACCGTCCTGTCCCCGGGCAGCGACAACGAGGAGCCGGGCGAGGCCAAGCCGGGCGACGGCAAGGACCAGGACCCCAAGCCGAACCCGAAGCCCCAGGGCGGGCTCAAGGAGATCCCCGTCACCGGCAGCCTGGCCGAGACCGGTTCCTCCTCCGTGCTCCCGGCCATCGGCATCGCCGGCGGTGTCGCCCTCGTCGCCGGCGCCGGTGTCGTCTTCGCGATGAAGCGCCGCAAGGGCGACGCCGTCGCGTAACGCACCGCACCGAGCAAGAGAGGCGCTGCACTCGGAGGGGGGTGCAGCGCCTCTCTCATGTCCGGTCGCACGGCCTGGGCCGGAGGGCCCCGGCGGGTTCAGGACGACTTCGGCGGGACTGCCGGCATGCCCAGGAACGGCAGGTTCAGGGCTCCGAAGGCGTCCGCCGGGACGGCGGGGGCCTTAGGAGCGACGGGAGCCAGGCGTTCGTAGGCGACGCCCTGTTCGGGGCGCGGGTCCGTCTCCCCCTTGTTGGGCCAGAGGGACATCGCCCGCTCGGCCTGGGCCGTGATCGTCAGGGACGGGTTCACGCCCAGGTTCGCGGACACCGAGGCGCCGTCGACGACCGAGATGCCGGGGTGACCGTACAGGCGGTGGTACGGATCGATGACGCCGGTCTCCGCCGAGGCGCCGATGGGACAGCCGCCGAGGAAGTGGGCGGTGAGCGGGGTGCCGATCAGCTCGCCGATGTTGGATCCGGCGAAGCCGTTGATCTCCTCGGCGAGGAGCGTCGCGGCGCGGGTCGCCTCGGGTATCTGCCCGGGGTTCGGGGCACCGTGCCCCTGGCGGGCGGTGAGCAGGCCCTTGCCGAGGCCCTTGGGCTTGCGGTAGGTCGTCAGCGAGTTGTCCAGGGACTGCATCACGAGTCCGATGATGGTCCGCTCCGACCAGCGGCGGTTGGAGAGCGCCCGGACGGTGCGCCACGGGTGCCGGGCACAGTTGGCGAGCCAGGCCAGGACGCGCCGCGAGCTGTACGGGACCTGGAGGACGGTCATCCCGCCCATGGCGTTGGAGCCCTTGCCGTACCGGACCGGCTCGATGTGGGTGGCGGCGTCCGGGTGGATCGAGGACGTGATCGCGACGCCCCGGGTGAAGTCCACCCTGTCCTTGCCGTGACGTTTGCGGTATCGCCGGTTGTCGGTCTGGGCCCCGACGATGGCCTCGGAGTTGGTGCGGGTCAGCTCGCCCAGCCGGGCGGAGAGGCGCGGCAGCAGCCCGTCGTCCTTCATCCGGTGCAGAAGGGTCTGGGTGCCGTACGTGCCGGCCGCGACGACGACCCGCCGGGCGGTGAACGTACGGCCGCCGCCCCGGCGCCGGTTGTCGCTGGGGACGGTCCCGACCTCGAAGCCGCCCCGGGAGTCCTCGCGCACGGAGACCACCGACGTCATGGGGTGGATGACGGCCCCCGCCTTCTCGGCGAGGTGGAGGTAGTTCTCGTTCAGGGTGTTCTTGGCGCCGTGACGGCAGCCCGTCATGCACTCTCCGCACTCCGTGCAGGCGCGGCGCGAGGGCCCGGCCCCGCCGAAGTACGGGTCCGGGACCTCGGCCCCGGGCTCGGCCTTCGCCGTGCCGGTGCCGCCCTCGCCGACCGCGTCCCTGCCGTCGCCGAAGAAGACGCCGACCGGGGCCATGTGGAAGGTGTCCCCGACGCCCATCGCCTGCGCGGTGGCCTTCAGGTGGACGTCCGACGGGGTCATGGTCGGGTTGAGCCGTACTCCGAGCATGCGCTTGGCCTGGTCGTAGTAGGGCCTCAGCTCGTCCTGCCAGTCCGTGATGTCCTTCCACTGCGGATCGTTGAAAAACGGCGCGGGGGGCACATAGAGGGTGTTGGCGTAGTTCAGCGAGCCACCGCCGACTCCGGCACCGGCCAGCACCATCACATTGCCCAGCAGATGGATGCGCTGGATGCCGAAGAGGCCGAGCGCCGGGGCCCAGAGGTAGTTGCGCAGGTCCCACGAGTTCTTCGGGAGGGACTCGCGGGTGAAGCGGCGGCCCGCCTCCAGGACGCCGACGCGGTATCCCTTCTCGGTGAGACGCAGCGCGGAGACCGAGCCGCCGAAGCCCGAGCCGACGACGACGACGTCGTAGTCGTACGCGGATTCCGCGTCGCTCTCGCCCTGGTCACCCGGTTTCTGGGCAGGGAAGTCCTCGGACATGGCTCTCCTCGTGGAAAAACGTGCGGGTGCTGGGGTGCTGCTAGCGCAGCCGCAGGGCCTTCATCACCTTCAGGGACGTGCTCATGAACGCCGCGTACCTCTCGTCGTCCATGCCGAAGGACGGGGCGAGCGGGATCAGCCGCTGCTGTGCCACGGTCTGGGCCTCGGTGTACTTGAGGATGCCCTCGGAGCCGTGCCGCCGGCTCAGGCCGGAGTCCTTCATGCCACCCATCGGCGACTGCACGCTGCCGTAGGCGGGGGCGTATCCCTCGTTGATGTTGACGGTGCCGGTGCGCAGCCGGGCGGCGACCGCGTGGCCGCGCCTGCCGTCCTTGGTCCAGACGCTGGAGTTGAGGCCGTACGGGGTGGCGTTGGCCTGCTCGACCACGTCGTCCTCGTCCGTGAACCGGTAGACGGAGACGACCGGGCCGAAGGTCTCCTCGGTGCAGACGGACATCGGCGCCTCGACCCCGTCGAGGATCGTCGGCTCGTAGAACAGCGGGCCGATGTCGGTGCGGTGGACGCCGCCCGCGACGAGCGTGGCGCCCTTGGCGACGGCCTCCTCGACATGCCGCTTCACCGTCTCCAGCTGGCGCTCGCCCACCAGGGAGCCCATGTCGGCTCCGTACGCGAGGGCACTTCCCAGCCGCATGGCCCTGGTACGGGCCGCGAAGCGCTCCACGAACGCGTCGGCGACCGACTCGTGCACGTACAGGCGCTCGATGGAGATGCAGAGCTGCCCGGCGGAGGAGAAGCAGGCGCGGACGGCGCCGGCCGCGGCCTTGTCGATGTCGGCGTCGTGCAGCACCAGCATGGCGTTCTTGCCGCCGAGTTCGAGGGAGACGCCGACGAGACGGGCGGCGGCGCCCTGGGCGACCTCGCGGCCGGTGCGGGTGGAACCGGTGAACGAGACGTAGTCGGCGTGCCGCACGACCTCGGGGCCGACGACCGGGCCGTCGCCCAGGACGACCTGGAAGACACCTGCCGGGAGCCCCGCCTCGATGAGCAGGTCACGGGCCCAGAGTGCGGTGAGCGCGGTCTCGGTGTCGGGCTTCATCACGACGGCGTTGCCGGAGACGAACGCGGGGAGCGCATCGCCGACCGACAGCTCCAGCGGGTAGTTCCAGGGGGCGATCTGGCCGACCACCCCGCGCGGCTGGCGCAGTTCGGTGGTCTTGGTGAGGACCGGGACGACACCGGTGTGCCGCTTGGGCCTCAGATAGGAAGGCGCCTTCCGGCCGTAGTGGCGGGCGGCCACGGCGACGGCCAGGACCTCCTCGTGGGCGTGCAGACGGGCCTTGCCGGTCTCCAGCTGGATGAGGTCCAGCACCTCGGCCTGGCGCTCCAGGACCAGGTCGTGGAAGCGCAGCAGCACGGCGGCACGGGCGCGCGGGGAGGTCGCCGCCCAGGCGGGCTGGGCGGCCCGGGCACGGGCGAAGGCGTCGGCCACGTCCTCGGGGGTGGACTCGGGCAGGTCTGCCAGCTTCTCCCCGGTGAACGGGGTGTGGTTGGCGGTACGGCCGGAGCCGACGACGCCTCGGGTGAGCTGGGCGACCACCTCGGGGGTGACCACGTCGGCGGCGGTGCGCGCGCCGGCCGGGGAGGCGGCGGCGGGGTTGGTGCCGAGGGCGCCGGTGTGCTGGGCGGCGGGGGCCTGCGAGTCCGTCATGGGGGCGAGAGTATGACGCAATCATGACTTTGGGTACCCGTCGGTAACAGCTTTTCGCCAGGTCCACACATCGCGCCAGTGATCACTGGCAGATAAGCCCTGATCAGGGGGTTGTCACGCCGCGCGCCTCCACATCTGGCCGATCCGGGGCGGCGGCGGGGCTTCGCGTTGCACCCGTCCCCGTCGTGGCCCGCTTCCTGGCGGAGTCGAGCGATGCAGAGCCGCGGCAGAGTCAGCTCGCCGAGGGCTGGAAGCTCTGCACCATCCTGTGGAAGCGCTGCCGGGTCGTGGCCCACTCCTCCGCCGGGCTGGACATGTAGAGCGCGTACTCGGTGCCGTCGTCGCCGTAGTAGACCTGGTCGATGGCGCGCCGCTCCCCCGCGTTGTTCCTGGTCTCGGTCCAGGTGAACTCCCACAGCGCGGAATTCTCCTGGTCCCGGAAGGTGTTCTGGTCCAGCCGCACCCGCTTGTACTCCGGCAGCCGCGTCCTGACGGTCTTCTCGACGTCGAGCATGTGCATGTACGGGTTCTCGAAGTCGGGCGTCGGGTCGATGCTGATGCGGATGAGCCGGCGCCCGTCGTCGGGCGTGTAGTCGATCTGGTCGCCGTCCCTCTGGCGCGTCCAGCCCTCGGGTACGAGCAGGCTGAAGCCCTCGGGGTCCCGTACCCGCTGCCACTTCTCCCCGTCCTCGGGCTTCGGAGCGGAACCCGGGGCCGAGGCGGGGGATCCGGCGTCGTCGGTGGCGGGGCTCCCGCCACCGGTTCCGTACTGCAGGGCGAGGAATCCGGCGGCGCCCCCCGCCACGGCGGCGAGGAGGGCCACGACCAGCGCCCGACGCCAGACGCCGGAACGTTTCGCCACGGAGGCGGCGGGAGCCGGGGCGGGCGTCGGCCCGGCGAGCAGCGCGGTCGCCGCCCGGCGGGCCTCCGGATCGACTGTCCGGGTCGGCACATACGCCTGCGCCGCTCGGGGCCGACGCCCCTCCATCGCCTCCAGCAGCATCCGCTCGGCCTCGTCGGCCGGCGGCCGCTGGTCGGGCTCCTTGCGCAGCAGTGCGGAGATGACGGGCTCCAGCGCTCCGGCGTGCGGGGCGGGCGGGTGTTCCTCGGTCACCACGGCCTGCATCGTGGACAGCGGTGACGTGCGCCTGAACGGCGAGTTCCCCTCCACCGCCGAGTAGAGGGTGGCGCCCAGGGACCACAGGTCGGAGGCCGACCCGGGGTCGCCGCCCCGGACCCGCTCGGGGGCCAGGTAGTCGATGGATCCGACGAGTTCACCGGTCCTGGTGATGGTCGAGTCGCCCTCGATCGCCGCGATCCCGAAGTCAGTGAGGAGGACCCGCCCGTCGGAGGCGAGCAGCACGTTGCCGGGCTTGACGTCGCGGTGCAGCACCCCGGCGGCGTGCGCGGCGCGCAGGGCCCCGAGGACGTGCAGCCCGATCCGGGCTGCCTCGGCCGGCTCGATACGGCCGGACTCCTTGGCCGCGTCGGCGAGTGACGGCCCGTCGACGTACTGCATCACGATCCACGGCCGGCCGTCGTACTCCAGTACGTCGTGGACGGTGACAACGTTGGGGTGGCTGATCCGGGCGGCGGCGCGGGCCTCCTTCTGGGTGCGCGCGTGCAGGACCGTGCGGTCCGCCTCGGACACGTACAGACCGGCGGTCAGTTCCTTGACGGCGACCGTCCGGTGGAGGACTTCGTCCTGCGCGCGCCAGACCTTGCCCATGCCTCCGCGGCCGATGCTCTCGGTCAGTCGGTACCGGCCTGCCAGCAGGAGTCCCGCTGCCGTACCCGCGCTCTGTGCGTGTTCCACGTGTTCCGCCCCGTTCCTTGGATTCCCAGGTTACGGAGGGGAGGTACGTACACGGAACCTGGGGCGGCTCAGTAACTCGCACCGTGATGTGGCGGTTGCGGCGCGCGGTCGGAAGCGGCGGGACGGTGGGGACCCGGCCTCCGGGGTCAACTCCGGGCGCGGTACGCGGTCGTGGCCTGCTGGTAGATCTCGGTGACCTTGTCCCGCTGGTCCTCGGGGCCGATCACCTGCAGCACGTGGTAACTGTCACCGACGATCATGGCGAGATTGCGGACGTACACCTCGCGACCGGTGCTGTCCTGCCAGGTGAACTGGCCTTCCGCCATGGCCTGCTTGCCCACGTCGATCCGGCGCAGCCCGGATGCCGTCGACCAGGACGAGTCACGGAAGGGCTGGAGCTCACGCTCCTTGTCGCGCTGGTACGCCATCGGGTCGGAGCCGTTCGCCCCGACGGTGTCCCGGCCCGGGACCACGATGAGGGTGAAGTCCCCTCCGGTGTAACGGACCTGGCCGCTGTCGTTGACCGGACTGCGCCGCCAGGTCTTGTCGACGCCGATCCGGAAACCCTCGGGATCCACGCGCACGGCATAGCCGTCGGCGAGGTCCACTGCGGGCGCGGAGGTCTGCGGCCCCTTCCCGTCCGGCGACGGGTCACCGCCGGCCTCACCGGCCTGGTCCGCCGGCCGGTCCGGTCCCCGCGACGAGGACGACGCGGGCTGGGAGGACGGCGCGGACCCGGAGCCGGTCCTGGGCATGAACAGCACGGCGTAGGCGATGGCCGCGGCGAGCGCGAGCAGGATCAGGAGGAGCAGAGTCCGGCCCAGTGACCGCGGGCTGCGCGCCGGCCGCTCGCGGGGTCCCCGGGGCACCCTGGGCTCCCTGGCCTTCTTGTGGCGGTGCCGGCCCCGGGGTTCGACGGAGCCGCCGCGCCGCCTGCGGACCAGCTCGCCCCTGCGCCGCACGACGGGGAGGCGGGTGCCGTCGACGGAGGGAAGCGGTACCACCTGGGTGCCGGCGTCGGGTTCCGGGGCGGAGCGGACGAGCGAACGCAGCCAGCCGCGCAGTTCCTCGAAGTCCGGCCGCTCGGTGGGGTCCTGGCGCAGCAGCGACTCCACGACCGGACGCAGCGGTCCGCACTCCTCGGCGAACGCCGGCGGTTCCGCGCAGACGAGCTGGACGAGCTCGGCCGAACTCTCCTCCGGGTACGGGGCATGGCCCTGCACCGCGCGGTAGAGCAGAGCGCCGAGTGCCCACAGGTCGGTGGCCGGGCCGATGGGCGGGGCCAGTTGCCAGTTCTCGTGGACCGGGCCCGCCTGCTCCGGTGCCCAGCGCTCGGTGACCGCTCCGACGACCGCGATCCGGGTCTGGCGGGCGCGCTCGGCCGCGAGGGGCGTCGTGGGACCTCGGTGGGGCGCCGGGGCCGCTCCGGCGGCGACGACCTCGTCCCAACGGCCCGCGGGGACGGGCCGCGCACCGGTGTCCGCGTCGGTCCCGCGCCGGGCGTCGGCGCGCAGGGCGTCGCGGGCGCTGCCACCGTACGCGGCTGCGCTGCCACCGGCGGGGACCGGGGCGGCGCCGTCCGAGGCGGGGCCGTCGCGCCAGACGCCGGCGAGCCGGACCCGGCGGGGACCGCCGGGCGGGTCGTCGTCCGGGCCGCCGTAGGGGCCGCCGTCCGGGCCGTCGTGCTCGTCGGCGTCGTCGGCCTCCTCGGCGTCCGCCGGCCGCGACCACCACTGCGGGGCGGGCGCCCCGGCGCGGGGAGCGGGCAGGGCCGGACCGGGCCGGAGCGGGGGCACCGCGGCACCGGAGGGCGCACCGAAACCCTCGGGTGCCTCCCACTCGCCCCTCACACCGGGGTGGTGCAGCCGGCCGATGCCGTCGGCCGCACGGCCCCCGGGCGGCAGCGCACCCCCTCCGGCACCGCCCGAGGCACGGCCCCCGGGCGGCAGCGCGCTCCGGTCACCGCTCTCGTCGCGGCGGCCGTGCACGCCGGTCAGGTCGCCGCCGCCGGGCGGGCGGGCGGTGCCGTCGGGCTCGCCGGGGACGGGGCCGGCCACGGCGTGGCCGTGGGAGCGGACGACCTCGCCCGTGCCGTGGACGCCCTCGCCGGCCGCGGCCTGCCACCCGCGGCCCCCGGGATCGGCCGCGGGACCCGCGTCATCGCTGCCGAGGAGACCGCCGTCCTCGGCGGCACGCCGTTCGCCGGCCCCGGAACCACCCCCGGGAAGAGCGCCGGTGGGGCCGGGGCCGGCGCCGCCGGGCAGGGCCGGCCTGCTGTCGCGGTGCGGACCGGCGCCCGTACGGCCGTCGCCGGCCCGGTCCTGGTCGCGCTCGTCGCGGGCCGGCCCCTGCCGGTTCTCCTCGCTGAGCCGGGCGGCGGCACGGGCCCCCGCCCGGTAGGCGGCGATCGCACCTGCCCGTGCGGCGCGTGCGTCGCCCGGGCCGCTGCCGAATCCGTAGCCGTACGCGGGAGGGGTGTACCGGTCCACCGCGCCGCCGGGTCCGGGCAGGAGCGGTCCGGGCGCCCGGTCCGGCGGGGACGGGGGTGCGGGCAGCCGCCCGGGGGAAGGCCGCCCCCGGTGGGACTCCGTCTCGTCCGCTCCCGGGCCCGCGGATTCCTGACCGCCGGACGCCGGCGGAGCCGTCCCCACGGCATACGGCGGCGCGTGGGGCGGGTACGGCTGCCCGTACGGCGGATCCGCCGGCTCGGCCTCCTCGACCCCGGCGACGGGGTCCGGGACCGGCGCGTACCCGCACAGGGCCTCCTCCGCCGCGCCCGCCGCGAGTCCGGTCAGCACGACACGGCCGTCGTCGCACACGAGCACCGTACGCACGGTGATGTTCCGGTGGGTCCAGCCGTGCGCGTGGAGGGCGCGCAGGGCCGTCAGCACGTCCGAGCCGATCTCCGCCGCCCGGTACGGGTTCAGCGGCCTCTCGGCCAGCAGCGCGGCCAGCGGCCGCGCGGCGACCAGCTCACTGACGATCCACAGCGACCCGTCCTCGGCGAACACGTCGAAGACCTGGTCGAGGCGCGGGTGGTCGGGGATCTGCGCGGCGGCCTGCGCCGCCTCCACGGCCCGCCGCACCGCCGGGTCGGTCGGCCGGCGGGTGGTGCGCCCCGCGGCCCGGCGCGGTGGGGGAACGCCGGCACCACCCCGTTCGTCGAGCACCTCCGCCTCGACGACCTCGGGCAACGGGACCTGCCGGACGAGGACTTCCTGGCCGCTGTAGGTGTCGAAGGCACGCGTCTCGACGAGCTCGTACTCGTCGGAAGGCGGCAGGGGAAGCCGGTAGCGGTCGGCCAGCACCCTTCCCGCGTAGTCGTCCACGACGCCTCCCCACCAGCGTGCAGCGTTCCCGGCCCGGTTGTCCCCCTGCCCGTCGGTGGGGTCTCCCACCGGGCGTGCTCGAGCCGGTGCCACGGTCGGTCGTGTGCGCGGCCCTGCCCGTCAGAGCCCCGCCCCCGGTCCCGGGGGACCGTACGAAACCATCAATTCCGGTCACTCACCGGCCTCTTGCGGCTGCGTACGGTCCACGACCTCTCACGATACGTGGCCTGCCCAGCCCTTGGGGGCGAACCACCTCAGTCCTTCGGGGCGAACGTGGCGAACGCCGTATTGCGCAGCGTGCTGCACTCCGCGCCGTCCCATTCGCTCGCCTTGCAGCTGATCATGATCGAGTAGCCGTGGCGGGCGTCGACCTTGAAGCCGCGGTTGAGCACGCGCACCCGCTGGCCGCCCTGGTTGCGCTCGAAGCTCCAGTCGGCGACCGTCGGATAGCCCTTGTACGCGACGGGCTTGATCCCGAGGTGCTTGTAACCGCTGCTGCTGCCGCTCACCGCGAACCGTGCGGCGTTCCAGGCGGCTGCGGCATCACTCTTGGGGCTGTCGGTGAAGTCGACCTGGAGGCGCGGGAAACCACCGTCCGCACTGAAGATCGCACCCGAGTTCTGGCCGGCGGTTCCGGTGCGGCGGAACGACTTCGGCATCGCCATGGTGAAGTGGAACTGATCGTTCGACACCATCGCGTACCCGGCGGGGAGTGCGTTCCCCGCAGGCGCCCCGGGGTCCGTGCCGCCGGACGGCTGCGCCCCGCCCGTGTCCGTGCCCCCGCCGTCCTTGCCGGCGTCGCCCGTGGGCCGGCCGTCGCCCTCGCCCTGGTCGCTGCCGCCGGTGGCACCGCCGTCGCCCTCGGCGTCGCCGCCCGCGGCGCTCCCGGCGGAGGCCGTGTCGCTCTTCGGCTTGTTCTGCCCGCCCTCGTCCCCGCCGCCGCGCAGTGCGACGACGAGCACCGTGGACAGGATCGCGAGCGCGGCGACGACCGCGACGACCACCAGTGTGCGGCGGGGCACCACGTCGGTGAGCGCCGCCCGCGCGGGGGGCGTCCGGGCGGCCGCGGGCGCCGCGGGGGGCTTGGCGGCGCCGTCCCCGTCCTCGGTCCGACCGGCCTCGTTCTTAGCCGCGTTCCGGACGGAGCGCAGTGCTCCGCGGACCCGCTCGGCCGCCGCGTCCGCGGCCTCCCTGGCCCGGTCCCGGGTGGGGACGGCCGGCTCGGCCGGGACGGCCGGCAGGGCCACGACGCGGGTCGCCTCCGGCGAGGGCTGCGGTTCCGCAGGGTGCTCGGGGGCGTCGACCACGTTCCGCAGCAGCGCCCGGGCGCCGGCGTCGTCGAGCCGCTGCGCCGGGTCCTTGGCCAGCAGGCCGTAGATGACCTCCTCCAGCGGACCGGCGTTCTTCGGCGGATCGAGCGGCTCGGTCATCACGGCGGTCAGCGTCGCGATGGCCGAGCCCTTGTCGTACGGAGGGCAGCCCTCCACGCTCGCGTACAGCAGACCGCCCAGCGACCAGAGATCGGCGGCCGGGCCGGGCTTGTGGCCCCGGGCGCGCTCCGGGGAGATGTACGAGGGCGCGCCGACGAGCATGCCGGTGGAGGTGATCGAGGGATCGCCCTCGACCTGGGCGATGCCGAAGTCGGTGAGCACGACCCGGCCGTCCGACGAGATGAGGACGTTGGACGGCTTCACATCGCGGTGCAGGATGCCCTCGCGGTGCGCGGAACGCAGGACGTCGAGGACGGCCAGACCGACCTCGGCGGCCCGCCGGGGCGTCAGGAGGCCGTCCTCACGGATGGCCTCGGCGAGGGACTTGCCCTCGACGAGCTCCATCACGATCCACGGGCGGTCGTCCTCGTCGACGACGTCGTAGACGGTGACGGCGCCGGTGTTGCGGATCCGGGCGATCGCCTTCGCCTCGCGCAGGGTCCGGGTGATGAGGCGGCGCTTCTCGTCCTCGTCGATGCTGTTCGGGAAGCGCAGTTCCTTCACGGCGACCGTGCGGCCGAGCGTCTCGTCGTCGGCTCGCCATACGGTGCCCATGCCCCCGCGCCCGAGGACGCCTCCCAGCCGGTACCGGCCGGCCAACAACCGCCCCTCGGCGGTCGGTCCACGTCGCGAAGAGGTCCCCGCGGCCTTCGCTTCGCCCGCCCGGCCGGCCGGGCCTGAGCCCGTCTCCGCGGCCTTCGCGTCACCGCGCCCGGAAGCCCTCCGGTCCGCCGGTTCCCTGGCCGGGCCGCGCGCGCCCCCGTCCGCGGCGTCCTCGGGAGCACCCGCCCCGGGGTCGCGGTCCGTATCCCGCGATCCACCGTCACCGGCCGCGTCCCGCACCGCACCACGCTCCGCCGGGTCCGCCGGGGCCGTCCGCCGGTCCGTGCTCTGTGACCCACCGTCCTTCATCGGGTTCGCCTGCCCCGCAGCCGGTTCCGTACGCGTACCGGCGCCCGCCGCAGGCGCGTTCGCGCCATCGGGGCCGGACCCGTCACCGGGCTCGGGCGCGGCCGCGTCCCGCCCGGGCTCCGACCCCGCGTCCCCGGCCGCGCCCTCGGGACCGGTGCCACCGCCCCGCCCGCCTCGGCCGACGGCGTCGTCCGCCGCGCCGCGCGCGGAGTCCCGCGCCGTGCCCTTGTCCGCGGTCCCACCCGAACCGCCGTCACGGGAACGGGAGCCCGTGTCCGGACGCTCGGACCGCTCCGCGGCCGAACTCGCCGCGGGGTCCGCGCCGGTGGCGTGTCCGCCCTCCGGCCGCGCGTCCCGAAGGGGTTCCGGTGTCGTGTCCCGCGACTGCTCCGCCTCCGACATGCGTCCCCTCTGCGATCCCTGATCCTCGCCCGCGCCCGCCGCTCCCGCGCGATGCGGTAACCCGCCCTGGAAGAGCCCCCATTCTCTCGCACTCCGGGACTGGTACAGCTCCCGGGTCCACCGAGCGTCAGGAAGGCTCCGGAGAAGGGGATTCCGCAGGATCCTAGATCGGGACGATGTCCGGTGCGCCCAGCCGCGCCGCGTCGGCCGTCAGGTCGTCCGGCTGCAGCTGCGACTCCCGCTCGGCCTCCACCCGCTTCTCGTAGTGCTCGACTTCTTTCTCGATCTGCTCCTTGTCCCAGCCGAGCACCGGGGCCATCAGCTCGGCGCACTCCCGCGCGCAGCGCGTGCCCCGGTCGAAGGTCTCGATGGAGATGCGGGTCCGCCGGGTGAGCACGTCGTCGAGGTGCCGTGCCCCCTCGTGGGAGGCGGCGTGCACGACTTCGGCCCGCAGGTAGTCGTCCGCCCCGGAAAGCGGCCGGCCGAGCCCCGGATCGGCCGAAACGAGCTCCAGCAGTTCCTCGGTCATGGACCCGTACCGGTTCAGCAGGTGCTCGACACGGGCGACATGGAGGCCCGTCCTCTCCGCGGTCCTCGCCCGCGCGTTCCACAGGGCGCGGTAGCCCTCGGCCCCCAGCAGCGGCACGTCCTCGGTGACGCACTCCGCCACCCGGCGGTCCAGCCCGTGGACCGCCTCGTCCACCGCGTCCTTCGCCATCACCCGGTACGTCGTGTACTTGCCGCCGGCGACGACGACCAGACCGGGCACCGGGTGCGCCACCGTGTGCTCGCGGCTGAGCTTGCTCGTGGCGTCCGACTCCCCGGCGAGGAGCGGACGCAGACCCGCGAACACGCCCTCGACGTCGTCGCGGGTGAGCGGCACGGCGAGCACCGAATTCACGTGCGCCAGAAGGTAGTCGATGTCGGCGCTGGAGGCCGCCGGGTGTGCCTTGTCCAGGTCCCACTCGGTGTCCGTGGTGCCCAAGATCCAGTGCCGCCCCCAGGGGATGACGAAGAGGACGGACTTCTCGGTGCGCAGGATGAGGCCGGTGGTCGAGTGGATCCGGTCCCTGGGCACGACGAGGTGGATGCCCTTGGAGGCCCGGACGTGGAACTGGCCGCGCTCACCGATCATGGCCTGGGTGTCGTCGGTCCAGACGCCCGTGGCGTTCACGATCTGCTTCGTCCTGATCTCGTACTCCCCGCCCGTCTCGACGTCCTTCACCCGGGCGCCGACGACGCGCTCCCCCTCGCGGAGGAAGCCTATGACGGGTGCCCTGCTGGCGGCGTGCGCGCCGTACGAGGCGGCCGTGCGCACCAGGGTCGCCACGTAGCGGGCGTCGTCCATCTGGGCGTCGTAGTACTGCAGGGCACCCACCAGGGCGTCCTTCCGCAGACAGGGGGCCACCTGGAGGGCGCGCCTGCGGCTCAGGTGGCGGTGGACGGGCAGACCGCGGCCGTGGCCGGAGGACACCGACATCGTGTCGTACAGCGCGACGCCCGCTCCGGCGTAGACCCGCTCCCAGCCCTTGTGCTGCAGCGGATAGAGGAAGGGCACGGGCTTCACGAGGTGCGGGGCGATCCGCTCCAGCAGCAGTCCGCGCTCCTTGAGGGCTTCCCGCACCAGCGCGAAGTCCAGCATCTCCAGATAGCGCAGCCCGCCGTGGATCAGCTTGCTCGATCTGCTCGACGTGCCCGACGCCCAGTCACGCGCCTCGACGATTCCGGTGGACAGCCCGCGTGTCACCGCGTCCAGCGCGGTCCCCGCGCCGACCACTCCGCCGCCGACCACCAGTACGTCCAGCTCGCGCTCCGCCATCGCGGCCAGGGCCTCGGCGCGCTGCGCCGGTCCCAGTGTCGCTGTCCTCACGGTGCCTCCCGTCGCCCCCATTGGTCGGGCCCACACACTCGATTCTGTCCGCACTCCCGGACTTCAGCCACCGCCTGTGGACAACACTCGGGCGACCTGACGCGCGCAATACCGCATAACGGTCATATTTACTCCTAGTCTGACATTGCCCCTGCTCGTTCTGTCCACAGGACTTGCGCGTCACGTGCCCTTCGGCTATTGGGAAGGACGGCTCACCGCCATGCCCGCAGATCTCGCCGTCATCGGACTCGGCCACCTCGGACTTCCCCTCGCCCAGGCCGCCGCGGCCGCGGGCATCGGGACCATCGGCTACGACCCCGATCCCCGCCCCGCCGCCGAACTCGCCGCGGGACGTCCCCCCGTGGACGGCTCCCTCAGCGCGTCGGAGATCCGCCGGATGCTCTCGGGGGGCTTCCGGCCCACCACCGACGCCGCCGAGCTGGGCAGGGTGCGCACCGCCGTCATCTGCGCGCCTACCCCCCTCGGCCCTGACCGCAGGCTCGATCTCACGGCGGTCGGCGCGGCCGCCCGGGCGCTGGCCGCACGGCTGCGGCCGCACACCACCGTGCTCCTCGGGTCCCCGGTCGAACCCGGCACCACGGAGGGCTATCTGCGGCCGATCCTCGAGGAGGGCTCGGGGCTGCGCGCGGGCGCCGACTTCCATCTGGCGTACTCCCCCAGCCGGCTCGACCCCGGCAACCGCGCCCACGGCCCGGCCAACACCCCCCAGGTGATCGGCGGCCTCACACCCGCCTGCACCGAGTCGGCGGCGACCTTCTACAGCCGCGTCAGCGACAAGGTGGTCCGCGCCCGCGGACTGCGCGAGGCCGAGGCCGTCAAACTCCTGGAAACCAACTTCCGGCACGTCAACATCGCCCTGGTCAACGAGATGGCGGTGCTCTGCCAGGACCTCGGCGTCGACCTGTGGGACGTCATCCGCTGCGCCGAGACCAAGCCGTTCGGGTTCCAGGCGTTCCGCCCCGGCCCCGGAGTGGGCGGGCACGGCCTCCCCGTCGCCACCGTCGGCCCCCACCGCTCGCTGCGGCTCGTGGAGCTCGCGGGGCAGATCAACGAACGCATGCCGAGCTACGTCGTCCAGCGCTGCGCGACCCTGCTGAACGAGCACGGCAAGTCGGCACGCGCGGCGCGGATCCTCCTCCTCGGGATCACCTACAAGCCGGACCTCGCCGACCGGCAGGGCTCCCCCGCCCCGGAGATCGCGCATCGGCTGATGGAACTGGGCGCCTCCGTCGGCTACCACGACCCCTATGTGACGGACTGGCGGGTGAACGACCGTCCCGTGCCCCGCGCCGACTCCCTGTACGAGGCCGCGGCCACCGCCGACCTCACCGTGCTGCTGCAGCACCACCGCACGTACGACCTGCAAGGGCTGGCCGTCAAGGCACAGATCTTCCTGGACACCAGGGGGGCCTCCCCCGTGGGCGCGGCACACCGTCTGTGACCCTCGGGGCGCCGGTGGACTCGGTGTGTGCGGTCTCGGAACCGGGCGCCGGCCTTCAGCGCCACCTGTCGCACATCCCCGGCACGCGGCAACGGGAGGGGTCCGGCACCGCGCCGGTGCCGGACCCCTCCCGTGCGCACCGCCCGGGCCGGACCGTCAGCGCTTGTGCTGGGAGTCCGCGACCGTCACCTCGACGCGCTGGAACTCCTTGAGCTCGCTGTAGCCCGTCGTGGCCATGGCGCGTCGCAGGGCGCCGAAGAGGTTCATCGAGCCGTCGGGGTTGTGCGACGGACCGGTGAGGATCTCCTCCGTCGTACCCACGATGCCCAGGTCGACGAGCTTGCCGCGCGGCACGTCCTCGTGGACGGCCTCCATGCCCCAGTGGTGGCCCCGGCCGGGCGCGTCCGTCGCGCGGGCCAGCGGGGAGCCCATCATCACGGCGTCCGCGCCGCAGGCGATGGCCTTCGGGAGGTCGCCCGACCAGCCGACACCGCCGTCGGCGATGACGTGGACGTACCGGCCGCCGGACTCGTCCATGTAGTCGCGGCGGGCCGCGGCGACGTCCGCGACGGCCGTCGCCATGGGCACCTGGATCCCCAGCACATTGCGGGTGGTGTGCGCGGCGCCGCCGCCGAAGCCGACGAGGACGCCCGCCGCGCCGGTGCGCATCAGGTGCAAGGCCGCCGTGTACGTGGCGCAGCCGCCGACGATGACCGGGACGTCGAGTTCGTAGATGAACTGCTTCAGGTTCAGCGGCTCGGCCGCACCCGAGACGTGCTCGGCCGAGACGGTCGTGCCGCGGATGACGAAGATGTCCACGCCCGCGTCGACGACGGTCTTGGAGAACTGCGCGGTGCGCTGGGGCGACAGGGCGGCGGCCGTGACGACGCCGGAGTCACGCACCTCCTTCAGGCGCTGCCCGATCAGCTCCTCCTTGATCGGGGCGGCGTAGATCTCCTGCAGACGGCGGGTCGCGCTCTCGGCGGGCAGCTCGGCGATCTCGTCGAGCAGCGGCTGCGGGTCCTCGTACCGGGTCCACAGGCCCTCGAGGTTCAGCACGCCCAGTCCGCCCAGCTCACCGATGCGGATCGCGGTCTGCGGGGAGACGACGGAGTCCATGGGGGCGGCCAGGAACGGGAGCTCGAAGCGGTAGGCGTCGATCTGCCACGCGATCGAGACCTCCTTCGGGTCCCGGGTGCGCCGGCTCGGTACGACGGCGATGTCGTCGAACGCGTACGCCCTGCGGCCGCGCTTGCCGCGCCCGATCTCGATCTCAGTCACGATGTGTGGCCTTTCCCTCTACGTCTGCGCCTACCAGTATCCCCGACACACATGTCAGGGGCGGTCCCGGGAATCCCCGGAACCGCCCCTGCGGAAACGCGGCCGCCGCCACCTGCGGCGGTTCGCGCTACTTCCTGCTGTAGTTGGGCGCCTCGACCGTCATCTGGATGTCGTGCGGGTGGCTCTCCTTGAGACCCGCCGAGGTGATCCTGACGAACCGGCCCCGGTCCTGCAGCTCCGGCACCGTGCGGCCGCCGACGTAGAACATCGACTGGCGCAGGCCGCCCACGAGCTGGTGGACGACCGCCGAGAGCGGGCCGCGGTAGGGCACCTGGCCCTCGATGCCCTCGGGAACGAGCTTCTCGTCGGAGGCGACGCCCTCCTGGAAGTAGCGGTCCTTGGAGAAGGAGCGCTGGTCACCGCGGGACTGCATGGCGCCGAGCGAGCCCATGCCGCGGTACGACTTGAACTGCTTGCCGTTGATGAAGAGCAACTCGCCCGGCGACTCCTCGCAGCCGGCGAGCAGTGAGCCGAGCATCACCGTGTCGGCACCGGCGACCAGGGCCTTGGCGATGTCGCCGCTGTACTGCAGGCCGCCGTCGCCGATGACCGGGACGCCCGCCGCCTTGGCGGCGAGGGACGCCTCGTAGATCGCGGTGACCTGCGGGACGCCGATGCCGGCGACGACCCGGGTGGTGCAGATGGAGCCGGGGCCGACGCCGACCTTGATTCCGTCCACGCCGGCGTCGATCAGCGCCTGGGCGCCGTCGCGGGTCGCGACGTTGCCGCCGATGACGTCGACGGGGGCGTTCGACTTGATCTTGGCGACCATGTCGCCGACCAGCTTGGAGTGGCCGTGCGCGGTGTCGACCACGATGAAGTCGACGCCGGCCTCGATGAGGGCCTGGGCGCGCTCGAACGCGTCACCGGCGACACCGACGGCGGCGCCGACGATGAGCCGGCCGTCCTTGTCCTTCGCGGCGTTCGGGTACTTCTCGGCCTTGACGAAGTCCTTGACGGTGATGAGGCCCTTGAGGATGCCCGCGTCGTCGACCAGCGGAAGCTTCTCGATCTTGTGGCGCCGCAGCAGCTCCATGGCGTCGACACCGGAGATGCCGACCTTGCCCGTCACCAGCGGCATCGGGGTCATGACGTCACGCACCTGCTGGGAGCGGTCCGTCTCGAAGGCCATGTCGCGGTTGGTGACGATGCCCAGCAGCTTGCCGGCCGCGTCGGTGACGGGAACGCCGCTGATGCGGAACTTGGCGCAGATCGCGTCCGCCTCGGCGAGCGTCGCGTCCGGGTGCACCGTGATCGGGTCGGTGACCATGCCGGACTCGGAGCGCTTCACCAGGTCGACCTGGTTGGCCTGGTCGGCGATGGAGAGGTTGCGGTGCAGCACGCCGACGCCGCCCTGGCGGGCCATGGCGATGGCCATCCGGGACTCGGTGACCTTGTCCATGGCCGCGGACAGCAGCGGGATGTTCACCCGGACGTTCTTCGAGACGAGCGAGGAGGCGTCGATCTGGTCGGGCGCCATGTCGGACGCGCCGGGCAGGAGCAGCACGTCGTCGTAGGTCAGCCCGAGTGTCGCGAATTTCTCGGGCACTCCGTCGACGTATGCAGTCATGACACCTTCCCCAAATGGCCTTGATCGGTGCGGATGTCCATGCTAACGGGATCCGAAGGTGTCTCATTCCACGATCAAGATCACCGAGCAGCTTTGTACGTTCGTACGTACGGACGTGGCGCTCGTGCGGTTCAGCCGCCGCCCTCCACGCTACTGCTCCGCGAGCGCCCGCAGTCTGCTGAGGGCCCGGTGCTGCGCGACGCGGACCGCACCCGGCGACATGCCGAGCATCTGTCCGGTCTCCTCCGCGGTGAGGCCGACCGCGACCCGCAGCACCAGCAGCTCGCGCTGGGTCTCCGGGAGACTGGCGAGCAGCCGCTTGGCCCACTCCGCGTCATCGCTGAGCAGTGCACGCTCCTCGGGACCCAGCGAGTCGTCGGGTCGCTCCGGCATCTCGTCGGACGGCACCGCGGTGGACCCGGGGTGCCGCATGGCGGCCCGCTGGAGATCGGCGACCTTGTGCGCGGCGATCGCGAAGACAAAGGCCTCGAAGGGGCGGCCGGTGTCCTTGTAGCGTGGCAGTGCCATGAGGACCGCGACGCAGACTTCCTGCGCGAGGTCCTCGACGAAGTGACGGGCGTCACCGGGCAGCCGGCTCAGCCGGGTGCGGCAGTACCGCAGCGCGAGCGGGTGGACCCGGGCCAGCAGATCGTGAGTGGCCTGGTCGTCGCCGTCGACGGCACGCTGAACGAGGGCACCGATGGCCCCCTGGGCAGCCGCCGCCTCGTCGTCGCGCATCGGTCCATGGTGCCTTGGCTGCCGCTGGTCCGTGGCACCGCGTCCGTAGTTGTGCACCGAAGCGTTATGAGCAGGTGCGCCGGAACTCATCTCCTGCGCCCTCCCCTTGCGCTCGACCGACTCGTCCCCGAGGAACTCCACAACTCAAGGATGCGGCATCGCGCGGGAAACGTGCGCCCGCCGTCGTCCACCGCCCCGCCCACCGTATGACGGGCGGGACTCATGATGCCCGTGCGGCCCGTGCGACAGGGCCCCGGGCGCGCGTCGCGTGCACGACGGCCGCGCGCCCCTCCGGTTCGCCCGCCGGGACCGGTCCCGGCTTCGCCCGGCACCGTTCAGCGGACCAGGCCCCAGCGGAATCCGAGCGCGACGGCGTGCGCCCGGTCCGAGGCGCCCAGCTTCTTGAACAGCCGCCTGGCGTGCGTTTTCACCGTGTCCTCGGAGAGGAACAGCTCACGCCCGATCTCGGCGTTGGACCTGCCGTGACTCATGCCCTCGAGCACCTGGATCTCCCGGGCGGTGAGGGTCGGCGCGGCGCCCATCTCGGCCGAGCGCAGCCGGCGCGGGGCGAGCCGCCAGGTAGGGTCGGCGAGGGCCTGGGTGACCGTGGCCCGCAGTTCGGCGCGCGAAGCGTCCTTGTGCAGGTATCCACGGGCGCCGGCGGCGACGGCGAGCGCGACGCCGTCCAGGTCCTCGGCGACGGTGAGCATGATGATCCGGGCTCCGGGGTCGGCGGAGAGAAGCCGGCGGACCGTCTCCACGCCGCCCAGTCCGGGCATGCGTACGTCCATCAGAATCAGATCCGAGCGGTCGGCCCCCCAGCGGCGGAGGACTTCCTCGCCGTTGGCCGCGGTCGTCACGCGCTCGACGCCGGGCACGGTTGCCACCGCGCGGCGGAGCGCCTCTCGGGCGAGCGGGGAGTCGTCGCAGACGAGGACGGATGTCATGGCCGCCCTCCGCAGCTGATGCGCGTCACCTTGAGCCTCCAGGCTGGTTACGTATCGTCACCTGTGCGGTTGACGCCCCCGGACTTCTGCCCGAGCGCTTGTTCTCTCAACCGCCTCCGCCCTCTCAACGACGGTCACTCGAAAGAGTTACGGGTGGGCCGGGCACCTTCGGCACTCTACGTGAGGGCCCGCGAACGGAGGAGAGCGACACAGTTCAACTGCATGTCAGATGGGCAGCCATGCCCCATTTAGCTGCATTTCTTCCCATTTACTGGTGTCTGCGGCTAGATTCGCAATGAGTCATATTTACATCTACTTACACCGTAGATGTACGGTCGGAGCTCAGAACCACTCAGCACGGCTACAAGGGGACATGCGCTATGGCAGATTTCTCCCGCCTTCCCGGACCGAACGCCGATCTGTGGGACTGGCAGCTGCTCGCAGCGTGCCGTGGGGTAGACAGCTCACTCTTCTTCCATCCCGAGGGGGAACGCGGCGCGGCAAGGAGTGCGCGCGAGAACTCGGCGAAGGAGGTCTGCATGAGGTGCCCGGTACGCGCGGAGTGCGCGGCGCACGCACTCGCGGTACGGGAGCCCTACGGGGTGTGGGGCGGACTGACGGAGGACGAACGCGAGGAGCTGATGGGGCGGGCTCGGCACCGGCTGATCCCGGCAGGGGGCGCGGGGAGCACGCCGCACGGCTGACCACGGCCGTCGACGACTTGAGAAGAAACGTTCCTGCACCATCCGGGCCACGTCCGGGACCGTCCCGCATCCGGGCGGCGTGGGTGGCGCATCGTCGCGTCAGCGGGCGGCGGCCAGGGCCAGCCGGTCCAGCGTGGCCGCGACCGTGGGGACCTGAGCCAGATCGGGCAGGGTCAGGGCGACGATCTCGCGGCGGACGGAGGGTTCCACCGCCACCGTGCGAGCCCCCTTGGGCAGCACTGACTCCAGTGCGAGCTCCGGCAGCACCGCGACACCGAGACCGGCACCGACGAGCCCGACCACGGCCGGGTAGTCGTCCGTGGCGAAGTCGATCCTGGGGGTGAACCCCGACTCCTCGCAGACCGCCACGAGCTGGCGGCGGCAGCGGGGGCACCCGGCGATCCACGACTCGTCCGCGAGGTCCGCGATGGAGACGGATCCCGCGTCGGCGAGGCGGTGCCCCTCGGGCACCAGCCCCACCAGCCGGTCGCTGAGCAGCGGCCGTACGACGAGGTCCGCCCACTCCGTGCCTCCGGCGCCGTACCGGAAAGCCAGCGCCACGTCGCAGTCCCCCTCGCGCAGCATCTCCTCGGATCGGGGCGGCTCCGCCTCGACCAAAGAGACGCGCGTGCCCGGGTGCGCGGCACGCAGGGCGGCGAGGGCGGTGGGCACCAACGTGGAGCTGCCGCTGGAGAAGGACACCAGCCGGACCCGGCCGGCGCGGAGCCCGGCGATCGCGGCGACCTCCTCCTCGGCCGCGGTGAGCCCGGCCAGGATGCCCGCCGCGTGGCGCACCAGGGCCTCCCCCGCCTGGGTGAGGCGCATCTCCCGGCCGGTGCGGACCAGCAGCGGGGTCCCCGCGGACGCCTCGAGGGCCTTCATCTGCTGGCTGACCGCGGGCTGGGTGCAGCCCAGCTCACGGGCCGCCGCGGAAAAGGAACCGGTGGCGGCCACGGCGCGCAGGACACGGAGGTGGCGGGCTTCGATCACCCCTCGATCATAAGGGGCACTTGGGGCGGTGTGGAGATATTCAATGGATGCTTTGGGTAAGTCGGTTTAGCGTCGGGGCATGGAACTTCTCTCGGTGAACGTGGGGCGGCTCAAGGCCGTCGAGCACACCTCCGCGGCCTCCGGCCTCAGCGGTGTGGACAAGCGGCCCGTCGCGGGCCCGGTGCGGGTCTTCGCCCCCGGGCCGCAGGGTGCCGGGGCGAGCGGGGTGGAGGGGGACGAGATCGGCGACCCCCGCTTCCACGGGGGCGACGACCGGGCCGTCACCGCCTACGCCCGCGAGGACCTCGACCACTGGGAGCGGGAGCTGGGCCGGCCGCTGGCGGACGGCGCGTTCGGGGAGAACCTGACGACCACCGGTCTCGACGTGAACGGAGCGCTGATCGGGGAGCGCTGGCGCATCGGTTCGGAGGTGGTCCTCGAGGTCACGGGCGGCCGGGTGCCCTGCAGCACCTTCCAGGGGCACCTCGGGGAGAAGGGCTGGGTGAGGCGGTTCACCCGGGCGGGGCAGCCCGGCGCGCTGCTGCGGGTGATCGAACCGGGGACGCTCCGGCCGGGCGATCCGGTGCGGGTCGTGCAGCGGCCCGACCACGACATCACCGTCGCGCTGCTGTTCAGGGCGGCCACGCTGGAACGGGAGTTGCTGCCGCGCACGCTCGCCGCGGCGCCGTGGATGGAGGCCTCGTTGCTGGAGGCCGCCCAACGGTACGCGGAGAAGCACGGCGGCTGACGCTGCGCCGGCGCGCCTCTGCCCGCGGGCAGAGGCGGGGGCCGGGAACCGACGGGGCACGCCGGTCAGGACGGCGGCGGGCGCGGACCCGGAACGGGAGGGGACGGGCGGGGCGGCCGGGCTCCGGAGCGGCCCGGTGTGCTTCGCAACCGCCGGGCGGCCTTTCCGGGGGCCGGATGACGACTCGTCACCCCGTACCCCAGGGGAACGACCCACCGTCGCGGTCCTTCCCGCCGAAGACGAACTCCGCCGCCCCGGACCCGCACCGCGCCCCGCCGGGTGACACCCACCGCCCCAACCCGCCCGCAGGGCTGACGGTCCGGCACCGCGGCCGGGCTCGCACGGCGCCCGTGCACGCGGCGCACTAACGTGCCGCCTATGACGACAGCACTCATCACGGGCTCGACCGCGGGCATCGGGGCCGCGTTCGCGCGGCGGCTCGCGGCGGACGGGCACGATCTGGTCCTGGTCGCCCGGGACACCAAGCGCCTCCAGGAGCAGGCCACCGAACTACACGACCGGCACGGCATCGAGGCGGAGGTGCTGACCGCCGACCTGGCCGAGGACGACGGCATCTCCTCCGTGGAGCAGCGGCTCGGCGAACGCAGGCGGCCGGTGGACCTGCTCGTCAACAACGCCGGGTTCGGCAACAAGGGGCGCTTCCTGGAGGTCTCCATGTCCGACGAGCTGCGGATGCTCAAGGTGCACTGCGAGGCCGTGCTGCGACTGACGGCCGCCGCCACCGCGCCCATGCGCGACCGGGGCCGGGGCGGAGTGGTGAACGTGGCCTCGGTCGCCGCGTTCGTGCCGCGCGGCACCTACGGGGCGTCCAAGGCGTGGGTCGTGCAGTTCACCCAGGGCGCGGCCCGGGACCTGGCGGGCACGGGGGTTCGGCTGATGGCGCTCTGCCCTGGGTTCGTGCGCACCGAGTTCCACCAACGGGCGGGGATGGGCACGGACAACATCCCGGGCTGGATGTGGCTGGACGCCGACAAGCTGGTGTCGTCGGCACTCGCCGATCTGTCGCGCGGCAAGACGCTGTCGGTGCCCGATCCGCGCTACAAGGCGCTGATGGGCGTGGTGAAGCTCGCCCCGCGGGGTCTGCTGGGCGGGGTCAGCTCCAGGGCGGGCCGCAAGTACGGACCGCGGTAGGGCGGGTTGCCGGGTCTCCGTGAGGTGCGGCCGCCGGTCCCGGCCCCGGTGGGGGCCGTGACGGGTACGGGATCGGGCCCGGCGGCGACTACGGCGAAGAGCGTGTCCGGTCCCGGGCCGGTCGTGCCGCGCGGGGGCGGCGGTGCGGTGAGCGGGCCTTGGAGGTACGGCCGGACGCGGCGGACGCGTCCGCGGCCGTCGCCGCCCAGCGGCCGCCATGGCCGCCGCACCACGGAGGCCCTGTCCGGACCGTTTGGCCGTGTGCGGGCGGATGGAGTGCGCCCACCCGCGCGGCGCCGTCGCCTCCCTGCAGCGGCACCGGAGGCGGGCCCGACGGCGGGAGGCGTCACACGGGCCCGCACGCGGCCCGCCCGGCGGGCCGCCGGTCGGCCCTCAACTGACCACCGAGGAGTCGGACTTCCACCATGCCCCACCGCACTGAAGAAGCCACCGCCGGGACCGACCTCAGCGGCGGTCCGTCCCTGCTGCTCGCCATGGGGCCCGGTGTCGCGGAACGCCTGTTCACCGACGCCCACCGGGCCCGTCTCACCGCCGTGACCCGGACCGACCCGTACCTCGTGGCCCATGACCTTGCCGACCCCCCGTCCGCCGTGGCCGCCGCGCTCGCCGATGCGGAGCTGCTGCTCACCTGCTGGGGCGTGACGCCGCTCGACGAACGCGTCCTGGACTCCGCGCCGCGGCTGCGTGCCGTCGTGCACGCGGCGGGTTCGGTGAAGCACCACATCACCCGGGCGTGCTGGGACCGCGGCCTCCTCGTCGCCTCGGCCGCCGCGGCCAACGCGCAGCCCGTGGCCGAGTACACGCTGGCCGCGATCCTCTTCGCCAACAAGCGCGTGCTGCACAGCGCTCACCGCTACCGCGAGCTCCGCGCCGCGCACGACTGGCGCCCGGAACTGGACGGCGCCGGCAACCACGGCCGTACGGTCGGGGTCGTGGGGGCGTCCCGGATCGGGCGGCGGGTGATCGAGCTGCTGCGCCCCTTCGATCTCCGGGTGCTGCTGTACGACCCGTACGCGGACGCCGACGAGGCCGCCCGCCTGGGGGCGGAGGCGGTGTCGCTGGACGACCTCTGCCTGCGCAGCGACATCGTCACCGTCCACGCCCCCGAGATCCCGGCCACCCGCCATATGATCGACGCCCGCAGGCTGTCCCTGATGCCCGACGGCGCGACCCTGATCAACACCGCGCGGGGCTCGCTGGTCGACACGGACGCGCTGCTCCCGGATCTGCTGTCCGGCCGCCTCAGTGCCGTTCTGGACGTCACCGCGCCCGAGGTGCCCCCCGCCGGCTCGCCGCTCTACGACCTCCCGAACGTCCTGCTGACGCCGCACGTCGCGGGCTCCCTCGGCCGGGAGCTGTACCGCATGGCCGATCTGGCGCTGGACGAGGTGGAGCGGTACGCGCTGGGCCGGCCCTTCGCCGAGCCGGTCGTCCCCGCGGCGCTGGACCGCTCGGCCTAGGTGTTCCGTCCGGGGAGGGCGGCCCGTCCCGCCCGGGCCTCTCACCGAGGGGGCAAATCGAGGCAGAACGCCCGTATTTCACTAGACTGGAGGCATCCGACGCAGCGCCCGATCCGCCCGGGAGACGCCATGACATTCGTACAGATGATCGACTGCAAGACGGAACGCGTCGACGAGCTCAACCGGCTCCTGGACACCTGGGTCGAACAGACCAGGGGCAGGCGCACCGCCACCCACAGCCTCCTCGCCCAGGACCGCTCCGACGGGACCCATGTGGTGGAGATCGTCGAGTTCCCCTCGTACGAGGACGCGATGCGCAACTCGAACCTCCCGGAGACCGACCGGATCTTCCAGGAGATGGTGGCGCTGTGCGACGGCATGCCGACCTTCACCGACCTGGAGGTCATCCGCGACGAGCAGTTGCACAAGGACCTGTGCGCCCGGTTCTTCACCGAGGCCCTTCCCGGTGACACCGCCCTCCTCGACGGACTGCTCACCCGGGACTACCACGACCACGACCCCGCCAACTCGCCGGACGTGATCGGGGTCGATGCCCTCCGCCGCGAGGTCGCGATGTGGCGCGACGCCTTCGACTTCGCCTTCACCGTCGAGGACCAGGTCGCCGAGGGCGACCGGGTCTGCACCCGCTGGACGTGGCAGGGCACGCACACGGGCGAGTTCCTCGGCCTCGCGCCCACCGGCAGGCAGGTCTCGATGACCGGCACGACCGTCCACCGGCTCCACGAGGGCCTGATCCGCGAGGGCTGGTGGCAGTACGACCGGCTCGGGCTGATGGGGCAGCTCGGGGCACTGGAGATGTGACGGCCGGACCGCGGCCCCGGTCGGCGTTCCGGCCCGGCCGAGGGCGCTCCCTCCCGCGCACGTGAAAGGTCCCCGCTCCCTCCCGGGAGCGGGGACCTTCGTACGTCCTGGGCGGACGGGAGACGCCGTGGGTCAGTGGGCGTGGCCGTGACCGTGGCCCGCGTCCGCCGGCTCCTCCTCCTTCTTCTCCACCACGAGGGTCTCGGTGGTGAGAAGCAGGGAGGCGATCGAGGCGGCGTTCTCGAGGGCCGAGCGGGTGACCTTGACCGGGTCGATGACGCCGGCCTTCACGAGGTCGCCGTACTCGCCGGTGGCGGCGTTGAAGCCGTTGCCCTTCTCCAGCTCCGCCACCTTCGCGGTGATGACGTAGCCCTCGAGGCCGGCGTTCTCGGCGATCCAGCGCAGCGGCTCGACGGCGGCACGGCGCACGACCGCGACACCGGTGGCCTCGTCGCCGTTCTTGCCGAGGTTTCCGTCCAGCACCTTGACGGCGTGGACCAGGGCGGAGCCACCACCGGAGACGATGCCCTCCTCGACCGCGGCGCGGGTCGCGGAGATGGCGTCCTCCAGACGGTGCTTCTTCTCCTTCAGCTCCACCTCGGTGGCGGCGCCGACCTTGATCACGCACACGCCGCCGGCCAGCTTCGCGAGACGCTCCTGGAGCTTCTCACGGTCCCAGTCGGAGTCCGTGGCCTCGATCTCGGCCTTGATCTGCGCGACGCGGCCGGCCACGTCCTCGCTCTTGCCGCCGCCGTCGACGATCGTGGTGTCGTCCTTGGTGACGGTGACGCGGCGGGCGGTGCCCAGCACGTCCAGACCGGCCTGGTCGAGCTTGAGGCCGACCTCCTCGGAGATGACGGTGGCACCGGTGAGGGTGGCCATGTCCTGCAGCATCGCCTTGCGGCGGTCACCGAAGCCCGGGGCCTTGACCGCGACCGCGTTGAAGGTGCCGCGGATCTTGTTGACGACGAGGGTGGACAGGGCCTCGCCCTCGACGTCCTCGGCGATGATCAGCAGCGGCTTGGAGGCGCCGGCCTGGATGACCTTCTCCAGCAGCGGGAGCAGGTCCTGGATGGAGGAGATCTTGCCCTGGTTGATCAGGATGTACGGGTCGTCGAGGACGGCCTCCATACGCTCCTGGTCGGTCACCATGTACGGCGACAGGTAGCCCTTGTCGAAGGCCATGCCCTCGGTGAAGTCCAGCTCCAGACCGAAGGTGTTGGACTCCTCGACGGTGATGACACCGTCCTTGCCGACCTTGTCCATCGCCTCGGCGATGAGCTCGCCGACCTGCTGGTCCTGGGCGGACAGCGCGGCGACGGCGGCGATGTCGGACTTCTCCTCGATCGGGCGCGCGGTGGCGATCAGCTCGTCGGAGACGGCCTTGACCGCGGCGTCGATGCCCTTCTTCAGGGCGGCCGGGGAGGCGCCGGCGGCGACGTTGCGCAGACCCTCGCGGACCAGGGCCTGGGCGAGCACGGTGGCGGTGGTGGTGCCGTCACCCGCGATGTCGTTGGTCTTGGTCGCCACCTCCTTCACCAGCTGGGCGCCGAGGTTCTCGTACGGGTCCTCGATCTCGACCTCACGGGCGATCGTGACACCGTCGTTGGTGATGGTGGGGGCACCGAACTTCTTGTCGATCACGACGTTGCGGCCGCGGGGGCCGATCGTCACCTTGACCGTGTCGGCGAGCTTGTTGACGCCGCGCTCAAGGGCGCGACGGGCGTCCTCGTCGAACTTCAGGATCTTCGCCATGGAGCTTCTCAAGTCCTCTCAAAGCGAGCCGCGCCCCTCGCCGCCCGGCTTCATCATCAGCGGGGGCCAGGGGCGCGGCTCTGAGCAAATCTGCGGTGAACTACTTCTCGACGATCGCGAGCACGTCGCGGGCCGAGAGGACGAGGTACTCCTCGCCGCTGTACTTCACCTCGGTGCCGCCGTACTTGCTGTAGAGCACGACATCGCCGGTCTTGACGTCGAGCGGAAGACGCTCGCCGTTCTCGAAGCGGCCCGGGCCGACGGCCAGGACGACGCCCTCCTGGGGCTTCTCCTTGGCGGTGTCCGGAATGACCAGGCCAGAGGCGGTGGTCTGCTCGGCGTCGAGCGGCTGGACCACAATGCGGTCCTCGAGCGGCTTGATGGCAACCTTGGAGCTGGTGGTCGTCACGATCCGACCTCCCCCTTCGGAGATCTCACGGGGTTCAACTGTCTGAGGTGGCGACCAGGTGGATCCGTCGTCGCGGGTGCCGGACCTGCCCGTCGCTGTGTTGGCACTCTCCGGTGGGGAGTGCCAGAGCCGAGACTATGACCGGGATTAGCACTCGGTCAAGCGGAGTGCCAATCCACTGCGTGTTCGGCCGGTTCCCGACGGGCCGTGCGGCGCGTGTTTCCCCTCGCGCGCGGGGCGGCCGACGCCCCGCGCGCGGACCTTCAGCGGACCTTCAGACGTAGTCCTCCAGCCGCGCCACCGCATAACCCTTCGCGGTCACCACCTTCATCACGTGGCGGATCAAGTCCGGCATGCCGCCCTTCCACTCCGCCTTGCCGCGGAAGTGCGTGAGGATGATGTCGCCTGGATGCAGGTCCCGGTCCCACTCGCGCCACTCCATGTGGTCGGGGAACGCCTCCGCCGCCCACAGCGGCACGGCCTTCACACCGCACGACCCGGCCGCGCGCAGCGTGTCCCGGTTGTAGCTGCCGTACGGCGGGCGGAAGAGTCGCGGCCGCTTGCCGAACCGCTTCTCGATCCTGGCCTGCTGCCCGCAGATCTCCGCCCGCTGCTTCGCGTACGACATCGCCGGCAGGTAGGGGTGGGTGAGCGTGTGGTTGTGCAGGGAGACTCCGCGGTCCTGCATCTTCTCGAAGTAGCCGTAGTCGTCCCGGACGACGTAGTCGCTGAGGAAGGCGCTGTACGGGATCTGCAGCTCGCTCATCATCCGCAGCAGCTCCGGGTCCTTCTCCGCGCCGTCGTCGATCGTCAGGAAGACGACCTTCTGCTTGGTCGGCACGGTGGTGAAGACCGGCGGCAGGCCCTTGTGGCGGTCGACCTCGAAGCCCTTGCGCGTGGTGATCCTCGGTTTCTCGTCGGGCGGTGGGGGCGCGGGCAGCGGGACCTGCCGGAGTCCCCAGCGCCTGGCCGCGGCGGCCCGGGCGGCCTGGATCTTCTTCATGCGCTTGGTGTACGCGGCGAGCGCCTCGGCCGGTCCCGCGGGCGCCTTCCCTCCCGCCCGCTCCCGGCCCTCGCCGCGCTCGCCCTTCCCCCGCTCCCCGCTCTCCTCGCCCGAGCCCTTCCGGGCGCCTTCCCGGCCCTCCTCCCCGCTCTCACCCCGGCCTTCCGCCTTCCGGGGTCCGCCGCCCTCCTTCCGCGATCCGGCGTCCGCGCGCGCGTCCTCGCCCTTCCGGTCCTCCCGCTCCCCCCGTGCCGGCGACCCCGGCTCCTGGCCGTGCGCGGGAGCGGCGGCCGACGCGGTGGAGCCCGCCCTCCCGGTGGCCCCGGTCGCGCCGCCGCCGTGTCCGCGCTCGGCGGCACAGCCCGAGCCGACGGCCATGACGAGCAGCACGCACATCCACATACGTCTGCGCCGAATTGCTGGCTTCTTTTCGTTTTGTCGTACTGGCTGCATGGCGTCGCATCCTGTCAGCGCCGCGCGCCCGCGAAGGCCCGACAGCGCCGCCCGGCCGCGCACCGTCCCCCGGCCGGCCGACAATGGCCGGGTGAACGACGCCGACTCGCCCTCCCCGCTCGCCCTTCTCCTCACCGACGAAGGGCAGGCCCTGCTCGCCGCCCTGCGCGACTACGCCCCGGGAGAGGAGCTGGGCGTCGCCACCCGGCTGCGCCGCGACCATCCGGCCGAGCTGGTCTCGGCCGCGCTGACGCAGGCCCGGCTCAGGCAGCGCGCGGTGGCCAAGTTCGGCGCGGAGGACGCCTACCGGATGTACTTCACGCCCAACGGCGTGGAGCAGTCGACCCGGGCGTCCGTCGCCGCCCACCGAGCCGCCCGGTTCGCGGAACTCGGTGTACGGAGCGTCGCGGACCTGTGCTGCGGGATCGGCGGCGACGCGATCGCGTTGGCCCGCGCCGGGATCTCCGTACTCGCCGTGGACCGCGACCCGTTCACCGCCGACGTCGCCCGGGCCAACGCGGAGGCGCTGGGCCTGGCCCCGCTGATCGAGGTCCGCCGGGCCGATGTCACCGAAGTCGACACCTCGTCCCACGACGCCGTCTTCGTCGACCCCGCCCGCCGCGCCGGTCGGCCGGGAGGAGGGCGCGGGACGAAGGGCGCAGGCGGCCGGATCTTCGACCCGGAGGCGTACTCACCACCGCTGTCCTGGGCCGTCGGGGCGGCCCGCACGGCCGGGTTCGCGGCCCTCAAGATCGCTCCGGGCATCCCGCACGAGGCGATCCCCGAGGACGCCGAGGCCGAGTGGATCTCCGACCACGGGGACGTGAAGGAGGCCGTGCTCTGGTTCGGCACCGCGCCGGGCGCCCGGCGCGCCACGCTGCTGCCGTCGGGCGCCCCGCTCGTCGGACGCGGGCTGCCCGACCCGTGCGTGCGCAGGACCGGCCGCTACCTCTACGAGCCCGACGGCGCCGTGATCCGCGCCCATCTGGTGGCGGAGGTCGCCGAGGAACTCGACGGCGGTCTGCTCGACGGGACGATCGCGTACATCACGGCCGACGAGCTGCGCCCGACGCCGTACGCGACCGCCTACGAGATCACCGACGAACTCCCGTTCAACCTGAAGAAGCTCAAGGCCCTCCTGCGCGAACGGGAAGTCGGCACGCTCACCGTCAAGAAGCGCGGATCGGCGGTCGAGCCCGAGGAGCTGCGCCGCAGGGTGAAGCCGAGCGGGCCGAACGCGGCCACGGTCTTCCTGACCCGCGTGGCCGGTGCGCCCACCGTGCTGATCGGGGCTCCGGCGGGCGCCTGACGCGGCGTCGGGGCAGCGGTGCGTGCGCCCGACGTCAGCCGTGCCCGCCCCGGGCGCCGCGGCGGAGGGGCCGCCGAGGCCGGGTGGCGCACCGCTACGGGGCGGCACGGTGCCGGGGCCGGGCGTGGCCGCCGAGGCGTGCGTCGGGGCGTGCGTCGGGGCGTGCGTCGGGGTGGTACGAGGCCGACGCCCGGCCGGCGGCGCCTTCCCGCCCTGACCCGGCGTGCACGGAGGGGTTGACGCCGCCCCCGGCAGGCGCGGCCGTCCTCCGCCCGGGCGCCGACCCGACGGGGGATCAGCCGCCGGTGCAGTCCGCTCCGGAGAAGTCCAGCGACTGGAAGCGCCACCGGTGCACCGGCCGGCCGACCAGCCCGGCGTCCGGTTCCGGCAGTTCGGGGAGTTCGTCGTCCGGACCGTCCGTCTCCCACCAGGTCAGCACCAGCACCCGCTCACCCGGCGCCCGGAAGGTCTCCCGGCGCAGCGGAGCCTCGCCGAGGGTCTGGGCGCGGGCCCACTCCAGGAGCTCCCCGCCCCGCCCGGAGGCCGCCCTGGCCTCCCACATCAGGGTGACGACGGTCATGAGTACAGATTGTCCTTGCTGATCTCGTGCACATGGTCGTGGTCGTGCACATGACCGTGGTGGTGCTCGCCAGGCACGTGCGGGTCGGTCACCGGGAGCGAGGAGTCCGCGGACAGCTCCCAGTCCGAGGCGGGCCGGTTCCTGGCGACCATCTCCGCCCCGAGCGCGGCGACCATGGCCCCGTTGTCCGTGCACAGCTTCGGCCGGGGCACCCGCAGCCGGATCCCGGCGCGCTCGCAGCGCTCCTCGGCCATCGCCCGCAACCGGGAGTTCGCGGCGACCCCGCCGCCGATCATCAGATGGTCGACGCCCTCGTCCTTGCAGGCGCGCACGGCCTTCCGGGTCAGCACGTCGACCACGGCCTCCTGGAAGGAGGCGGCGACGTCCCGCACGGGCACGTCCTCGCCCGCGTTGCGCCTGGCCTCGATCCACCGCGCCACGGCCGTCTTCAGCCCGGAGAAGGAGAAGTCGTACGCGGGGTCGCGGGGACCGGTCAGCCCGCGCGGGAAGGCGATCGCCTCCGGGTCGCCCTCCTTGGCGAGCCGGTCGATGACCGGACCTCCGGGGAAGCCGAGGTCCAGCACCCGGGCGATCTTGTCGAACGCCTCGCCCGCCGCGTCGTCGATCGTCGCCCCCATGGGCCGTACGTCGGCGGTGATGTCGGGCGCGAGCAGCAGCGAGGAGTGACCGCCGGAGACCAGCAGGGCCATCGTCGGCTCGGGCAGCGGGCCGTGCTCCAGCTGGTCGACGCAGATGTGCGAGGCGAGGTGGTTCACCCCGTACAGCGGCTTGCCCAGGGCGTACGCGTACGCCTTGGCGGCGGAGACGCCCACGAGCAGCGCGCCGGCGAGGCCCGGGCCGGCCGTGACCGCGATGCCGTCGAGGTCCCTGGCCGAGACCCCGGCCTCCTTCAGGGCGCGCTCGATCGTCGGGACCATCGCCTCCAGATGGGCGCGGGAGGCGACCTCGGGCACGACCCCCCCGAAGCGCGCGTGCTCGTCGACGCTCGAGGCGATGGAGTCGGCGAGGAGCGTCGTCCCGCGGACGATGCCGACGCCGGTCTCGTCGCAGGACGTCTCGATGCCGAGTACGAGGGGTTCGTCAGCCATGGTTTCCGGTTCCTTGTGCGTCGTGTACGTGCAGCCGCATCACGAGGGCGTCGACGTTGCCGGGCTGGTAGTAGCCGCGGCGGAAGCCGATCGGCTCGAAGCCGAAGCGCTCGTACAACTTCTGGGCCCGGGTGTTGTCCACCCGTACTTCGAGCAGGACCTCGTCGCACTCGAACGCGGTCGCGTGCTGCAGCAGGTCGGTGAGGAGCCGGGCGCCGAGGCCCGTGCCCCACTGGTCGCGGGCGACGGCGATGGTCTGGACGTCACCGAGCCCGCCGGCCGCCGCGAGGCCCGCGTAGCCGACGATCCGCCCCTCCGCCGGGTCCTGTGCGACCACGTAGCGGCGCGTCGCCTGCGGGCCGCGCGCGTGCGCCAGCTCGGACCAGAACATCCCCGGGGACCAGGCGTCCTCCGGGAACAGCTCGTGCTCGAGGTCCAGCACCGGCGCGATGTCCCACCAGCGCATCCCGCGCAGGACAGGCGCGCTCACTGCGGCGTGACCACCTTGTAGTTCTTGGGCACCTGGGCGTCCGGGCGGCGCAGGTACAGCGGCCGCGGCGGCAGGAGTTCCTCGCCGGCGGCCAGCTTCCGGGCGGCCAGTGCGGCGAGGGCGGCCGCCGACTGGTGCTCCGGGGCCCGGGCGTGCGGGAAGACGTCCGGGTACAGCAGGGCGCCGGCGCCGACCGCGGGGAGCCCCGCGACCTGCTCGGCGATCTCGGCGGGCCGGTCGACCGCGGGCTCGCCGGCCCTCGTGCGGAAGCCGTCGTAGCGCGCCCAGTAGACCTCCTTGCGCCGCGCGTCCGTGGCGACCACGAACGGCTCCTCCAGCCCGGAGGCGTAGGCCAGCCCGTCCAGCGTGCACAGTCCGTGGACCGGCACCCCGAGCGCCGAGCCGAAGGTGGCGGCGGTGACCAGACCCACGCGCAGTCCGGTGTACGGGCCGGGCCCGACGCCGACGACGAGACCGGTGACCGCGTCGAGTTTCAGCCCGGCGGAGGCGAGGACCCGGTCGACGGAGGGCAGCAGCAGCTCCCCGTGCCGGCGGGCGTCGACCTGGGTGGACTCGGCGACGACGGAGTCACCGTCGTGGAGGGCGACGGTGACGGCGGGCGTGGCGGTATCAAGGGCGAGCAAGAGCACGCAAACAGCCTACGGCCAACGCGGGGGAGGCACGGCGTCCCGTCCCGCCGCTCCCCTGCTGCTACCGTCACTCAGGCAGGTGTGCGAGCGAGGGGAGCAGGCGTGGCAAGGAGCAGCTCGGGAACGGTGGCCGGGCTCACCGCTGCGGCCCTCGCCGTTGTCGCCTTCCTCGCCTACCAGGCTTCCGCGAACGTGCCGGCGAGCCTGGAGAAGCCCGCGGCGGCCGCCCCGAGCGCCCGCCCCTCGGAGGCCGCCGCAGAGGAACCGCGGAAGGACCCGTTGGCCGTCCCCCCGGGATCAGGCAAGGGCGTGCGCGTCGTCTACTCGCTGGCCCAGCGCCGTGTCTGGCTGGTCGGCGCGGGGCAGCTCACCCAGACTTTCCCGGTCGTGCCCAGCACGGTCAGCCCGCGGCCCGGCACGTACGAGGTGACCTCGCGCAGCGGCCGGATCGAGGGTTCGGACGGCGTGGAGATCGAGCACGTCGTGCGGTTCGCCAAGGTCGACGACGTGTCGATCGGCTTCAGTGCCGCCGTGGACGGGTCGATGGCGAGCCCGGACCCGGGCAGGAAGACCGGCGGCGTACGCATGAAGCGGGCCGACGGCGACGCCATGTGGACGTTCGCGACGATCGGCTCGAAGATCGTGGTCGTCCCGTAGCGGACCGGGGGACCGGCGCTCCGCGACACCCGGAAGGCATTCGCGGTGCCCGGGAGTTTCACTCGGACGGGCTATGCCGCTTCGCGGTGGGGTGTCCGCTCCCCGGGGGAGTCCCCGGCCGGTTCGGATTCGCCGCGATCGCACGGCGGTGTGGAGACCGCGCTGGCCGCCGCGCACGACGCCAGCAGATCACGCATGGAGAACGCCGCCGGCGACGGCCGGGACGACGGCTTCGGCCGCGACTGCGCTTCGTGCTCGGACGCCGGCATGGATGCCTCCTGGTGCTCCGGGGGCAGGCACGGTCAGGCAGACCCAACCACGTACTGTCCTCAATGTGACCATGCCCGGAGCTGCGCACGCAACACCTTGCCGACGTCTTGTCGGAACGTACCCACGGGTGGGCGAGGAGCCCCGCCGGACGCCGGGCGTCCGGACCCGGCGGGGGCTCAGGCGTTGAGCCCGGCAAGTCCGGCGTCCGCCCAGCGCGGACCGGTGCCGGTGAGCGTGACCTGGCGGCGGTCGTCGTCCGTGTTGCCCACGACGCGGTGGATGACCACGTGCAGGCGGTCCTCCGAAAGGTCCTCGACCTTGCCGTCGCCCCACTCCACGACGACGACCGACTCCGGCAGCGAGACGTCGAGGTCGAGGTCCTCCATCTCGTCCAGCCCGCCGCCCAGCCGGTAGGCGTCCACGTGCACCAGCGCGGGTCCGCCGACCAGGGACGGATGCACCCGGGCGATCACGAAGGTCGGGGAGGTGACGGCACCGCGCACGCCCAGGCCCTCGCCGAGGCCGCGCGTCAGGGTCGTCTTGCCGGCGCCGAGTTCGCCGGTGAGCATCACGAGGTCACCGGGCCGCAGCAGCTTGGCGAGCCGGCGGCCCAGCTCCTGGGTCTGCTCCGGCGAGGTGAGGGTGAGACGGACGGCGGACGGGTGAGCGGTCTCAGCCGCCGGGCTGTGCGGTGCTTCCATACGTGCCAACGTTAGCCGCTGCCGGGACCGCCCCGACCCGCACCAGCAGGTCCGCCAGACGGTCGGTGACCACCTCGGGGTGCTCCAGCATCACCAGGTGCCCCGCGTCCGGCACGATGACCAGTTCCCCGTCGGGCAGCAGGTCCGCGATCGCCTCGCTGTGCGAGCTGGGGGTGACCAGGTCGCGGTCCCCGGCCAGCACCAGCACCGGGACCTCCTGGAAGACGTCCAGCGCCGCCGCCTTGTCGTGCTCCGCGAAGGCCGGGTAGAACTCGGCGACGACATCGATCGGCGTCCCCTCGATCATCCGCTCGGCGAACCTGGCCACCGCCGGGTCCACGTCCCTGGAGCTGAACGAGTAGCGCTTGATCAGCCCGGCGAAGAGGTCGGCCGTCGCCCGCCGGCCCCGCTCCACCAGCTCCGCCTGCGAGCCGAGCGCCTTCAGGACCCCCGGCAGCACCCGGCGCACCACGTTCACGCCCGCCACCGGGAGGCCGTAGTTCACCTCGCCGAGCCGGCCGGCCGAGGTGCCGACGAACGCGGCCCCCACGACCCGCTCCCGGATCAGCTCCGGGTACGCGGCGGCGAGCGCCATCAGCGTCATACCGCCCATCGAATGGCCCACCAGCACCAGCGGCCCCTCGGGGGCGGCCTCGTCGATGACCGCCTTCAGATCACGGCCCAGCTGGTCGATGGAGACCGGCACCCCGTCCGGGCCGGTCTGGGCGGCGCCCCGGCCCGACCGGCCATGGCTGCGCTGGTCCCAGTGGACGGTACGGACCAGCCCACGCAACGCGGCCCGCTGGAAGTGCCAGGAGTCCTGGTTGAGGCAGTAGCCGTGGCAGAACACGACGGTCACCGGCGCGGGGGCCTTGCGGCCGAACAGCCTGCGCCGGCGCGGCGCGGTGCCGCCCGTCTCCGGATCCACCTCGTCCGTCTCGAAGTACAGGGCCGTGCCGTCGTCGGCGACGGCCCTGCCCGGAGTGCCGCGAAGCGCCCCGTACGGCCCGGAGGCGTCCAGGGCGAGCCTGGCCTTCCGGCGCATGCCGCGGCCCACGGTCATCCGCTCTATCGCGACGCCCGCGGCCGCACCGGCGGCGATCACCCCTATGGCGGCGCCGGCGACACCCGCCCGGCGCCAGTTGCCCGCGGCGGCGTCGGTCACCGCCGCCGCCACGTCCCCCGCGCTGTTCTCGCTCACCGTGCCGCTCCTACTGGTGGTCGTCTGCTGGTCGTCCGGTCAGTCGCCGGATGCCGTGCCGTCGTCCTCGTGGAGATGGACGCGCGGGACGCGCGCCCCGATCCGGGTCACGATCTCGTAGGCGATCGTGCCCGCAGCCTCCGCCCAGTCCTGGGCGGTCGGCTCGCCCCCGTCGCCCGGGCCGAAGAGCACCGCCTCCGCGCCCTCCTCGACCGACTCCCCCTCGGGACCGAGGTCGACGACGAACTGGTCCATCGCCACCCGGCCCGCCACCCGCCGCCACTCGCCGCCGACCAGCACCGGGCCGCGGCCGGAGGCATGCCTCGGGATGCCGTCCGCGTACCCGACCGGCACCAGGCCGAGGGTGGTCTCGCCGCCGGTGACGTAGTGGTGCCCGTAACTGACGCCGTGTCCGGCGGGGACGCGCTTCACCAGTGCCACCGACGCCCTGAGCGTCATCACCGGGCGCAGCCCGAAGTCGGCGGGCGGGCCCAGCTCGGGGCTCGGCGAGATCCCGTACACCGCCACGCCCGTGCGCACCAGGTCGAGGTGGCTCTCCGGAAGGGTCAGCGTGGCCGGGGAGTTGGCGATGTGCCGCACCTCAGGCTCGATGCCCTCCTTCTCGGCGTATGCCACCAGGTCCTTGAAGACGGACAGCTGGGCGGCGATGGAGGGGTGACCGGGCTCGTCGGCGCAGGCGAAGTGCGACCACAGCCCGGTGACCCTGACGGTGCCCGCCTCCTCGGCGGCGCGGGCCGCCGCGACCAGTTCCGCCCAGTCGGCCGGCTGGCAGCCGTTGCGCCCGAGGCCCGTGTCCGCCTTGAGCTGGATCCTCGCGCGGCGGCCGGCCCCCGAGGCCGCCCGCGTCACCTCGCGCAGCGCCCACATGCCGCTGACCCCCACGTCCAGATCCGCCTCGACCGCCTCGCGCCAAGGGCCTCCGGGCGTCCACAGCCAGCACATCACCCGGCCGCCGATCCCGGCGGCCCGCAGTCCGAGCGCCTCCTCCGGCGTCGCGGTGCCCAGCCAGTCGGCGCCCGCGGCCAGGGCGGCTTTCGCACAGGGCACCATCCCGTGCCCGTACGCGTCCGACTTGACCACGGCCATGAGGGCGGCGCGGGGCGCCCGCGCACGCAGTGCGCGGACGTTGGCGCGCAGCGCGGCGAGGTCGATCTCGGCGCGGGCCCGGAAAGGTGCGTTCTGAGTCATCGCGCTCAGTCTCTCAGAGGCCCGCCGCTCGGTTCGTACGACAACGACCACGAGTGGCCCTGGTCACCCGCCCGCTGTGGCCTGCGGCACGTCAGGGCGTCCGCGTGTCGCGCCAGGCCCGTGGAATCGCCCCCGCCACCTCCTGCGCGGTCACCGGGGCGCCCTCCGAGGCGAGCCGCGCCGCCAGGCCGTGGAGGTACGCCGCGGCGGAGGCGGCGTCGAGCGGTTCGAGGCCGGCCGCGAGGAGCGAGCCGGCGAGCCCCGACAGCACGTCGCCGCTGCCGGCCGTGGCGAGCCAGGAGGTGCCCGTCGGGTTCACCCTGACCGGGCGGCGGGTGTCCGCGTCGGCCACGAGCGTCGTCGAGCCCTTCAGCAGCACCGTGGCGCCGTACTTGGCGGCCAGCGCCCGTACGGAGCCGAGCCGAGCCGCCTCCACCTCCCCGCGCTCCACCCCGAGCAGCACCGCCGCCTCGCCCGCGTGCGGGGTGAGCAGCGTGGGGGCGCTGCGGGCCCGCACCGTGTCCGGGTCGAGGCCCCGGAGACCGTCGGCGTCGACCAGGACCGGGACGTCGGACTCCAGCACCTCCGCCACCCCCGGGCCGTCGCCGAGGCCCGGTCCGACGACCCATGCCTGCACCCGGCCCGCCCGGGACGGCGGCCAGCCGTGCACCAGCACGTCCGGGAACCGGGCGATCACCGCGTCCGCCCCGGGTCCGACGTACCGCACCGCCCCGGCGCCGCCGTGCACCGCGCCCGCCACGGCGAGGACCGCGGCGCCCGGGTAGCGGGCCGACCCGGCGACGACGCCGACGACCCCGCGCCGGTACTTGTCGCTCTCCGCTGTGGGCACCGGCAACAGGCTTGCCACGTCCGCGTGTTGCAGCGCTTCCAGGTCCGGTACGGAGGGCAGCCGGGGACCGAGGCCGATGTCGACCAGCCGCACGGCGCCTGCGTACTCGTGCGCCGGGTCGACGAGCAGGCCCGGTTTGTACGTGCCGAAGGTGACGGTGGCGTCGGCCCGCACGGCCTCGCCCTTGACCTCGCCCGTGTCCGCCTCGACGCCGCTCGGCAGGTCGACGGCGACGACCGCAGCGCCGGAGCCGCGCGCGGCCCGCGCGAGCGGGACCGCGTCCGGGCGCAGACCGCCCTGGCCGCCGATGCCTGTGATGCCGTCGAGGACGACGTCGGCGACGGCGAGCACTGCGAACGGGTCCTCGGCGACCCGGCCCCCGGCGGCCCGCAGCGCCGCGAGCCCGCCGCGGTGGACCCGGTCCGGGGCGAGCGGCACCGCGCTCACGCCGGCGCCGCGGCGGGCCAGCCGGGCGCCCGCGTACAGGGCGTCGCCGCCGTTGTCGCCGCTGCCGACGAGCAGCACGACCCGGGCGCCGGAGACGCGGGGCAGCAGACCGGCGACCGCCGCGGCGAGCCCCGCGGCGGCCCGCTGCATGAGGGCACCCTCCGGCAGCTCGGCCATCAGTTCGGCCTCGGCGGCCCTTACGGTGTCGACGCTGTAGGCATGACGCATGCTCAGAAGCATGCCGTGCGCGTGTGCGTGGCGCTCGTGGTGGCGTGACGTTCGGCGCACTCTCGACGGGCGTACCCCCGCGGCCGATCCCGGTCGCAGCGTGCCGCCCCGCAGGTCGTGGCCCGGCAGACGCGGGGCGTCGCGGTGCGGGCGTGGCTCGCCGTCCTGCGGGGCGGCACGCCGAAAAGCGATCGGTTCCGCCGCCTGCCCGCCGCCCCGGACCGGGACCGGCCCGCAGCGATCCGCCCGGCAGGAGCCGCCGCCGGGGACGCGATCCGTCCTACCCCTCGGCGACCACCATCGCCGACGCCACACCCGCGTCGTGGCTCAGCGAGATGTGCCACGACCGCACCCCGCGTTCCCGCGCCGCCGACGCCACCGTGCCGGTGACCCGGAGGCGCGGCCTGCCGGAGTCCTCGACGTAGACCTCGCAGTCCGTCCAGAGCAGCCCTGCCGGTGCGCCGAGCGCCTTGGCGACCGCCTCCTTCGCGGCGAAGCGCGCCGCGAGGGAGGCGATTCCGCGCCGTTCCCCGCTCGGGAGGAACAGCTCGCTCCGCAGGAAGAGCCGGTCGGCCATCGCCGGTGTCCGGCGCATCGCCTCCTCGAAGCGGTCGATCTCGGCGACGTCGATCCCCACCCCGATGATCATTCGACGGTGACCGACTTCGCCAGGTTGCGCGGCTGGTCCACCTCGTTGCCGCGGGCGGTGGCCAGTTCGCAGGCGAAGACCTGGAGGGGGACGGTCGCCACCATCGGCTGGAGCAGCGCCGGGGTCTGCGGGATGCGGATCAGGTGGTCGGCGTACGCCTCGACCGCCTCGTCCCCCTCCTCGGCGATGACGATGGTCCGGGCGCCGCGGGCGCGGATCTCCTGGATGTTGGACACGATCTTGTCGTGCAGCACGGAACGGCTGCGCGGTGACGGCACGACGATGACCACGGGCAGGTCGTTCTCGATCAGGGCGATGGGCCCGTGCTTGAGCTCGCCGGCCGCGAAGCCCTCGGCATGCATGTAGGCGAGCTCCTTGAGCTTCAGCGCGCCCTCCAGGGCCACCGGGTAGCCGACGTGCCGGCCGAGGAAGAGCACCGTGTTCTTGCGGGCCAGTGAACGGGCGAGCCTGCGCACCGGCTCCATGGTCCCCAGGACCTGGTCCACCTGGGTGGCGATCTGGGAGAGGTCCCGGATGACGGCCCGGATCTCGTCGCCCCACTTGGTGCCGCGCACCTGCCCGAGGTACAGCGCGACCAGGTAGCAGGCCACCAGCTGGGTCAGGAACGCCTTGGTCGAGGCCACCGCGACCTCCGGCCCGGCGTGCGTGTAGAGCACGGCGTCCGACTCGCGCGGGATCGTGGAACCGTTGGTGTTGCAGATGGCGAGGACCTTCGCGCCCTGCTCGCGGGCGTGGCGCAGCGCCATGAGCGTGTCCATGGTCTCGCCGGACTGCGAGATGGCGACGACGAGGGTGCGCTGGTCGAGGATCGGGTCGCGGTAGCGGAACTCGCTCGCCAGCTCCACCTCGCACGGGATCCGCGTCCAGTGCTCGATGGCGTACTTCGCGATGAGCCCGGCGTGGAACGCCGTGCCGCACGCCACGATCACCACCTTGTGCGCCTCCCGGAGCACCGCGGCGGGGATCCGCACCTCGTCGAGCGTGAGCGAGCCCTCCGCGTCGATTCGCCCGAGGAGCGTGTCGGCGACGGCCTTCGGCTGCTCGGCGATCTCCTTCAGCATGAAGTAGTCGTAGCCGCCCTTCTCGGCGGCGGAGGCGTCCCAGTCCACGTGGTACGAGCGCACTTCCGCGGGCGCCCCGTCGAAGTCGGTCACCGTGACGCCGTCGCGCCGGAGTTCGACGACCTGGTCCTGCCCGAGCTCGACGGCCGAGCGCGTGTGGGCGATGAACGCGGCGACGTCCGAGGCCAGAAACGCCTCACCGTCGCCGACACCGACGACGAGAGGGGAGTTGCGCCGGGCGCCGACGACGACGTCCGGCTCGTCCGCGTGGACCGCGACCAGCGTGAACGCGCCTTCCAGCCGCCGGCACACCAGCCGCATGGCCTCGGCGAGTTCGCCGCAGGACGAGAACTCCTCGGCGAGCAGATGGGCCACGACCTCCGTGTCCGTCTCGGAGGCCAGCTCATGGCCGCGCTCGGCGAGTTCGGCCCGCAGCGCGGCGAAGTTCTCGATGATGCCGTTGTGGACGACGGCGACGCGCCCGGCGTTGTCCAGGTGCGGATGGGCGTTGGCGTCGGTGGGGCCGCCGTGGGTGGCCCACCTCGTGTGCCCGATGCCCGTGGAACCGCTCGGCAGCGGGCGGTCGGTGAGTTCCTTCTCCAGGTTGAGCAGCTTCCCGGCCTTCTTGGCCGCGGCCAGCCCTCCGTCGGAGAGCACGGCCACGCCTGCCGAGTCGTAGCCCCGGTATTCGAGCCGCTTGAGCCCGGCGATGACGACATCGAGCGCGGACTGCGCTCCCACATAACCCACGATTCCGCACATGGCGGCAGCCTACGACTCCGGCGCCCCGCCCGCCGCCGTCGCGGACCGGGCGAGCGCGGCGGTCCGCCGCCGGCCGGTCGTGCGGCCGGCGGCGGAGCCGGTCAGCCGAGCTTCGCCGCCTGGGCGTCGATGACGGCGGTGGGCAGCGGGAAGTCCTTGCCCGAGGCGATGGAACCGAGGTTGAAGGAGGAGAACGAGGCGAGGGTCGCACCCTGGCGCACCAGCACCACCTTGTGCGGCATCTTCCCGCCCTCCTGCTCCGACACCAGGGCCCAGGCGGTGGCCTCCTGCCCGCCCGACACCTTGATCTCCTCCACCTTGACGATCTTCGACTTGTCGGTGCCCATCGTCATGCCGAAGCCACCCGCGCAGGCGCCCGCCGCGGCCCGCAGGCCGGCCAGGGCCTCCTCGGCGCCCTTGCCCTCGTAGGAGGAGACGGAGACCATCGTGGCGGTCAGGTCGAAGGCCGAACCGAGCGCCTCCTCCACGTCCTTGTCCGTCAGGTCGCCCGGGTCGGTCACCGCGTCGTCCTTCTTCTTCGGCTCCTCGATCACCTTGCGCTTGACGGTCGCCTTCGCGTCCCCGAGCGGCACGGCGGCCACGGTGTCGGCCAGCGGCTTGCACTCGGCCTTGTCGGCGACGACCTGGCCGCCGGGAGCCTCGTCCTCGGGCCCGGCCTTGGTGACCTTGTGGCCCTTGACCTCCCCCTCGGCCAAGGCGAGCTTCTCCAGCTCGGCGGCGGTCAGCGCCTTGGCCGCGGCCGGGGACCCGTCCTTGCCCTTGTCGCCGCCCTCGTTGTTCCCGCCGCCGCTGCAGGCGGTGAGCAGGGCCAGGGAGACGGCGGTGACGGCGACGGCGGTACGACGGACGGCGGAGTTTCGCATGGCGGATCTTTCCGTGTGATTGATGTGAGCACGATATGGCCGCCCTACGACAGATCGATCATGCAGGGTGCAACGCCGCCCGAACCGTGACCCTCACGTGATCATCCGGGGCCGGGCCGGCCCCGCGTGACCGAGCCCACCCCCCACGACCCGCCCTCAGCCCCGACAATGAGCATGTGATCACTTCGCCGCCACGAAGCCGCAGGGGCGACCGGACCGAGGCGTCCCCATATGTCGACCTGACCCGTGAGGAGTGGAGCGCCCTCCGCGAGAAGACGCCGCTGCCGCTGACCGCCGCCGAGGTCGAGCGGCTGCGCGGCCTCGGCGACGTCATCGACCTCGACGAGGTACGGGACATCTACCTGCCGCTGTCCCGGCTGCTCAACCTGTACGTGGGGGCCACCGCCAACCTCCGCGGCGCCCTCAACACCTTTCTCGGCGAGGCCGGCAACGGCCACGGCACCCAGCGCGGCACCCCGTTCGTCATAGGCGTCGCGGGCTCCGTCGCCGTCGGCAAGTCCACGGTGGCCCGGCTGCTGCAGGCGCTGCTCGCCCGCTGGCCCGAGCACCCGCGTGTCGAACTGGTCACCACCGACGGGTTCCTCCACCCGATGAAGGAGCTCCAGGACCGGGGGCTGATGTCGCGGAAGGGCTTCCCCGAGTCGTACGACCGGCGCGCCCTGACCCGTTTCGTCGCCGACATCAAGGCCGGCAAGGACGAGGTGTCCGCGCCGGTCTACTCGCACCTCATCTACGACATCGTCCCCGGCGAGCGGCTGACCGTGCGGCGCCCCGACATCCTGATCGTCGAGGGCCTCAACGTCCTCCAGCCCGCCCTGCCCGGCAAGGACGGGCGCACCCGGGTCGGTCTCGCTGACTACTTCGACTTCTCCGTGTACGTGGACGCGCGCCCGGAGGACATCGAACGCTGGTACCTCAACCGCTTCCGCAAGCTGCGCGAGACCGCGTTCCAGGACCCGTCCTCGTACTTCCGCAAGTACACCCAGGTCTCCGAGGAGGAGGCACTGGACTACGCGCGGACGATGTGGCGCACGATCAACGGCGTCAATCTCCAGGAGAACGTGGCCCCGACGCGCGGGCGTGCCACCCTGGTCCTGCGCAAGGGCCCCGACCACAAGGTCCAGCGGCTCTCCCTGCGCAAACTGTGACCCGCCGCCGGCCGACCGAGGCCGGACCGGCCGACCGGACAAACGCCGAGGAGCCGTCCGCGTGCTGCACCTGCGTCTGATCGTCCCGCCCGACCGCACCGAGCAGGTCGTCGGCACCATCGAGAGGACGGTCGGCACGACGCACCTCGTCGTGCTCGCCGGAGCCGCCCGGAACCCGTCGGGCGACCTGGTCATGTGCGATGTCGCCCGGGAGGCCGGTGACGAGTTGATCGGCCGTCTGCGGGACCTGGGCCTCGACCGTGACGGTGCGATCTCCGTGGAGAGCATCGACCTGTCCCTCTCGAAACGCGCCGACCAGGCCGAGGAGGAGGCACCGGGCGAACCCGCGGACGCGGTGCTGTGGGAGCAGCTGACCGACGCCACCCACGAGGAGTCGACCCTCTCCGTCACCTATCTGGCGTTCCTGACGCTGGCCACGATGATCGCCGCGTGCGGTGTGGTCCTCGACAACGCGATCCTGATCGTGGGCGCGATGGCGGTCGGCCCGGAGTTCGGGCCCCTCGCCGGCTTCAGCACGGCCGTGGTGCAGCGCCTCCCCCGGCTCGCCCTGCGCTCGCTGGTGGCGTTGGTCGTGGGCTTCGCCGTGGCCATGGCGGTGACGGTCGCGTTCAGCCTCTTCATGAACGCCGTCGGGCTGTTCGAGTTCTCGATGCTGGAGGGGGACCGCCCCGACACGGCCTTCATCTACGACCCGGACGCGTTCTCGTTCGTCGTCGCCGTCCTCGCGGGGATCGCCGGAACGCTGTCCCTGACGTCCGCCAAGTCCGGGGCGCTGGTCGGGGTCGCCATCTCCGTGACGACGGTCCCGGCGGGAGCGAACGCGGCGGTGGCACTCGGTTACGGCGACTACGGTCAGGCAGGGGGCTCCAGCCTGCAGCTGCTGCTGAACCTGCTCGGGATCATCCTGGCCGGGACGCTCACGCTCTTCGTCCAGAAGTGGCTGTGGACGCGCCAGCGCCGGGCGATGTGGAAGCCGTCGGGAGCCTGAGCGTCAGCCGGACGCGTCCACGGCGCCCTGGTCCGTGACGAACGAACCCATGCCGTGGGCCGTGGTGATCAGCCCCTCGTCCCGGAGGGCGGCGGTCGCTTTGCGCACCGTGATCCGAGCGACGTCGAACTCCTCCTCCATCTGCATCTCCGAGAGGCGGTGGCGCGGCGGGTACTCGCCGCTGGCGATGCGCTCTCGGATCACGTCGGCGATCTGCACCCACTTGGGGCGGGTCGGGTCGTACTCCATCACGCCGGTGACCGTACACAGCCACGACTGTCCGAACATAGATACCTACATCACATGTTCTCTATAGACATCTATAAACGTCACCTCTAGCGTCCATGCAGGAAACCCCGGCGACGGATGCAGCCGTCCCGGGGCGTGGCCATCAACCGACTAGGGAACCAAGGAGCCGATGACGTGACCGACCTTATCCCCCGCCTCGCCGCACGGCTGCGGAGTTGGCTGGACCGGCACTTCCCTCCGGGAGCGGACCCCGGCAGCACTCCCCCGCCCGCGCCGGTCGCGCGCCCGGCGCCGCCCCTGCCGGCGCACCGCAGCCCCTACGGCCTGAACGAACCGCTCGACGGGGACACGGGCACGCTGGTGCGCCCCTACCTCGGCGACGTCCTCCTCCACGAGGCGGCCGCATGAGCCGCGACCGCTCTCCGGAACGGCCGCGACCGGTGCGCATGTGCGTGCGGTGCGAGCGGATCACGGACGATCCCGTGGTGGTGCACGAGGTCCACAGCGCGAGCGGTCCCGGCTGGAGCGTGTACGCCTGCCGCCGCTGCGCCCCTCGGTTCCCGCCACCCGTCGACGTGTTCGACCTGCTGCGGGGCGACTGAACCGGGGCGGCCGAGCCGAACGACGACGGGGCGGACCCGGCCCGGTGCCCCGCCCGCCCCGGAGCGCCGGGACGGACTACCCGAGTGTCCCCTGCAGCCAGTCGAAGACGACCTCGCAGTGCAGCTGCGGCGCCATCGGCGAGCAGTGAAGCTGCGCACCCTCGGCCGCAGTGAGCTTCAGATAGTCCTTGGGCGCGGTCAGCGCGTCGAACATCCGCTGGGCCTGGCCCGGGTAGAACTGCTCGTCCTCGTAGTCGAGCACGAGCGTCGGCATCTTGATACGCGGCACGATGTCCGTGATCGTCAGCGCCTGGATGCGCTTGGCGGGCGTGTAGAAGTCGGTGAAGATCTTGCCCTCGCGGGCGGCGAGCATCGCCGGGACGGAGAAGGGCTCGATGCGCTTCTTCATCGTCGCGGCGTCGGCGGGAGACATTCCGGGAACGACCTCCTCGTTCCAGATGTTGTTCGTCTCCTCCTTGCTCGGAGTGAGGATCTCCCGGATCTCCGCGGGGAAGCCCAGCCACGGCTCCACGCAGCCGGGCATGGCCACCAGGGCGGCGATCCGGTCCTCGAAGGCCGCGGCCCGGGGCGCCAGGTCACCGGCCATGCTCAGCCCGGTGAGACCGATCTTGGCGGTGTCCACGTCGGAACGCTGCGACAGCCAGTCGACCAGGGGCCCCACGACCTTCTCCCAGGTCGGGGAGAAGACGACCTGGTCCACGAAGAGCAGCTGGCCCTGGCCGGGGCCGTCGTAGACCAGGGCGTTCCAGCCGCGGTCCAGAGCGGCCGCGACGCCGTAGGTCCACATGTCGACGTTCTGTCCGTCGCTGCCGTTGGTGAGGATCACGGTGGGGCGGCGGGTGTTCGACGGGTCCGGCCGGAAGAACCACACCGGCAGCGGCGTCTTGCCGTACGGGACGTTCGCCTTCACCGGCGCCGGGTCGCACAGGTCGCAGAACTTGTCCCAGGCGCCCCGCCCCGCCTTGTAAAGGTCCTCCTCGCTGCCCGGGTCGTCCGAGCCGAGGACGAAGAACAGCGCCTGGGCGTAGTACTGGGCGGCGCGCAGCGCACGGAAGCGGGTGGTCTGGTCGTCGGGCTTGCTGCCCGGGGGCGGCCCCATCAGCTTGTCGCCCAGCTCGCGGAAGGTCTCGACGTACGACTGCGAGGAGAGACCGGCCTTGTTGACGGCGTTCACGGCGGTCAGGACCTCGCCCACCTCGGCGCTGCCCAATCCGGATCCGCCGAGGGCCATGAGGCCGCTGAAGTTGAACGCCGGGTCCTTGAACAGCGTCATCGCCCCGGGCGTCGGGTCGTCCGCCCGGGACTGCGGCGAAGTGGCCCCGCTCGGCGTGGGCGCGTTCGCGGGCCTCGCCCCCGACGAGGTGCAGCCGGCGAGTACGGCCGCCCCGGCCCCTCCGAAGATCCCGGCCAGTGCGGTGCGGCGGCTGGGCCCTGACGAGCGGTCAGCTGATGCGTACGTCATACCGGCCGAACGTACGAGCCGTGCCCACGGGTCGCCGGCCGCGACACCCGCCGTTCCCCCGAACGGCGGGTCCCGGAGTCCCTCGTCAGCCCAGCGCGGACTTCACCGCGTCGGCGAGCCGCCCGGCCACCGAGCGGGCCTGCTCGATGTCCGCGGCCTCGACCATCACCCGGACCAGCGGCTCGGTGCCGGAGGGGCGCAGCAGTACCCGGCCGGTGGTGCCGAGCTCGCGCTCGGCGTCGCCGACGGCCGCCGCCAGCTCGGCCGACGACGAGACGCGCGACTTGTCGACGTCCGGGACGTTGACCAGGACCTGCGGGAGGCGGTCCATGACGCCCGCCAGCTCCGCCAGGGAACGGCCGGTCGCCGCGACGCGGGCCGCCAGCATCAGCCCGGTGAGCGTGCCGTCCCCGGTGGTGGCGTGGTCGAGGACGATGACGTGGCCGGACTGCTCGCCACCCAGGGCGTAGCCGTGCTCCTTCATCGACTCCAGCACGTAGCGGTCGCCGACGGCCGTCTGCACCAGCTCCACGCCCTCGCGCTCCATCGCCAGCTTGAAGCCCAGGTTCGACATCACGGTGGCGACGACGGTGTTGCCGCGCAGCGTGCCCGCCTCGCGCATGGCGAGGGCCAGCACCGCGAGGATCTGGTCGCCGTCGACCTCGTTGCCCTCCGCGTCCACGGCGAGACAGCGGTCGGCGTCGCCGTCGTGGGCGATGCCGAAGTCGGCCCCGTGGTCGACGACCGCGGCCTTCAGCAGGCCGAGGTGGGTCGAACCGCAGTTGTCGTTGATGTTGAGGCCGTCCGGCTCGGCGCCGATCGTGACGACCTCGGCGCCGGCCCGCGCGAACGCCTCGGGCGAGACCCGGGCCGCGGCGCCGTGCGCCTCGTCGAGGACGACCTTCAGCCCGTCCAGCCGGTTCGGCAGCACGGCGATGAGGTGGGCGACGTACTTGTCGAAGCCCTCGTCGTAGTCCCGGACCCGGCCGACGCCCGCGCCGGTCGGGCGGTCCCACGGCGCACCGGTGCGGTGCTCCTCGTAGACGGCCTCGATGCGGTCCTCCAGCTCGTCGGCGAGCTTGTGGCCACCGCGGGCGAAGAACTTGACGCCGTTGTCCGGCATGGCGTTGTGGCTCGCGGAGAGCATCACTCCGAGGTCGGCGCCGAGCACGCCGGTGAGGTACGCCACCGCCGGGGTGGGCAGTACACCGACCCGCAGGACGTCCACGCCCGCGCTCGCGAGGCCGGCCACCACGGCGGCCTCCAGGAACTCCCCGGACGCGCGGGGATCACGTCCGACCACCGCCGTCGGTCGATGGCCCTCGAACGTGCCCGCCTCGGCGAGTACGTGCGCCGCCGCGACCGACAGGCCGAGCGCCAGCTCCGCCGTCAGATCCGCGTTGGCGACACCGCGCACACCGTCCGTGCCGAAGAGTCGTCCCACTGGTGTCCTCCGATTGTGCTCCGAAAACGCAAGCCCCGCGGTGTCCCTGCGCGGGGTGCGGGGCCCCGTGCGCCGTTATACGCCGGGGGTACGGGGCCGTGTCACCCCGGGGGGTCGCCCCTGGTCCGACATGCCCCAGGTCCGATATACGGAACGCCCCGGCGGCACCGAGTGCCGCCGGGGCGAACGTACGCCGTACAGGCGAGCAGGCGATTAGCGCTTGCTGTACTGCGGGGCCTTGCGGGCCTTCTTCAGACCGGCCTTCTTCCGCTCGACCGCGCGGTCGTCGCGGCGCAGGAAGCCGGCCTTCTTCAGCGGGCCGCGGTTGTTCTCCACGTCCGCCTCGTTCAGCGCGCGGGCCACGCCGAGGCGCAGGGCGCCGGCCTGGCCGGACACGCCGCCACCCGCGATGCGGGCGATGACGTCGTAGCGGTCGTCGAGCTCGAGCACCTTGAAGGGCTCGTTGACTTCCTGCTGGTGCACCTTGTTCGGGAAGTAGTCCTCGAGGGTGCGACCGTTGATCGTCCACTTGCCGGTGCCCGGCACGATGCGGACACGCGCGATGGCGTTCTTGCGGCGACCCAGGCCGGCGGCCGGCTGCGGCTCGCCGAAGCGGGACGCGAGCGACTCGCTCGTGTACTCGCCCTCGACGGGGGCCTCGGACTCGAAGGTGGTGACCTCGGCGTAGGTCTCTTCGCCCTCGAGCGGGGTCTCGGTGGTGGTCTCGGCCACGATTCTCCTCAGATTCTGTTCGTCTTAGGGGGTGGCCGGACTTACTGCGCGACCTGGGTGATCTCGAACGGGACCGGCTGCTGGGCAGCGTGCGGGTGGTTCTCGCCCGCGTAGACCTTCAGCTTCGAGAGCATCTGACGGCCGAGGGAGTTCTTGGGCAGCATGCCCTTGACGGCCTTCTCGACGGCCTTCTCGGGGTTCTTGTCGAGCAGCTCGTCGTAGCGGACGGAGCGCAGACCACCCGGGTAGCCGGAGTGGCGGTACGCCATCTTCTGGGTCCGCTTGTTGCCGGACAGGTGCACCTTGTCGGCGTTGATGATGATGACGAAGTCACCAGCGTCGACGTGGGGCGCGTAGATCGGCTTGTGCTTGCCCCGCAGGAGGGTGGCAGCGGTCGTGGCCAGACGGCCCAGGACGACGTCCTGGGCGTCGATGACGTGCCACTGGCGCGTCACATCGCCGGGCTTGGGGCTGTACGTACGCACGGTCGTAGCCTTCGCTTCTTCAGTGATGGGGATCCACCGGCTCGCGAGAGCACGGAGGACGGGGTCCTGACAAGGCCACCCGGACGATCACGACAGCCCTGGCCGCACATCGGGGACGCAACCCGAGTGCATGCCGCTGGTCATCGGCCCGGTGGACCGGCGTAAGGGCCCCTCACGTGAGATAGAGCAAGCCAATACGCATAACGAACCAGCAGAATACCCGCGGTCCCCCGCACGGGTCAAAACGCCCTCGTCCCGGCGGCGCGGACCGGCAGGGCGGCCCCTGGGCCTCCGCTACCGGGCCCGGACCACCCTGCGCTCGTCCCAGACCGGTTCCGGCGCCTCCCTGACCACCCCGTCCGAGCCGAAGACGAGGAAGCGGTCGAAGGACCGGGCGAACCAGCGGTCGTGCGTCACCGCGAGCACCGTGCCCTCGTACGCCTCCAGGCCCTCCTGCAGCGCCTCCGCGGACTCCAGGTCCAGGTTGTCGGTCGGCTCGTCCAGCAGCAGCGCTGTCGCGCCGCGCAGCTCCAGCAGCAGGATCTGGAAGCGGGCCTGCTGGCCCCCCGAGAGCCGTTCGAACGTCTGGTCGCCCTGACGCTCCAGTTCGTAGCGGCGCAGGACGCTCATCGCGCCGCCGCGGTCCTTGGCGTGCTCGGTCCACAGGATGTCGACGAGCGTGCGGCCGAGCAGTTCCGGGTGGGCGTGGGTCTGGGCGAAGTGCCCGGGCACCACCCGGGCGCCCAGCTTCCACGTCCCCGTGTGGGCCACGTCCTCCCCGGCGAGCAGCCGCAGGAAGTGGGACTTGCCCGAGCCGTTCGAGCCGAGCACCGCGACCCGCTCGCCGTAGAAGACCTCCAGCGAGAAGGGTTTCATCAGCCCCGTCAGCTCCAGGTTCTCGCAGGTCACGGCCCGTACCCCGGTCCGGCCACCGCGCAGCCGAATCCGGATGTCCTGCTCGCGCGGGGGCTCCGGGGGCGGGCCGGCCTCCTCGAACTTCCTGAACCGCGTCTGCATCGCGCGGTACCGCGACGCCATGTCGGGGCTGATCGCCGCCTGCTGGCGCAGCTTGTGGACCAGGGCCTTCAGCCGGGCGTGCTCCTCCTCCCAGCGCCGCCTCAGCTCCTCGAAGCGCGCGAACCGCTCCCGCCGGGCCTCGTGGAAGGTGTCGAAGCCGCCCCCGTGGACCCAGACGTCGCTGCCCGCGGGCCCCGGCTCCACGGCCACGATCTTCTGCGCGGCCCTGGCCAGCAGCTCCCGGTCGTGCGAGACGAAGAGCACGGTCTTGCGGGTCTCCCGCAGCCGGTCCTCCAGCCAGCGCTTGCCCGGCACGTCCAGATAGTTGTCCGGCTCGTCGAGCAGCAGCACCTCGTCCGGGCCGCGCAGCAGCGCCTCCAGCACCAGCCGCTTCTGCTCGCCGCCGGACAGGGTCCGCACCAGGCGCCACTGGGCCTTCTCGTAGGGGACGCCGAGCGCGGCCGTCGTGCACATGTCCCAGACGGTCTCCGCCTCGTACCCCTGTACCTCGGCCCAGTCGCTGAGCGCCTGCGCGTACCGCATCTGCGCGGCCTCGTCGTCGACGGTCAAGATCAGGTGTTCGGCCTCGTCGACCGCCCGGGCCGCGTCCCTGATCCTGGGCGGCGCCACCGAGACCAGCAGGTCCCGGACCGTTCGCTCGTCCTGCACCGACCCCACGAACTGCTGCATCACACCGAGGCCGCCGCTCACCGAGACCGTGCCGCCGTGCGGCTTCAGCTCATCGGACAGCAGCCGCAGCAGCGTCGTCTTGCCCGCGCCGTTCGCCCCCACCAGGGCGACGACCGATCCCTCGCCCACCCGGAACGACACGTCGCCGAGCAGCACCCTCCCGTCCGGGAGGAAGTACTCCAGATGCGCGGCCTCGAGATGTCCCATGGTGGGCATTCTCACCGCAGGACATGCTCACGCCCAACAGGTTTAGGATGCGCGGCATGAGCTTTGGGGGATCGCAGTGGCCGCAGGAGCCGCGGCAGCCGTACCAGTCCTACGGAGAGCCGCCCTCGTCGACGCCCGACTGGGCGGCGCTGGCCGATGCCTCCGCCGCACGGGCCCGCCGCAGGAGGTGGCTGCTCATCGGGGCGGGCGGTGTCGCCACGGCCGCCGTCGCCGCGATCGTGGCCACCGCCGTGGTCTTCACCAACGATGCTGCCCCGTCCGGCAAGAACGCCAGTGACCTGCCCACGGCTCCCGAGCTGCCGAACGAGACCGCACAGCCGGAGCCGTCGTTCTCGACGGTCGCTCCCCCGCCGCCGCCGAACCCCAAGGACTTCGTCTCCAGCGCGAAGAAGGACACCGCGCCGCTGAGCGCCGACACCCTGTTCCCGGGAAAGAAGCTCACGATGGGCGACCGGGTCTACGCCAAGGGCCCCACGGCCCGCACCACGAACTGCGCCTCCGCGACCCGGGCCTCGCTGGGCGCGGCGCTCCGCTCGCACGGCTGCGACCAGGTAATCCGCGCCACTTACACCAAGGACGGCGTGGCCGTCACCATCGGCGTCGCCGTCTTCCCCACCGAGGCGCAGGCCCAGGCCGCCGTGCAGCAGTCCGCCCGCAGCATCGCCCCGCTCTCCGGCTCGGGCGTCGCCGCCTTCTGCCAGGGTGGGCCGGTGTGCCGTTTCGTGGGCAACTCCTACGGCCGGTACGCCTACTTCACCGCCACCGGCTACGTCAGTGGGAAGTCCGTCACCAAGGGCGACAGCAAGGCGTTCCAGCCGGGCGACGACCTCGCGGAGTTCACGTTCCGCCAGATCGTGCGCCGCGGCGAGATGCAGGCGTCCGCGGCGGCCACGGCCCCGGCGGGCTGACGCCCGGGCCGCTCCCGGAGCACCGTCGGCCGCCCGTGGCGGGGGGCCGGTGCGGCGCTCCGTCCCGGCCCCCCGCCACGTCACAGGCGCTTGGCGCTGCGCGGCGGCCCCGAGGCGCAGGAGGCGGAGGCCCTGTCCGGCCTCCCGGCGACGCGGGCGAAGGACTGAGCGGCAGCCGCAGGCTCAGCAGCAGCCGGCCGCCCCCGCGCCCCCGGCCGGAAGCGTGCGCCGGTTCCGCGCCTCCAGGTTCCTGGCGGCCAGCAGTTCGTCGGCGGGATAGCCGACTTCCTCCAGCGTGAGCCCGTGCGGCCGTACCACATGGACCGCCGAGTCACGGACACCCGCGGCCAGGACCTTCGCCGGCCAGTCCGCCGGCCGGTGGCCGTCGCCGACGAACAGCATCGCGCCGACCAGCGAGCGGACCATGTTGTGGCAGAAGGCGTCGGCCTTCACGGTCGCGGTCAGGATTCCGGACGCGTCGCGCTCCCAGCGGAGCTCCTGGAGCGTCCGGATGGTGGTGGCGCCTTCGCGCTTCTTGCAGTACGCGGCGAAGTCGTGCTCCCCGAGGAGCCGTCCGGCCGCCGCGTTCATGGCGTCCAGGTCCAACGGCCAGTCGTGCCACAGCACATGGCCGCGCAACAGCGGGTCGACGCCCGCCGGGTGGTCGGTGACGCGGTAGGCGTAGCGCCGCCAAACCGCCGAGAAGCGGGCGTTGAAGCCGGCGGGGGCCTCCTCGGCCTTCCACACCCGGACGTCGTGGGAGAGCCGGCCCGCCAGCCGCCGCAGCAGCTTCTCCCGGTGCTCGGCCCAGAGCTCCTGCGGCAGGTCGACGTGCGCGACCTGGCCGCGGGCGTGCACACCAGCGTCCGTGCGGCCGGCGACGGTCAGCTCGTACGTGTCCTGTGAACGCGTGACGGTACGGATCGCGTCCTCGATCTCGCCCTGGACCGTCCGCTGCCCACGCGTCTGCCGGGCCCAGCCCGAGAAGTCCCTGCCGTCGTAGGACAGGTCCAGCCGCACCCGTACGAAACCGGGCCTCACGTCATCGCTCACGTCTCGTATGCCTCTCAGGTCCTCTCAAGGGGAACGGGCCCGCCCCCGGAAAGATGGGGAACGGGCCCGTCCGTCAGCCGTAAGGCCGTCTCGGAACGCCTCAGGCGTCCTTCGACTCCTCGGCCGGAGCCTCGGCGGCGTCCTCGGCCTTGGTCTCCTCGGCCTTGGCCTCGTCGGCCTCCTTGACCGCGCGCTTGGCGGCGGCCTCGGCCTCGGCGACGGTGGCCTTCTTCGCGATCTCGCCCTCGACGAGCTCGATCACGGCCATCGGGGCGTTGTCACCGCGGCGGTTGCCGATCTTGGTGATCCGGGTGTAGCCACCCGGACGCTCGGCGTAGCGCGGGGCGATCTCGGTGAAGAGCGTGTGGACGATGCTCTTGTCCGTGATCGTCTGCAGCACCAGGCGACGGTTGTGGATGTCGCCCTTCTTCGCCTTCGTGATCAGACGCTCCGCGACGGGGCGCAGGCGGCGGGCCTTGGCCTCGGTCGTGGTGATGCGGCCGTGCTCGAAGAGCGACTTCGCGAGGTTCGCGAGAAGCAGCTTCTCGTGCGCGGCGCTGCCGCCCAGACGGGCACCCTTGGCGGGCTTCGGCATGGTTCTTCTCCTTGTGATCTGCACCGGCCGTGTCAGGTACCGGTGTCAGCCTGTGCGAGAGGCTCGCGCCCCTCGCGCACCCCCCGGCGGTGCCGGGGACATCTGTGCCGGGCTCGCGCCCGGAGCCCGGGGCCGTGGCCCCGGAGGCAGCCACCCCGGCGGGGTGCGGGGCACACGGCCCCGCACCCCGCCGGGAGGTGCTCAGTACTGCTCGGTCTCGACGAAACCGGCGTCCGCGTCGTCGTCCGCGCCGAAGGCGTCGGCGGCGGCGGTCGGGTCGAATCCGGGCGGGCTGTCCTTGAGGGCCAGGCCCATGCCGGCCAGCTTCGCCTTGACCTCGTCGATCGACTTCGCACCGAAGTTGCGGATGTCGAGGAGGTCGGCCTCGGAGCGGGCGACGAGCTCACCCACGGAGTGGATGCCCTCGCGCTTGAGGCAGTTGTAGGAGCGGACCGTGAGCTCAAGCTCCTCGATCGGCAGCGCCAGGTCGGCGGCCAGGGCGGCGTCCGTCGGGGACGGGCCCATGTCGATGCCCTCGGCGTCGATGTTGAGCTCGCGCGCCAGACCGAACAGCTCGACCAGGGTCTTGCCGGCGGACGCCATGGCGTCGCGCGGGCGCATGGCCTGCTTGGTCTCGACGTCGACGATCAGCTTGTCGAAGTCGGTGCGCTGCTCGACACGGGTCGCCTCGACCTTGTAGGTGACCTTGAGCACCGGGGAGTAGATGGAGTCGACCGGGATGCGGCCGATCTCCTGACCCACCTGCTTGTTCTGCACGGCGGAGACGTAGCCGCGACCGCGCTCGACGGTCAGCTCCATCTCCAGCTTGCCCTTGCCGTTCAGCGTGGCCAGGACGAGGTCGGGGTTGTGGACCTCGACACCGGCCGGGGGCGCGATGTCGGCGGCGGTGACCAGACCCGGGCCCTGCTTGCGCAGGTACATCACGACCGGCTCGTCGTGCTCCGAGGAGACGACCAGCTGCTTGATGTTCAGGATGAGGTCGGTGACGTCCTCCTTGACGCCCGGCACGGTGGTGAACTCGTGCAGGACGCCGTCGATCCGGATGGACGTGACGGCCGCGCCCGGGATCGAGGAGAGGAGCGTACGGCGGAGGGAGTTGCCGAGGGTGTAGCCGAAGCCCGGCTCCAGCGGCTCGATCACGAACCGGGAGCGGTACTCGTCGACGACCTCTTCGGTCAGCGAGGGACGCTGAGCGATCAGCATGTCTGTGATCCTTCAGTCATGGGCGCCCGCTATTTGACGCCCGACTCGACCGGGCCGAGACCCGGCTGTCGAAAATACTGCGTACTGCAAGGGTACGGGCGGCACGTCCCACGAGGGGCCGTACCGCCCGAAGCCCTCGGACCGGGCGTGACGTGTCGGACACGCCGGCGCCCGGCGTCAGCCGTACAGCGGCGACGCGTCAGACGCGGCGGCGCTTGGGGGGACGGCAGCCGTTGTGCGGCGTCGGGGTGACGTCCTGGATGGAGCCGACCTCGAGACCGGTGGCCTGGAGGGAACGGATCGCGGTCTCACGGCCGGAGCCCGGACCCTTGACGAAGACGTCGACCTTGCGCATGCCGTGCTCCTGCGCGCGGCGGGCGGCCGACTCGGCGGCCATCTGCGCGGCGAAGGGGGTGGACTTGCGCGAGCCCTTGAAGCCGACGTGGCCGGCGGAGGCCCAGGAGATCACGTTGCCGCTGGGGTCCGTGATCGAGACGATCGTGTTGTTGAACGTGCTCTTGATGTGCGCGTGGCCGTGAGCGACGTTCTTCTTTTCCTTGCGGCGCACCTTCTTGACGGCGCCCTGGCGTCCCTTGGGGGGCATGTATTTCTCCCGTGGAGGTGGTCGGTCCTACAGCGAAGACCGCTGGTAGAGCGTCCTGCTGAGGACTACTTCTTGCCCGGCTTCTTCTTGCCGGCGATGGCGCGACGCGGGCCCTTGCGGGTACGGGCGTTCGTGCTGGTGCGCTGGCCGTGGACCGGCAGACCGCGGCGGTGGCGCAGACCCTGGTAGCAGCCGATCTCGACCTTGCGGCGGATGTCGGCCTGGATCTCGCGACGGAGGTCACCCTCGGTCTTGAGGTTGGCGTCCACGTACTCGCGGATCTTGACGAGGTCCTCTTCGGCCAGGTCACGAACGCGGGTGTTCGGGTTCACACCGGTCGCGGCGAGGGTCTCCTTCGCCAGGGTGCGGCCGATGCCGAAGACGTAGGTGAGTGCGACCTCCACGCGCTTGTCGCGCGGGATGTCAACACCGGAAACGCGTGCCATTCAATGGCTCCTGTGGTGTTCGGGGGTCTGCAGCAGAACCGTCCCGGGCCGCCGACCGCTCCTGGAGGAGCGATGGTACGTCCCGGTCCCCGGCCCCCGCCGGAGGTGCCGCCGGTCCCTGCGGACTGGGCGGGCCCTGCTGGTGAACGTGTTTTGCTCGCGTCGCGCGAAGATCTGCGAAGTGCAGGTCGGCGTGCGTCAGCCCTGGCGCTGCTTGTGGCGCAGGTTGTCGCAGATGACCATGACCCGGCCGTGGCGGCGGATCACCTTGCACTTGTCGCAGATCTTCTTGACGCTCGGCTTGACCTTCATGGGATGTGAGGTTCTCCGGGTCAGTGCCAGCACCCCTCGGGAGAGGTGAGGGCAAGATCTACTTGTAGCGGTAGACGATCCGGCCACGCGTCAGGTCGTACGGAGAGAGCTCCACGACGACCCGGTCGTCCGGAAGGATTCGGATGTAGTGCATCCGCATCTTGCCGGAGATGTGCGCGAGGACCTTGTGACCGTTCTGGAGCTCCACCTTGAACATGGCGTTCGGCAGGGACTCGATCACGGTGCCCTCGATCTCGATGGCACCTTGCTTCTTGGCCACGCTTCGCCCTTCGAATCGGCTACCTTGATCGGCTCTCGTCACCCTTTGACCGCAAGCGGACATACGGGTACACGCGAACCGACGCATCAGTCTACGTCAGGCCCCTGGAAAAGACGAATCCGTGGAGTTTGCCCAAGGCGGGAGATCCTTAAGCAGAACCGGGGCGGCCGGGGTTCCCCCCACCGCCCCGCCCACGGCTCGGGTGCGCCCCGGCCAGGCTCAGGCCAGGGGGTCCGGTGCCGCCGTCACGCCCAGCTCCGCCAGCTTCGCACGGCCGCCGTCGACGGCCGTCAGCACCAGCGGGCCCTCCTCCGTCAGTGCCACCGAGTGCTCCCAGTGCGAGGACCAGGTGCCGTCCGTGGTGATCACGGTCCAGTCGTCGGAGAGCACCTCGGTGTGCGGGGTGCCGAGCGACACCATCGGCTCGATCGCCAGGCAGAAGCCGGGAACCAGCTTCGGGCCCTTGCCGCGCTTGCGGCTGACGTAGTTCAGCAGGTGCGGGTCCATGTGCATCTCGGTGCCGATGCCGTGGCCGCCGTAGTCCTCGATGATCCCGTAGCGACCGCCGCCCGGCTTCGGCTGGCGGCGGATGTAGGTCTCGATCGCGCGGGAGACGTCGACCAGCCGGTTGCCGTTCTTCATGGCCGCGATTCCGGCCCACATGGACTCCTCGGTCACCCGGGAGAGCTCGACGAGCTCCGGAGCGTGACCGCCGCCGACGAACGCCGTGAACGCCGCGTCGCCGTGCCAGCCGTCGACGATCGCGCCGGCGTCGACGGAGATGATGTCGCCGTCCTTGAGGACCGTCTTCCCGTCCGGGATGCCGTGGACGACGACCTCGTTCACCGAGGTGCAGATGGTGGCGGGGAAACCGCCGTACCCCAGGAAGTTCGACTTGGCGCCGTGGTCGGCGATCACCTTGCGGGCGACCTCGTCCAGGTCCTTCGTCGTGGCGCCGGGGACCGCCGCTTCACGGGTCGCCGCGTGGATGGCGGCGACGACCAGTCCCGCCTCACGCATCTTGGCGATCTGCTCGGGGGTCTTGATCTGCACCATGAGGGCCGGCGCCTTTCAGAATCGGAGAGTGGTTCGGCGGAATGCCTGGGTAATCAACGATACGGCCGCGGCGTCCTGGGGACACCGCGGCCGTATGCGATCAGGTCGGAGGATACGCCTGGGGTACGACGTTCAGGCCTGCGCGGCCCGGTCCTTCTGCAGCGCCTCCATCGCGCGCTCGGTCACCTCGTCGACCTTGCCGAGCGCGGAGATGGTCACCAGCAGGCCCTGGGCCCGGTAGTGGTCGATGATCGGCTCGGTCTGCGTGTGGTAGACCTCGAGCCGCTTGCGCACGGTCTCCTCGGAGTCGTCGTCGCGCTGGTACAGCTCGCCGCCGCAGACGTCGCAGACGCCCTCGGTCTTCGGCGCGCTGTAGGTGACGTGGAAGACGTGCGCGCTGTCGTTCCGGCAGATGCGGCGGCCCGCGATCCGCTTGACGACCTCCTCCTCGGGGACCTCCAGGTCCAGCACGGCGTCCAGCTTCACGCCGTCCGCCGCCAGCGCGGCGTCGAGGGCCTCGGCCTGCGACACGTTCCGCGGGAAGCCGTCCAGCAGGAATCCGTTCTGGGCGTCCGGCTGGGCCATCCGGTCCCGCGCCATCCCGATGGTGACCTCGTCCGGCACCAGGTTGCCGGCGTCCATGTACGCCTTGGCCTGCTTGCCGAGGTCCGTGCCCTTGCTGATGTTGGCCCGGAACAGGTCGCCCGTGGAGATGTGCGGGATCGACAGGTTCTTGGCAAGGAACGCAGCCTGCGTTCCCTTGCCGGCACCGGGCGGTCCGACGAGGACGATTCGCATCAGCGGAGGAACCCTTCGTAGTTGCGCTGCTGGAGCTGGCTCTCGATCTGCTTCACGGTCTCCAGACCGACACCCACGATGATGAGGATGCTGGTGCCACCGAACGGGAAGTTCTGGTTGGCACCACCGAAGCCTGCCAACGCCATCGTCGGCACAAGAGCGATCAGACCCAGGTACAGCGAGCCCGGCCAGGTGATCCGGTTGAGCACGTAGCTCAAGTACTCGGCGGTAGGTCGACCAGCCCGGATACCCGGGATGAAGCCACCATACTTCTTCATGTTGTCCGCGACTTCCTCGGGGTTGAACGAGATCGCCACGTAGAAGAAGGCGAAGAACACGATCAGAAGGAAGTACGTCGCGATGTAGTACGGGTGGTCACCCTTGACGAAGTGGGCTTCGATCCAGGTTTTCCATCCGGCGTTCGAGCTCGAGAACTGCGCGATCAACGCCGGGATGTAGAGCAGCGACGACGCGAAGATGACGGGAATCACACCCGCCTGGTTCACCTTGAGCGGGATGTATGTGGACGTACCGCCGTACGACCTGCGGCCGATCATGCGCTTCGCGTACTGCACCGGGATGCGCCGCTGGGCCTGCTCGACGAAGACGACGAGCGCCACCATCACGAAGCCGATCAGGATGACCGTGCCGAACTCGATCCAGCCCTTGGCGAGCTTGCCGCTCTCCTTGATGGCCCACAGCGCGCCGGGGAAGCCGGCGGCGATGGAGATGAACATCAGGATGGACATGCCGTTGCCGATGCCGCGGTCCGTGATCAGCTCGCCGAGCCACATGACCACGGCCGTGCCGGCGGTCATGGTGATCACCATGGTGGCGGTCACGAAGATCGACTGGTCGGGGACGATCTCGTTGGCCACCTGGCAGCCGGAGAACAGCGCACCGCTGCGGGCCGTGGCCACCAGGCCGGTGCCCTGCAGCACGGCCAGCGCGACCGTGAGGTAACGCGTGTACTGCGTGATCTTCGCGGTGCCGGACTGGCCCTCCTTCTTGAGGGCCTCCAGACGCGGGATCACCACGGTCAGCAGCTGCAGGATGATGCTCGCCGTGATGTACGGCATGATGCCGAGCGCGAAGATCGTGATCTGCAGCAGCGCGCCGCCGCTGAACATGTTGACGAGGCCGAAGAGGCTGCTGTTGTTCTTCGAGGCCTGGTCCACACAGATCTGGACGTTCTCATAGCTGACGCCGGGCACCGGGATGTGTGCGCCGAGCCGGTACAGCACGATGATGCCGAGCGTGAAGAGCAGCTTCTTGCGCAGGTCGGGCGTCTTGAACGCCCGGGCGAACGCGGTGAGCACGGTGCCTCCTGCGACCCCCGCGCAAAGCGTCAGAGGTGACGGTCTTGAGGTTCGACGAATTCGTATGAGACAAGAACCGCTCCGGGGACCGGGTGGGCCTCCGTCACGGCGTGGGGGTCGCCCCCCGGGGATAACAGCAACAACGCACGCCACCTTACCGGCGAGTGTGCCCCCCTTGGAACGACCAACCGGGGATGCCCCGTTTGAGAGCATCCCCGGTTGGTGTTCAGGCCATCGGCTCGTCTCAGACGAGCTCGGTGACGGTGCCGCCGGCGGCGGTGATCTTCTCCTTGGCGGAGCCGGAGACGGCGTCGACCGTCACCTGCAGCGCCACGGAGACCTCGCCCTGGCCGAGCACCTTGACGAGCTGGTTCTTGCGAACCGCGCCCTTGGCGACCAGGTCGGCGACCGTGACCTCGCCACCCTCGGGGTAGAGGGCGGCGAGCTTGTCCAGGTTCACGACCTGGTACTCGGTCTTGAACGGGTTCTTGAAGCCCTTCAGCTTCGGGAGGCGCATGTGGAGCGGCATCTGGCCACCCTCGAAGCGCTCCGGAACCTGGTAGCGGGCCTTCGTGCCCTTGGTACCACGACCGGCCGTCTTACCCTTCGACGCCTCACCACGACCGACACGGGTCTTGGCGGTCTTGGCGCCGGGGGCGGGACGGAGGTTGTGGATCTTCAGCGGGTTCTGCTCCGCCATGATCAGTCGACCTCCTCGACCGTCACGAGGTGGCGGACGGTGTGCACCATTCCGCGGAACTCGGGGCGGTCCTCCTTGACGACCACGTCGTTGACCCTCTTCAGGCCGAGCGAACGCAGCGTGTCACGGTGGTTCTGCTTGCTGCCGATGTACGACTTCGTCTGCGTGATCTTGAGGCGGGCCATTACGCACCCGCTCCCGCACGCGCACGAAGCAGGGCCGCGGGGGCGACGTCCTCGAGCGGCAGACCGCGGCGGGCCGCGATCTCCTCGGGACGCTGCAGGCCCTTCAGGGCCGCCACGGTCGCGTGCACGATGTTGATCGCGTTGTCGGAGCCCAGGGACTTCGACAGGATGTCGTGAACGCCGGCGCACTCGAGCACGGCACGCACCGGGCCACCGGCGATAACACCGGTACCGGGGGAAGCCGGCTTGAGCAGGACGACGCCCGCCGCCTTCTCACCCTGGATCGGGTGCGGGATGGTGCCCTGGATGCGGGGGACCTTGAAGAAGTGCTTCTTGGCCTCCTCCACACCCTTGGCGATGGCGGCCGGCACCTCCTTGGCCTTGCCGTATCCGACACCCACGGTGCCGTCACCGTCGCCCACCACGACCAGCGCGGTGAAGCTGAAGCGACGACCACCCTTCACAACCTTGGCGACGCGGTTGATCGCGACGACGCGCTCAACGTACGCGGTCTTCTCGGCGGCAGCAGCGCCGCCGTCACGGCCCTTCCGGTCCCGCCGCTCGCCGCCACCGGCACCGCTGCCGCGGCGCTGGGGTCCAGCCATTGGATTTACCTCTCTCTTTTCCGCTAGCTACGAACGGCTCAGAACTTCAGGCCGGCTTCGCGGGCGGCGTCGGCCAGGGCGGCGATGCGCCCGGCGTACTGGTTTCCGCCACGGTCGAACACGACAGCCTCGACGCCGGCGGCCTTCGCACGCTCGGCCACGAGCTGGCCGACCTGCTTCGCCTTCGCCGACTTGTCGCCCTCGCCGCCGCGGATGGAAGCGTCCAGGGTGGACGCCGACGCCACGGTGTGACCCTTGAGGTCGTCGATGACCTGAGCGGTGATACCGCGGTTGGACCGGGTGACGACCAGACGCGGACGCTCCGCCGTACCCGAGATCTTCTTGCGGATGCGGATGTGGCGACGCTTCAGGGAAGCGCCCTTGTAGGCCTTGCCCTTGGCAATCTTCACGCCGTATGCCATGGCTTACTTACCAGCCTTTCCGACCTTGCGGCGGATGACCTCGCCCGCGTACTTCACGCCCTTGGCCTTGTACGGGTCGGGCTTGCGCAGCTTGCGGATGTTCGCGGCGACCTCGCCGACCTTCTGCTTGTCGATGCCCTCGACCGAGAACTTGGTCGGCGACTCGACCTTGAAGGAGATGCCCTCGGGGGCCTCCACCAGGATCGGGTGGCTGTAGCCGAGCTGGAACTCCAGGTTGGAGCCCTTCGCGGCAACGCGGTAACCGACACCGCTGATCTCGAGCGCCTTGGTGTATCCCTGGGTCACACCGGTGATCATGTTGGCCACCAGCGTGCGGGACAGGCCGTGCAGGGCCTTGTTCTGACGCTCGTCGTTCGGGCGGGACACCTTGAGGGTGCCGTCCTCGCCCTTAACGATCTCGATCGGCGCGGCAACGGTGTGGGTCAGGGTGCCCTTGGAACCCTTCACCGTGACCGTGCGGCCCTCGATGGTGACGTCCACGCCGGCGGGAACCGGGATGGGGAGCTTGCCGATACGCGACATTGTTCTTCTCCTCCGTTCCCGACTACCAGACGTAGGCGAGGACTTCCCCGCCCACACCCTTCTTGCTGGCCTGCTTGTCGGTGAGGAGCCCGTGCGACGTGGAGATGATCGCCACGCCCAGGCCGCCGAGCACCTTCGGCAGGTTGGTGGACTTCGCGTAGACCCGGAGACCGGGCTTGGAGATCCGCTTGATGCCCGCGATGGAGCGCTCACGGTTCGGGCCGAACTTCAGCTCGAGAACGAGGTTCTTGCCGACCTCGGCGTCCTCGACCTTCCAGCCCGTGATGAAGCCCTCCTGCTGGAGGATCTCCGCGATGTGAGACTTGATCTTGCTGTGCGGCATCGTCACGGAGTCGTGGTACGCCGAGTTCGCGTTACGCAGACGGGTCAGCATGTCCGCGATCGGATCAGTCATGGTCATGAATTGGCCTTCGGCCTCTCTCGCCGGGGTTTCCTGTATGCGCCATCCCTCTCCCCGCACAGGGGCGGGACGGGTGCGGCACGGGGACCTACGGCGTAGTAAGTCGTTCAGGGCGGCGGGCGCCCAACCCCACAAGCCTACGGCATGTGAGGGTGGGCCCCGCCGACCCGTTGCTTACCGAGAGCCTCGGGTAATCCCGCCCACCCGTCACCCGACCGCCGCCCCTCAAGGGCGGCCCATCGGGCCGACGGACTGGACTGGGGACTACCAGGAGCTCTTGGTCACGCCCGGCAGCTCGCCACGGTGAGCCATCTCACGAAGGCACACGCGGCACAGGCCGAACTTGCGGTACACGGAGTGCGGACGGCCGCAGCGCTGGCAGCGGGTGTACGCACGCACACCGAACTTGGGCTTACGAGCAGCCTTGGCAATCAGAGCCTTCTTCGCCATCTCGCTCACGCCTCCTTGAACGGGAAGCCGAGGTGACGGAGAAGGGCACGGCCTTCAGCGTCGTTGGTCGCCGTGGTGACCACGGTGATGTCCATACCCCGGACGCGGTCGATCTTGTCCTGGTCGATCTCGTGGAACATGACCTGCTCCGTGAGACCGAAGGTGTAGTTGCCACGGCCGTCGAACTGCTTGGGGGACAGACCGCGGAAGTCGCGGATGCGCGGCAGCGCGAGCGACAGGGTGCGGTCCAGGAACTCCCACATGCGGTCGCCACGGAGCGTGACGTGGGCACCGATCGGCTGACCCTCGCGCAGCTTGAACTGCGCGATGGACTTGCGGGCCTTGGTGACGGCCGGCTTCTGACCGGTGATCGTGGTGAGGTCGCGGATGGCGCCCTCGATCAGCTTGGAGTCGCGGGCGGCGTCGCCCACACCCATGTTGACCACGATCTTGACGAGACCGGGGACCTGCATGACGTTGTCGTACTTGAACTCGTCACGCAGCTTGCCGACGATTTCCTCGCGGTAGCGCGTCTTGAGACGCGGCGCAGTCGTGGTAGCCATCAGATGTCCTCACCGGTCCGCTTGGCAACGCGGATCTTGTTGCCCTCGTCGTCAAACCGGTAGCCGACGCGGGTGACGACCTTCTTGCCGTCCTTCTCCACGACGAGCTGCACGTTGCTGACGTGGATGGGGGCCTCGGTGGTCACGATGCCGCCGGCCTGGGAGGCACGGCCCGGCTGGTTGGCCTTGGTGTGCTTCTTGACCCGGTTGACACCCTCGACCAGGACGCGCTCGTCGCGCGGGAAAGCGGCAATGACCTTGCCCTGCTTGCCCTTGTCCTTGCCGGTGATGACCTGGACCAGGTCGCCCTTCTTGATCTTCATGCTTACAGCACCTCCGGCGCGAGCGAGATGATCTTCATGAACTTCTTCTCGCGCAGCTCACGGCCCACGGGGCCGAAGATACGGGTGCCGCGAGGGTCGCCGTCGTTCTTCAGAATGACGGCGGCGTTCTCGTCGAAGCGGATGTACGAGCCGTCCTGGCGGCGGCGCTCCTTGACGGTGCGAACGATGACCGCCTTGACGACGTCACCCTTCTTCACGTTGCCACCGGGGATCGCGTCCTTGACGGTGGCGACGATGACGTCACCGATGCCCGCGTAGCGGCGACCCGAGCCACCGAGAACACGGATGCAAAGGATCTCCTTGGCACCAGTGTTGTCGGCGACGCGAAGTCGCGACTCCTGCTGGATCACGTCTATCTCCTGATCGTCTGCCGGTTCCCGGCGGGGGCTGGTCCCGAAGGAGACAGCCCCCGCCGAGCCTGGCGGAACTTAGTGCTGGGGCAGTGCCCCCGGAGGGGTTCCCCCAGCGGGGGGCATGCGGGGGAGCACTCCCCTTCCAGGGAGGGCCCCCGCAAAATTACTTGGCCTTCTCGAGGATCTCGACGACGCGCCAGCGCTTCGTCGCGGACAGCGGCCGGGTCTCCATCAGGAGGACGCGGTCGCCGACACCCGCGGCGTTCTGCTCGTCGTGCGCCTTGAGCTTGTTGGTACGGCGGATGACCTTGCCGTACAGCGCGTGCTTGACGCGGTCCTCGACGGCGACGACGACGGTCTTGTCCATCTTGTCGCTGACGACCAGACCCTCACGGGTCTTGCGGAAACCGCGCTCGGTCTTGTTCTCGGTCACGTTGCTCTCGCTCATCAGGCGTTCTCCACCGTCTCGATGCCCAGCTCGCGCTCACGCATCAGGGTGTAGATCCGGGCGATGTCCTTGCGGACGGCCTTCAGCCGGCCGTGGTTCTCGAGCTGACCGGTCGCCGCCTGGAAGCGGAGGTTGAACAGCTCTTCCTTGGCCTCGCGGAGCTTGGCAACAAGCTCCTCGTTGCCCAGCTCGCGCAGCTCGGACGCCTTGGTTCCGGCCGACATCACGCCTCACCTGCCTCGCGCCGAACGATGCGGCACTTCATCGGAAGCTTGTGAGCAGCGCGGGTGAGCGCCTCACGAGCAATCTTCTCGTTCGGGTAGGACAGCTCGAACATCACCCGACCGGGCTTGACGTTCGCGACCCACCACTCCGGCGAACCCTTACCGGAACCCATGCGGGTCTCGGCAGGCTTCTTCGTCAGCGGGCGGTCCGGGTAGATGTTGATCCAGACCTTGCCGCCACGCTTGATGTGACGGGTCATCGCGATACGAGCGGCCTCGATCTGACGGTTCGTCACGTACGCCGGGGTGAGCGCCTGGATGCCGTACTCGCCGAACGCAACCTGCGTACCACCCTTGGACATACCGCTGCGCTTCGGGTGGTGCTGCTTGCGGTGCTTGACCCTACGGGGGATCAGCATTTCGGTCAGGCCTCCGTTCCGGTGCTCTCAGCAGCCGGAGCGGCAGCGGCGGGGGCGTCGGCCTTGGGGGCCTCGGCCGACTGCTGCTGGCCACCCTGGGCCGACTGCTGCTGCGGCTTGCGACCGCGACCGCCACGCTCGCCACCACGGCCGCCACGGGCCGGGCGGTCGGAGCCACCACGGGCCGGACGGTTGCCGGCGCGGGCAGCGGCGTTCTCGGCGCGGACCTCGGCGATGTTCTTGACATCGCCCTTGTAGATCCAGACCTTCACGCCGATGCGGCCGAAGGTGGTCTTGGCCTCGAAGAAGCCGTACTCGACGTTCGCGCGGAGCGTGTGCAGCGGCACACGGCCCTCGCGGTAGAACTCCGAGCGGGACATCTCGGCGCCGCCGAGACGGCCACCACACTGGATCTTGATGCCCTTGGCGCCCGCCTTCATGGCCGACTGCATGCTCTTGCGCATGGCGCGGCGGAAGGAGACGCGGGAGGACAGCTGCTCGGCAACGGCCTGGGCCACGAGCTGAGCGTCGACCTCGGGGTTCTTGACCTCGAGAATGTTCAGCTGGACCTGCTTGCCCGTGAGCTTCTCGAGGTCGCCGCGGATGCGGTCGGCCTCGGCGCCACGGCGGCCGATGACGATGCCGGGACGCGCGGTGTGGATGTCCACCCGCACACGGTCACGGGTGCGCTCGATCTCGACCTTGGAGATGCCGGCGCGCTCCATGCCGGACGTCATCATCCGACGGATGGCGACGTCTTCCTTGACGTAGTCCTTGTACAGCTTGTCGGCGTACCAGCGGGACTTGAAGTCCGTGGTGATGCCGAGCCGGAACCCGTGCGGGTTTACCTTCTGGCCCATTACCGGGTTCCTTCCTTGCTGCTGACGACCACGGTGATGTGGCTGGTCCGCTTGCGGATCCGGTAGGCACGGCCCTGGGCGCGCGGACGGAACCGCTTCAGGGTCGGGCCCTCGTCGACGTACGCCTCGCTGATGAACAGCGAGGAGGCGTCCGTGTGGTCGTAGTTGTGCGCGGCGTTGGCGATGGCGCTGTCCAGCACCTTGCCGACCGGCACGCTCGCGGCCTGCGGGGCGAAACGCAGGACCGCCTGAGCCTCCGTGGCGTCCATGCCACGGATGAGGTCCACCACGCGGCGGGCCTTCATGGGCGTGACGCGGATGTACCGCGCCTGGGCCCTGGCTTCCATGGTTGTCCCTTCGGTGTAAGTCATAGTCGTTCCACTCCGCGATTAGCGGCGCTTCGACTTCCGGTCGTCCTTGACGTGGCCGCGGAAGGTGCGAGTCGGCGAGAACTCGCCGAGCTTGTGGCCGACCATGGACTCGGTGACGAACACCGGGACGTGGGTCTTGCCGTTGTGCACCGCGATCGTGTGGCCCAGCATGGCCGGGACGATCATCGAGCGACGGGACCAGGTCTTGATGACGTTCTTGGTGCCTGCTTCGTTCTGGGCGTCCACCTTCTTGATCAGGTGGTCGTCGACGAAGGGCCCCTTCTTGAGACTGCGCGGCATCTAAACCCGCTCCTAGCGCTTCTTGTTCGTCTTGCGGCGGCGGACGATGTACTTGTTGCTCGCCTTCTTGGGAGAACGAGTACGACCCTCCTTCTGACCCCAGGGGGAGACCGGGTGGCGACCACCGGAGGTCTTGCCCTCACCACCACCGTGCGGGTGGTCGACCGGGTTCATGGCGACACCGCGGACGGTCGGGCGAACGCCCTTCCAGCGCATACGGCCGGCCTTGCCCCAGTTGATGTTCGACTGCTCGGCGTTGCCGACCTCGCCGACGGTGGCGCGGCAGCGGACGTCGACCAGGCGGATCTCACCGGACGGCATGCGCAGGTGGGCCATGGAGCCCTCCTTCGCCAGCAGCTGCACGGAGGCACCCGCGGAGCGGGCGAACTTCGCGCCGCCGCCGGGCCGCAGCTCGATGGCGTGCAGGGTCGTACCGACCGGGATGTTGCGCAGCGCCAGGTTGTTGCCGGGCTTGATGTCGGCACCGGGGCCGTTCTCGATCCGGTCACCCTGCGACAGACCGCGCGGGGCGAGGATGTAGCGCTTCTCGCCGTCCGCGTAGTGCAGGAGCGCGATGCGCGCGGTGCGGTTGGGGTCGTACTCGATGTGCGCGACCTTGGCCGGCACGCCGTCCTTGTCGTGACGACGGAAGTCGATCACGCGGTAGGCGCGCTTGTGGCCACCACCCTGGTGGCGAACGGTCACACGACCGGCGTTGTTACGGCCGCCCTTGCTGTGCAGGGGGCGGACCAGCGACTTCTCCGGCGTGGACCGCGTGATCTCGACGAAGTCGGCGACGCTGGAGCCACGACGGCCCGGAGTCGTCGGCTTGTACTTGCGGATACCCATTTCTCAGTCCTCGTCCGATATCGGACCAAGGTCTCCGTTAGGAGGCCTGGCCGAAGATGTCGATACGGTCGCCCTCGGCGAGGGTCACGATGGCGCGCTTGGTGTTGGCGCGCTTGCCGAAACCGGTGCGGGTGCGCTTGCGCTTGCCCTGGCGGTTGATCGTGTTCACCCCGGTGACCTTGACCGAGAAGACCGCCTCGACGGCCTGCTTGATCTGGGTCTTGTTGGCGTTGGGCGCGACGATGAACGTGTACTTGTTCTCGTCCAGCAGCGCGTAGCTCTTCTCCGAGACAACCGGCTTGACGAGAACGTCACGCGGGTCGGTGAAGGTCTTGCTGGTGATCTCGGCCATCAGGCCTCGCTCCCCTCATTGTCGTTGGCCTTGGGGCCGGACACGAAGGACTCGAAGGCGGCCTGGGTGAAGACCACGTCGTCGGAGACGAGCACGTCGTACGTGTTCAGCTGGCCCGGCTCCAGGATGTGCACCTGGGGCAGGTTGCGGGCGGACAGCCACGCGGCCTCGTCGGTGCGCTCGGCGACCAGGAGCAGGTTCTTGCGCTCCGAGATCTTGCCGAGCAGCGTCTTGGCGGCCTTGGTGGAGACCTCGCCCTCGACCACGCCGGAGACGACGTGGATGCGGGAGTTGCGGGCCCGGTCGGTGAGGGCACCGCGCAGGGCGGCGGCCTTCATCTTCTTCGGGGTCCGCTGCGAGTAGTCGCGCGGCACGGGGCCGTGCACGACGCCACCGCCGGCGAACTGCGGCGCACGGGTCGAACCCTGACGCGCACGGCCGGTGCCCTTCTGGCGGTAGGGCTTCTTGCCACCGCCACGGACCTCGCCGCGGGTCTTGGTCTTGTGCGTGCCCTGGCGGGCAGCGGCCAGCTGCGCGACGACGACCTGGTGGATCAGCGGAACGCTGACCTTGGCGTCGAAGATCTCCGCGGGGAGCTCGACGCTACCGGCCTTGTCGCCAGCGGGCGAAAGGATGTCAATGGTGCTCATCGGTTACCTCAGGCCCCCTTGGCCGCGGTACGGACCAGGACGAGGCCGCCGTTCGGACCGGGAACCGCGCCCTTGATGAGCAGCAGACCCTTCTCCGCGTCAACGGCGTGGACGGTCAGGTTCTGGGTGGTGACCCGCTCGTTGCCCATGCGGCCCGCCATACGGAGGCCCTTGAACACACGGCCCGGGGTGGCGCAGCCACCGATGGAACCGGGGGAGCGGTGCTTGCGCTGGGTGCCGTGTCCGGCGCCCAGGCCACGGAAGTTGTGGCGCTTCATGACACCGGCGAAGCCCTTGCCCTTGCTCTTGCCGGTGACGTCGACCTTCACGCCCGCCTCGAAGACCTCGGCGGTGATCTCCTGGCCGAGGGTGTACTCGCCGGCGTCGGCGGTACGGATCTCGACGAGGTGACGACGGGGGGTGACGTCGGCCTTGGCGAAGTGGCCCTTGAGGGGCTTGTTCACCTTGCGCGGGTCGATCTCGCCGAAGGCGATCTGGACCGACTCGTAGCCGTCGGTGTCGTTCGTACGGATCTGGGTGACGACATTGGGGCCGGCCTTGACGACGGTGACCGGGACGACACGGTTGTTCTCGTCCCAGACCTGAGTCATGCCGAGCTTCTCGCCCAGGATGCCCTTGATCTGCTTAGCCATCTCGCGCGTCACCTCAGAGCTTGATCTCGATGTCGACGCCGGCCGGCAGGTCGAGACGCATGAGCGAGTCGACCGTCTTCGGCGTGGGGTCGAGGATGTCGATGAGGCGCTTGTGCGTGCGCATCTCGAAGTGCTCGCGCGAGTCCTTGTACTTGTGCGGCGACTTGATGACGCAGTACACGTTCTTCTCAGTGGGCAGCGGCACCGGGCCCGCGACCGACGCACCAGTACGGGTCACCGTCTCGACGATCTTCTTCGCCGAGGAGTCGATGACCTCGTGGTCGTAGGCCTTGAGCCGGATGCGGATCTTCTGTCCCGCCATGGCTACTTCGTAGTCCTGTCTCTCGTAACGCTCCGGAACCCGGTGTTCCCAGCCCTCTCCTCCGACCCACGCGGTCGGGCGTGTCGCACTCCCGCTACGCAGATGTCCGATGACCGGATTTCCCTGCTGGAGGGGATTGCGATCCGCAGAAGAGACCGCTGGACGGGGGCGAGGGCCCACCGGGTGCCTGGCCGGCGCCCCGCTGACACTTCCCGGAAGATTCCCGTACGTCCGCCCCAGCGCTGCCGGGAGGCAGTTAGGGCGACGAGTACTGTGGGACTCGCTTCCGGTCCTCCCGGCGGGAGGCGCGCAGCATCGGCACTCAACCGAGCAACCCGGACAGTCTGCCATACGGGCCGCGACGGACGCCAATCGAGCCGAAGAGATTACCCCGCGGGGTCGACGTGTCAAACCGCGCCACGCACGGCTGCGGCTGCGCCCTCGGGCCGGGCGTCCGGGCGGCCCGCGGACCCGCCCCTCCGCCCGAACGCGCGCCCGACGCCAACTTCCCCCCGTCGGAGCCCGGTTGGCCCCCTCTCACCCCCGCGCCCACCGCCCGCCCGGAGGCTCCCCGGTACGCGACCGCCGTCGACCCGAGAAGGGGTGGGCTCTGCGCGGGGCCACGGGTCCGCTCCCGCGCCGGGCTCCTCGCTCGCCGTCGGACGTCCCTGCCGACGGCGCGCCGCACCCGCCGGGCGAAGGACGCCGCGCGACGTGAGGAGCGGCCCGGGCCGGCGGGGCCCGGGGAGACGGGAAGCCGTCACCCGCACGGGGCCCGGCGCCGGTCGACGGGGGAAGGGGGCCAGGGCGGCCGCGACGTGGGCACGATCGGGCCGCCGCCGCACGCCGAGGCCACCGCCTGCCGGTTCCCCCGCGGCGCCGGGCGCCCGACCCCGGGTATTTCGGTCGAGCACCGTCGTACCCCCTGCCTACAGTGGCGACACACCGCATGACGCGGACGGGGTCGGGGACGAGGGACGGGGACCATGGGCCGGTATCCGGCGCGTACGCACTATCCGCGCACACCGCACCTGCCGTGGTCGCCCGGTGCGTCGAGCGACGACGTACGGGCCCGGGACCTCGCCGCGCTGCACGGCCGGGAGGTCGTCGTCACCGAGAAGCTCGACGGCGAGAACACCACGCTGTACGGCGACGGGCTGCACGCACGGTCGCCCGACTCCGCGCACCATCCGTCGCGGGCCTGGGTGAAGGCGCTCCAGGGCCGCATCGGCGACCGGATCCCCGCGGGTTGGCGGGTGTGCGGGGAGAACGTATACGCCCGGCACTCGCTCGCCTACGACGACCTGGAGAGCTGGTTCTACGGCTTCTCCGTCTGGGACGCCGACGGCCACTGCCTGGACTGGGACCACGGCGCGGACTTCCTGTGCGGACTCGGAATCCCCGTGCCGCGCGTGCTGTGGCGCGGGGTCTTCGACGAACGCGCCCTGCGGCGGCTGAGGCTCGACACCGAGCGCCACGAGGGGTACGTCGTCCGCACGACCGGTGGCTTCGCCGCCGGGGAGTTCCGGCACAGGGTCGCCAAATGGGTGCGGCCGGGACACGTCCGCACCTCCACCCACTGGATGCACGCCGCCGTCGTGGCGAACGGGCTGGCACCGGCCGCCTCGCTGTGGGCGGTGCGGTCGGGGGCGGCACCGGACCCGGCCACCCTGCTCGAGGCGGTGGGACTGCCGGACGGCGACGCCCGGGCCGCCGGCGACGTCGCCGCGCGGCTCGACGGCACCGGGGACGAACGACTCGCCGGCGTGCTCGCCGGGCTGCTGCACACGCGGCACCGCGGCACGCTCGCCGGCCGGCTGGCCCGGCCGCTGGGTCTCCCGCTCGCCCGGAGGGTCGCCGATCTCGTCGGTCTGCACACCGGGCTGCACCGTCCCCACCCGGACGAGCAGCGCCGGACCGGACTGCTGCGGATGTCGTACGCCGTCGGCCTGGACGCGCTGCACGCCGTCGCCGCCGCGACCGCCCCGGACGCGGCGGCCCGTGAGCAGGTCGAGTGGTCCGCCCTGCACGCCGAGGAGGTACGCCCGATCGGTCCTTTGCGTGAGGCGTTCGCCGGACTGCACCCGGAGGCCGCGGCCCGCTGCCTGGGCGAGGCCCGTGAGGCGTACGCGCTGGGCCGGATCGGAACCGTCGAGGAGGCCGTCGCGGCCACCTGGCGCCTGCGCTCCGGGGACTTCCCGCGACTGATCCACCTGGTCGGCCCGTCCGGCAGCGGCAAGAGCACCTTCGCCCGATCACTGCGGGGCGTCGACGCGTACGTCTCGCTCGACGACCTGCGCGAGGCACGCGGCGCCCGCGCGGACCAGCGCGCCAACGGCGAGATCCTCCGCCGGGGCCTCGACCGGCTCGGCACCGCGCTGGCGGAAGGTGCGACGGTGGTGTGGGACGCCACGTCCCTCAACCCGCACCAGCGGTCCCTGGTGCACACGGTCGCCCGCCGCCGCGACGCCCTGGTCACCCACGCGGTGGCGCTCGTCGACGAGGAAGAACTGGCCCGGCGCAACGAACGGCGGCCGCACCCGGTCCCGGCGGAGGTGCTCACCGCGCAGATGCGCCGCTATGTGCCTCCGTATCCCGGCCAGGCGCACCGCACCTGGTACATCGGCGCGGCCGGCACCATCGAGGAGGAGGCGTAGGTGCGTACCAGCGAGGAGATCTACCACCGGGTCCGCTGGGACCCTCGCTTCGACCCGGCCCGTTTCGTGATGGGCGTCCACCAGCGCGCCGCCGCGCCGAAGCGGGTACGGCTGGACGACTTCGACCCCTCCGGGGAGATCCCCTGGCACCGGGTGCTGTTCTTCGAGGCGGACGGCGAGGTGGTGTGGGACCGGTCCACGGGCGTGGACCGGATCGACGAGACCGGCGCCGGACGGGTCCGGAACCCGCGCAGGCTGCGCGCCCCGTTCTTCGCCGCCCGGACGCCCTGCGCATGGGACCCCGCGCACGGCTGGGCACCGTACGCATGGGACGACCGCCCAGGGACCGCCGCCGGGGCGCGGCCCGAACCGGCCGCCGCGGGCCTGCGCGTGCTGACCTGGAACACGTTGTGGGACCGGTACGACCGCGACCGCATCGACACCGCCCGGCGCAGACCGCTCCTGCTGGCCGCCCTGCGCGGTGCAGACGCCGATGTCATCGCGCTCCAGGAGGTCGAGGCGGAACTGCTCCGGATGCTGCTCGCCGTCCCCTGGGTGCGGGAGTCCTACACACTGGGCACCGACCCGGGCGGCAGGGATGTCGAAGAGTGCGGCCTGCTGCTGCTCAGTCGGCTGCCCGTGCGCGAGGCGGCACTCCATGTCCTCGGCCCGCACAAGGCCGTCGCCGCGGTGGTGGTGGAGACCGCCCGCGGCCCGGCCACCGTCGCCGTGACGCATCTGAGCAGTGACCACTCGGAGGACGGCCCGGCCCGTCGGGACGCCGAGCTGGGCCGGCTGGCCGAGGCGCTGGCGGGCGTCCAGGGCGAGGTGTTGCTGCTGGGGGACTTCAACGACGGCGGGGACACACCCGCGACGGCGCTCGGGCTGCGCGACGCCTGGACCGAGGTGCACGGGCCGGCCGACCACACACCGACCTTCGACCCGGGCGTCAATCCGCTGGCCGCGGTCTCGTCGAGGACCGGCCGGGCCGCCCGGCTCGACCGGGTGCTGGTCGGATCGGAGCGGCTGCGGGTGGACGCGGCTGCCCTCCTCGGCGACACCCCCACCTCCGGCGGGCTGTACGTGTCCGACCACTACGGCGTCGTGGCCGATCTGAGCCCGGGTGACCCGGTGCCGGGCACCCGGAGGACGGAGGGAACGGGCGGCACCCCGGCGTCGGGGTCCGACGCCGGGGTGCCGCCCGAAGCGTCGCGGACGACGGGGGTGGGCGGGGGATCCGTCGGCGCCGGCGCCCCCCGCGGGCCCCGCGCCGGCCGGCCGGGCGGGGGGGTCGCCGGGCGCCCCCCGCCCCGGGCGGGCGGGGGGTCATACCCCGGGCCCG
>NZ_JBFAMM010000022.1:0-133314 GCF_040656535.1 Streptomyces sp. NPDC049887 | reverse complement strand
CGCATGGCTGCACACCTACAATCACCACCGCGGACACACCGCGCTGAAAGGCCAACCACCCGCCACCCGCGTCCCCAACCTCACAGGGCAATACAGCTAGCGCACGCGCCCGTAGCGGACGCCCTTGGACCAGATCTTGGTGAGCTTCACGACGGAACCGGTCTTCGGCGAGTGCCAGATCTTCCCGGCCCCGGCGTAGATGCCGACGTGGTACACATACCCCCGCGAGTGGAAGAACACCAGGTCACCGCGCTGCCGCTGGGAGGCGGAGATGTGACGGGTGCGGTTGTACTGCTGCTGGGCCGTGCGCGGCAGTTGCTTGCCCGCCTTCTTGTAGGCGTAGAGCGTGAGCCCCGAGCAGTCGAAGCGGCTCGGACCGGTGGCTCCGTACCTGTACGGGGCTCCCTTCTTCGACGCGGCGACCTTGAGCGCCTTCGTCGCGTGTGCGGAGGCCGCCTGCGCCTCCGGCGCACCGCCCGGCACGATCAGCGAGCCGCCGACGGCGGCGATCGTGAGTGCCGAGACGGCACCCGTCCGGGACAGCAGGGACGGGAGATGTGTCTGCGCAGTCATGCGCAACCCTTCGTCAGCCGCCTGTGAAGGATGACCTGTCGGGTTCGGACTGGCGAAGACGCCCGGCCGCTCACGCGGCTTCACCCCAAGGACCAGCCACCGCTCCGGTGGCAGACCCGCACTGCTGGGTCCTCCACTCCTGCCGAAGCCCTCATGTCGACCAGGCATCCGGTGCGGCGGCAGGACTCGGCGTCCGCCCGGACCGCCCCGCCGCGGTGGCGGGGGCTTGTCGTCTCAGGGATCTTGACTCACGAACTGCCGGATTTCCGAGTCGAAACGACGATTTGTGAGGCTCCTCACCACTGATCTGTTCGAGTGGACAGGGCCGTTCGGGGGACGGGGAGTCGCCGGGTGACGAGCCCCGTACCTGCGGCGCAGCGCGTCATTGGGCCGATCGGGCGATGTGGTTGCGCAACTCGCACGGGACGAAAGTCGAAGCGCTCACTGGTCCGGATGGGCGACACCCGGTCGTACGCCTCCCGGGCGGGTCGTAGGTGCCGGGGTAGCGCTTTCACGGCGGCCGTCAACTCTGCTGCTCCGGTGGCACGGTGATCCGGGCGGCTCGGCGTTCCCCGCCCAATACCCGTAGCGCGCGGGCCAATGTGACGGTGTGCAGCTCGCTCTCGCCTCGCATGTGCATGACCGTCAGAGCGTCGCGGAGCTCAGTGGCCCGGGCGACCAGGGCCTGTGCGGCGCGGAGGGCTCCATACGTGTGTCTCCCGCGTGCCGGGTTGATCCTTCCCACCTGGTCGATCACTTCGAGCCAGGCGTCGATGAACTCGCTCTCGGCGCGCGTCAGTGCGGGCAGCGGTGGCAGCTCGGGTGGCAGCACCGCCGGCTCACCCGAGACGGGCGGAAGTCAGGGACGTCTTCCGATTCTTGATGATGTGGTCGATCAGTCCGTAGTCACGGGCTCCCGCGGCGTCGAACACACAGTCGCGGTCGAGGTCGGCGGCGATGCGTTCGGCGCTCCGGCCGGTGTGACGGGCGAGCATGGCCGTGAGCTGCTCCCGCAGCCGCAGCAACTCGCGTGCCCGGATGTCCAGATCGATGGGCTGCCCCTGTACCGGCTCGGGCAGCGACGGCTGCTGGACCACCACGCGCGCACCGGGCAGGGCCATGCGCTTGCCCGGGGTGCCGGCGGCGAGCAGCACGGCGGCGGTGGACGCGGCCTGTCCCAGGCAGGTGGTGACGACGTCGCAGGTCACCGTCTGCATCGTGTCGTAGACGGCCGACATGGCGCTGATGGAGCCGCCGGGTGAGTTGATGTAGAGCGAGATGTCCCGGTCCGGCGCGGAGTACTCCAGGTACAGGAACTGCGCGATGACGTCGTTGGCCGAGGTGTCGTCGACGGGGGCGCCGAGGAAGACGATCCGCTCGTCGAGCAGCTTGGCGTAGGGGTCGAGCGTGCGCCTCCCGCCGCTCGTGCGTTCGGTGAACTCGGGCAGGACATGACGGGCGGACGGAAGTTTCACGGCGTACCACTCCTCGAGCGGCCGCACCCGGCGGCCGTGTCTGCGGCGTCTGCTACGACCTCGGTAAGAAATGTACAGGACGTACAGACCGTTATGATGGGGAGCATGGCCTACGAGATTCCGGTGACGCAAGCCCGAGCTGAACTCGCCGAGCTGATCAATCGCGTCGTCTACGGCGGCGAACGGGTCGTCGTGACCCGGCACGGGAAGCCGCTCGTGGCCCTGGTGTCCGCTGCCGACCTGGAGCGATTGGAGGCCGCGGAGCAGGCTGCCGATGAATCCGTGATCACCTCCGTGTCGTCGCTGCGCTCCACGGAGCCGTCCGCTCCCGGCGAACGCGGCCGATTCGGCATCGCCGCGGAGCACCGGTCACCCGGCACGGGCGGCGGCTCCTGACCGGCCGGCGAGCCACGGCGTCGTCGGCGCGTGCCCACCGCCGCCGGCCGGGTGGCCCGTCCTGCGTGGACGGCGAGAAGCAGCCGGGCGGCCACGGACTCGCGGCGGACGCCGTCGGCGCTGTCGGTCCCTGCGACGTCATCGCGACCGCTCGGTGCACGACGCGGTCCTCGATCGCCGCCCGGGCCGTTGCCCCGCCGTGGCGGTGCACGTGGAACGTCCCCTGCGGGTGCTCGGAGGATGCTCCAGGGGGTGGCCGTCCCGCGACGTCGACGGGCGGGTCGTGCGGTGCCGACGGGCCGCGAGCCGGTCGAGGGGCCGTAGGGGAGGGCCGTGGCCGGCCGGAGTCGGCGCGACACCGTGATCGCGCGGCGGGCCGGCAGGAGTCGCCGGGCACGGCCCGTCGGCAGAGCGGGATCGCGCAGGCCGGCGAGCCCGCGGACCGCTTCGCCGGGACGGTGGTCGCGCGGGGGACCGGGGTGACCTCCCGCGGCAGGCGCTTTCGGTGGCGTACGCGCCGGGGTGCCGGAGGACGGGCCGCGCGCTGGTTCCATGAAAGTGCCGAAGATCAGTTAACGCGCCGGAAAAACTTCCGACCTAACGTTCAAGCCCTGGCGGCGGAAGGGCCGTGGAGAGTCGGCGGACCGCTGACATCCGCCGACCGACCGCCGCACCCGGTTGCGTCCGGGCAGGCCGACTGTGAGGTGGAGAACGTGCAACTGACGCCGCACGAGCAGGAACGGCTGCTCATCCATGTCGCCGCGGACGTCGCGGAGAAGCGCAGGGCACGAGGGGTGAGGCTCAACCACCCCGAGGCCGTCGCCCTGATCACCACGCACATCCTGGAGGGCGCACGCGACGGGCGCACCGTCGCCGAACTCATGGCGTCCGGACGGAAGGTGCTCACCCGCGACGACGTCATGGACGGCATCCCGGAGATGATCCACGACGTCCAGGTCGAGGCGACGTTCCCCGACGGGACCAAGCTCGTCACCGTCCACGACCCGATCGTCTGACGGAGCGCCGATGATCCCCGGAGAGATCCTGCACGCCGACGGACCGGTCGGGCTCAACGAGGGCCGCGAGGTCACCCGGCTGACCGTACTCAACGCGGCCGACCGGCCCGTACAGGTCGGCTCCCACTACCACTTCGCCGAGGCCAACCCGGGACTCGACTTCGACCGCGCGGTCGCGCGCGGCCTGCGGCTGAACATCGCCGCCGGCACCGCCGTCCGGTTCGAGCCCGGAGTCCCCGTCGAGGTCGAACTCGTACCGATCGCCGGACTGCGCGTCGTCCCTGGTCTGCGCGGCGAGACCGCGGGACCGCTCGACACGCCTGGGACCCCGGCGGAGAACGGAGCCTCCCGTGCCTGAGTTGACGCGCGCCGCGTACGCCGATCTCTTCGGCCCCACGACCGGTGACCGGATACGTCTCGCCGACACCGATCTCCTCGTCGAGATCGAGGAGGACCGCTCCGGCGGTCCCGGGCGCGCGGGCGACGAGGCGGTCTTCGGCGGCGGCAAGGTGATCCGCGAGTCCATGGGCCAGTCCCGTGCGACACGGGCGGAGGGCGCCCCGGACACGGTCGTCACCGGTGCGGTGATCATCGACCACTGGGGAGTCGTCAAGGCGGACATCGGCATCCGCGACGGCCGTGTCACCGGCATCGGGAAAGCGGGCAACCCTGACACGATGGACGGCGTCCACCCCGACCTCGTCATCGGACCGGAGACCGAGGTCATCGCGGGCAACGGGAAGATCGTCACCGCGGGCGCGGTCGACGCCCACGTCCACTTCATCTCGCCCACGGTCGTCGAGCAGGCCCTGACCTCCGGGATCACCACCCTCGTCGGCGGAGGCACCGGGCCGGCCGAGGGGACCAAGGCGACCACGATCACCCCCGGACCCTGGCATCTGGCCAGGATGTTCGAAGCACTCGAGGCGTTCCCCGTCAACATCGGGCTGCTGGGCAAGGGCAACACGACGTCCCGCGAGGGCATGCACTCCCAACTGCGCGGCGGTGCGCTCGGCTTCAAGATCCACGAGGACTGGGGCGCCACACCGGCCGTCATCGACGCCTGCCTCGGTGTGTGCGAGGAGACCGGCGCACAGCTCGCCGTCCACACCGACACCCTCAACGAGGCCGGCTTCGTGGGGGACACCCTCGCGGCGATCGCGGGCCGCACGATCCACGCCTACCACACGGAAGGGGCGGGCGGAGGGCACGCCCCGGACATCATCACGGTGGTCTCGGAGCCGTACGTCCTGCCCAGCTCCACCAACCCGACGCGACCGCACACCGTCAACACCATCGAGGAACACCTCGACATGCTGATGGTCTGCCACCACCTCAATCCGGCGGTGCCGGAGGACCTCGCCTTCGCCGAGTCCAGGATCAGGCCGTCGACGATCGCCGCCGAGGACGTCCTCCACGACATCGGCGCCATCTCCATCGTGTCGTCCGACTCCCAGGCCATGGGGCGCGTCGGCGAGGTCGTCCTGAGGACCTGGCAGACCGCGCACGCGATGAAGCGGCGCCGCGGTGCCCTGCCGGGCGACGGCCGCGCCGACAACCTGCGGGCCCGCCGGTACGTCGCCAAGTACACGATCAACCCGGCCGTCGCCCAGGGCCTCGACCACGAGATCGGCTCGGTCGAGCCCGGCAAGCTCGCCGACCTGGTCCTGTGGGAGCCGGCCTTCTTCGGTGTGAAGCCCCAGCTCGTCCTCAAGGGGGGACAGATCGCCTACGCGCAGATGGGCGACGCCAACGCCTCCATCCCCACCCCCCAGCCCGTGCTCCCGCGCCGCATGTTCGGTGCGCTCGGCCGGGCCCCGGCCGCCAACTCGTTCAACTTCGTGGCCGAGGCGGCGATCGAGGACGGACTGCCCGAACGCCTCGAACTGGGCAAGCGCTTCGTCCCGATCCGCAGCACCCGCGGTGTCACCAAGTCGGACATGAGGGAGAACGACGCCCTGCCCCGCGTCGAGGTCGACTCCGACACCTTCACGGTCACCGTCGACGGCGACCCGGTGGAGCCCGCGCCCGCCGAAGAACTGCCCATGGCCCAGCGCTACTTCCTGTTCTGATCATGAGCGAAGTCATGGATCCGCACCCGGAGGCCCCAGTGAACGGCCTCCGTCACCTCCCGGCGCCCGGCCGGGACCAGGGCACCGGGCCCACCGGGGACGGGCACGCGGCCGCGGGAGCGCACCGGGCGGAGGAGGCCGGACCACGTTCCGGTGCCCCGGCGCGCGCCGCGCTGCTCGTCCTCGCCGACGGGCGCTTCCCCGCCGGTGGGCATGCCCACTCCGGTGGGGCGGAGGCCGCGGTCAGGGCGGGCCGGCTCGGCGGCGCCCGGGATCTCGCGGACTTCTGCCGGGGACGGCTGCACACCACGGGTCTGACCGCCGCCGGTCTCGCCGCCGCTGCCGCGCTCGGACTCGACCCGGTCGCACTGGACGCGGCGGCCGACGCCCGCACCCCGTCCCCCGCCCTGCGCGCATCGGCACGGAAACTCGGCCGGCAGCTGATGCGGGCCGCACGCGCCACCTGGCCGTCACCGGAACTGGACGCCCTCGCCCGTGCCCTGCCGAAGGGGGCGCACCAGCCCGTCGTGCTGGGGGTCACCGCCCGTGCCGCCGGCCTCGGCCCCGAGGACGCCGCGTACTGCGCCGTGTACGAGGCGGTCGGCGGACCTGCCACCGCCGCCGTGCGGCTGCTCAGCCTGGACCCGTACCAGGCCACCGCCGTCCTCGCCCGGCTGGCCCCCGAGATGGACCGGGTAGCCGGGCGAGCGGTGACCGCGGCCCGGCTGGCGGCCGAGCGGGGCCCCGAGGCGCTTCCCGCCGCGTCCGCCCCGCTGCTGGACATCACCGCCGAGCAGCACGCCGCCTGGCCCGTACGGCTCTTCGCCTCGTAGAGCACTCCACACCCCGCAGCACCACACGCCACACGGCCCGGAGCCGCAGCACCGCACAGCGAACGGCCAAAGCCCACAGCCCCGGCGCAGCACGACCGCCCACGCATCAGCACCACGGACCCCGGAGCCGCACACGCTCCGCAGCACCACGAGGGAGCCGCCCCATGCATCTCGACCACACGCAGGAGAGTCCCGGCCAGGCCGCCGTGAGCGCCGACGCCCTGCGCCCCGACGGCACCCGGCGCGCGCTGCGCGTCGGACTCGGCGGACCGGTCGGATCCGGTAAGACCGCCACCGTCGCCGCCCTCTGCCGGGCCCTGCGCGACCAGTTGTCCATCGCCGTGGTCACCAACGACATCTACACCCGCGAGGACGCCGAGTTCCTGCTCCGCAACGCCGTCCTGCCGCCCGAGAGGATCCAGGCCGTCGAGACCGGTGCCTGCCCCCACACGGCGATCCGCGACGACATCTCCGCCAACCTCGAAGCGGTCGAGGAGCTGGAGGACGCGGTCGGACCGCTCGACCTGATCCTCGTCGAGTCCGGCGGCGACAACCTCACCGCCACCTTCTCCAAGGGCCTCGTGGACGCCCAGATCTTCGTGATCGACGTGGCCGGCGGCGACGACATCCCGCGCAAGGGAGGGCCGGGAGTCACCACCGCGGACCTCCTCGTCGTCAACAAGACCGACCTCGCCCCCTACGTAGGCTCCGATCTGCGGCGCATGGCCCGCGACGCGAAGGAGCAACGGGGCGAACTCCCCGTCCTCTTCACCTCGCTGACCGGCGAGGACGGTGTCCGTCCGGTCGCCGGGTGGGTGCGCGACCGGCTCCGCGCCTGGACCTCCGCGTGAGCGCCTGATGAGCGTCCGGGCGACCGCACGGGTCGTCGCCGAACGCGACGGGCTCCCCGTGCTGGAGAGCGACGGTCCGCTGGCCCTGCGCCGCACCCGCGCCGACGGACCCCGCACGCGCGTCACCGTCGTCGGCGCCATGAGCGCCCCGCTCGGCGGGGACCGGCTCGCGATCGAGGCGCACGTGCGCGAAGGCGCACGGCTGCACGTGGACTCCGCAGCGGCCACCGTGGCGCTGCCCGGGCGCACCCCGGGAGCCGCCGACTACGACATCTCGCTGGACGTGGGGGAGGACGCCGAACTGCGCTGGCTGCCCGAGCAGCTGATCTCGGCGCGCGGCAGCGAGCTGCGGATGCACACGCGTGCGGTGCTGGCCGCGACGGCGCGGCTCGTGCTGCGCGACGAGCAGATCCTCGGCCGGTACGGCGAGGAGACCGGCACGCTCACCACACGCCTCACCGTCCATCGCGAGGGACGCCCCCTGCTGGACCAGGAACTCGCCTCCGGTCCCGGCGCACCCGGCGGCTGGGACGGCGGTGCGGTGCTCGGCGGGCACCGGGCGGTCGGCCAACTGCTCGTGGTGGACCCGGATTTCGACGACAAGCCTCCCGAGCCGAGGCGGCTCGGGGAGACCGCCGTGCTCACCCCCCTCGCGGGGCCTGCCGTGCTGGTCACCGCCGTCGCCCCGGACGCCCTGCGCCTGCGCCGGCTGCTCGACACCGCCCTGGGCGATCTCGCCGGCGGCTGACCGGCGGGCCGCTTCCCGTGCCCGGCGCGGGGCCGCACACGGGCGCGCGGTCCCACCGCACGCCGACCGACCGGGCCGGCTTCTCCGGGGCCGCCGCCGTCCCGGCGCTGTACCGGTCCGCCGGCCCCGGCCCCCGGTCCGCCGGCACCGCGGCCGTCCACACGCGTCAGCGCCTGAGCCGGGGAATCCTCCTGCCCCGCGCCCCGTCCGCCTCGGCGGCCTTCACCTTCACCGCGTACTCGTCGACGTACTGCTGTCCGGACAGGGCGAGGATCTCGTACATGATCTCGTCCGTCACGGCGCGCAGCACCGCCTTCTCGTTCTCCATCCCCGCGTAGCGGGAGAAGTCCAGCGGCTCGCCGAATCGGATCGTCACCCGCTTGATCTTCGGCACTACCTGCCCGGGGGGCTGGATCTCGAAGGTTCCGACCATCGCGCAGGGCACGACGGGCACCCGCGCGGTGAGCGCCATGACCGCGACGCCGACCTTGCCCTTGTAGAGCCGTCCGTCGTGGGACCGCGTACCCTCCGGGTAGATGCCGAGCAATTCGCCCTTGCCCAGCACGCCGAGGCCCTCGCGGATGGCGGCGCGGCCCGCCTCCTTGCCGGAACGGTCCACCGGGATCTGTCCCGCGCTGCGGAAGAAGGCGGCCGTCAGCCGGCCCTTGATCCCCGGACCGGTGAAGTACTCGGCCTTGGCGAGGAAGGTGATGCGCCGCTTGAGGATGGCCGGCATCAGGAAGTGGTCGGAGAACGACAGGTGGTTGCCGGCGACGATCGCCGCGCCGTCTGCCGGGACGTGCTCGAGGCCCTCGATCCTGGGCCGGAACAGCAGCCGCAGCAGCGGCCCCAGGATGATGTATTTGAGCACGTAGTAGAACACGGTGTCGCTCCCAACTCTGCCGATTCGGCTCAGGGGCCGGGTGGCGCCGGATCACGGCGCGGACGCACCCGGGGGTCAGCACGGCCGGTCGTCCGTCCCCGGGTCCGAGCGGACTCGTGCCGACTGCCCTGCCCAGTTGTATGACAGCCCTTCAGACGCCGCCATGGGTAGGGGCACGCCATGAGTGCCGTTCAGACCGATCGTCGTCACGCGCGTATCACGAGGATCATCGCTCTCGTCGACGCCGGACCCGTCGTGTGGGCGGAGCGGCCTCGCTGACCTTCGACGAGCGGGACACCGTGGGGGTCCGCGCGTGGGGCGCATCAGGGCCGCCCTCGACGCCGCCTGGGTGACCGCCGTCGTGCCCGGCGGGAGCTGGCGGGAGCCGTGGCTGCGGTTCCTGGCCGTCGTCCCGCTCGGGGCCCGGCGCGGTCACGGATGCCCCGGCCGGCGAGTGCCGTTCCCGGCCCGGCACCCGGAGGCTGTCCTGAGAGGCCGTGACGGAGATCCACCGGCCCGCGCCGGCACACGGCATCGCGCTCCCGGCCGGGATCGTCCCGTGCACGCCGGCCTTCGCCGACGGGCGGCCCGCCGAAGGTACCTCCCGGCAGCACCGCGACATCGCGGCCGGCGGGCCGTCCGAACCGCAGGCACGTACGGGGGCGGTCGTGCGGCCCGGGCGGAGCGGGCCCCCACGGCGTCGGCCGCATCCCCCACCTGGTGCTGAGCCCGCGCGAGTCCCGTGCGGGCCGCGCCCGCCGATGACGGAGCGGCCGCCCACCGTCCTCAGGTGGGCTTGGACACGAGCATCCCCACGGTGACCAGGCCCAGCACGACCCAGGTGAACCACAGCCAGCCGTTGCTGCCGAGCGCCGCGGTGTAGGCGGTCACGACCACCAGGGACGCCACGGTCAGCACACCCATCGTCTTCGTGGAACCGGACATGCGCGCCCTCCTCCGGGCCTGCGCCGCGGCTGACGGCCGCGGTCGGGGGCCGTCCAGCCATCGTCACCCCTCAGCGGGGGAGCGCGCTACTCCCGGGCAGCGGCCACCGCGCGCCGGCCGGCGCGCCCTGGTGCAGCCGCCGGGCCGGGCGACTCGTCCCGGTCAGCGGCTGCGTGCCTGGAGGGAGGCCAGATACGCGTTGTACGCCTCCAGCTCCTTGTCGCCGTCCCGGTCCGCGGCCCGGTCCTTGCGGACGGCCTGGCGCTGCTCGGAGCGATACCACTGGAACACCAGCGCGATCAGCACCAGCACCGACGGGATCTCGCTGAACGCCCAGGCGATGCCGCCCGCCGCATTCTGGTCGGAGAGCGCGCTGATCCCGAGTGAGGCCGGGGGATCGGCGTACGCCCGCACCATCGGCTCGGTGGCCATCATCAGCGCGATGCCGAAGAACGCGTGGAAGGGCATGCCCGCGAAGAGCTCCAGCATCCGCATCACATAGCCGGGGCGGTGCGGGCCCGGGTCCACGCCCATGATCGGCCAGAAGAAGATCAGTCCGACGGCGAGGAAGTGGACCATCATCGCGATGTGGCCGGGCCTGGACCCCATGAGGAAGTCGAAGAGCGGGGTGAAGTAGAGGCCGTAGAGGCTCGCGATGAACATCGGGATCGTGAACGCGGGGTGCGTGATGATCTTCATATAGCGGCTGTGCAGCACGGTGAGCAGCAGCTCGCGGGGACCCTTGCGGCCGCGGCCCGCCGGCGGCAGCGCGCGCAGCGCCAGGGTGACCGGTGCGCCGAGCAGCAGCAGGATCGGCGACAGCATGCTGATCACCATGTGCTGGACCATGTGCACGCTGAACATGACCATGCCGTAGTCGTTCAGCCTGGTGCACATCACCAGCGCGATGCTCAGCACACCGACGGTGAAGAAGACCGTCCGGCCCACCGGCCAGGCGTCGCCGCGCCGGCGCAGCCGTGCCACACCCCAGCCGTAGAGCGCCAGCCCCACCAGGCAGCCGGCCAGGAAGAACGGATCCGCGGAGAACTCCAGCCCCCTGCCCAGCGTGAACGGCGGCAGGTCCATCGGCATCCCGTGCTCGCCGTGCCCGCTGTGATCCATCTGCGTACTCCTGGAGCGTCTGTTTCGCGCGTGTTGTCCGGACAAGACTAGAACCGCCCCCGGCCGCGGCTGCGACCGGGGGCGGTTCCTCGTCCGCGAGCCCCGTCAGAGGACCGTCTCGGCCTCTTCGTACCTGTCCTGCGGGACCGTCTTCAGCGTCTCCACCGCCTGTGCCAGCGGCACCATCGTGATGTCCGTCCCGCGCAGCGCGGTCATCATGCCGAACTCGCCGCGGTGCGCCGCCTCGACGGCGTGCCAGCCGAACCGGGTGGCGAGGACGCGGTCGTACGCGGTCGGCGTACCGCCGCGCTGGACGTGGCCGAGGATCACGGGTCGGGCCTCCTTGCCGAGCCGCTCCTCCAGCTCGACGGAGAGCTGCCGGGCGACACCGGCGAAGCGCTCGTGGCCGTACACGTCCTTGCCGCCCTCGTCGAAGTCCATGGAACCCTCGCGCGGCTTGGCACCCTCCGCGACCACGACGATCGCGAACCGCTTGCCGGCCTCGAACCGGGCACCGACCCGCTTGGTCAGCTCCTCGATGTCGAAGGGACGCTCGGGGACGACGATGGCGTGCGCACCGGCCGCCATGCCGGAGTGGAGGGCGATCCAGCCGGTGTGCCGGCCCATGACCTCGACGATCAGCACGCGCTGGTGGGACTCGGCGGTGGTCTTCAGCCGGTCGAGGGCCTCGGTCGCGACGCCGACGGCGGTGTCGAAGCCGAAGGTGACGTCGGTCGACGCGATGTCGTTGTCGATGGTCTTCGGCACACCGACGATCGGCAGGCCGGCCTGGGCCAGCAGGTTCGCCGCCTTCAGCGTGCCCTCGCCGCCGATCGGGATGATCGCGTCCAGGCCCAGTTCGGCGATGTGTCCCTTGGCCCGCTCGACGCCGTCGACGAGATGCGCGGGCTGTACCCGCGAGGAGCCGAGGATCGTGCCGCCGCGGGCGAGGATGCCGGCGACGGCGTCCAGGTCGAGCTTGCGGTAGTCGGCCTCCAGCAGGCCCTTCCAGCCGTCGTGGAAACCGATCACCTCGTCGCCGTGGTCGACCACGGCGCGGTGCACGACAGAGCGGATGACCGCGTTGAGCCCGGGGCAGTCGCCGCCGGAGGTGAGGACACCAATGCGCATAGCCCGAAAACCTTTGCAACGTGGGCCGACTCCCGGACCACGTCGTCCGGTTGGATCCCTGCCACCCTACCGGCGCAGGGTGGCGGGTGCCGAACCGGACGTCCGCACAGTGGACACCGTGTCCTCGTACGGCCCGGAATACGTACGAACGGCGCTCGAGCGGCCCGTCAGGCGGGCTGAGTGGCCGCGGCGATGCGCTCCGTGCGCAGTGCCTCGTACCACCGGTCGTCGGTGGGGGGCAGCGCGTTCACGTCGAGCGCCAGCTTCAGCAGCAGATCCGCGATCTGCGGATTGCGGGCCATCACCGGACCGTGCATGTACGTGCCGAAGACGGTGTCGTTGTAGGCGCCCTCGGTGCCGTCCCCGGTGCCGTTCCCCTTGCCGAGGACGGTCCGGGCGAACGGCCTGGCCGTCGGCCCGAGATGCGTGATGCCCTGGTGGTTCTCGAAGCCCGTGAGCTGCGGCAGGCCCAGCTGCGGGTCGATGTCCGCCAGCACGTCGCCGACGCACCGCTCGCCCTCGCCGCGGGTGGAGACCACGTCGAGCAGACCGAGGCCGGGCTCCCGCTCACCCAGGTCGTTGATGAACTCGTGGCCGAGGATCTGGTAGCCGGCGCAGACCGAGAAGATGATCGCGCCGTTGGCGGCGGCCCGGGAGAGCCCGCCGTCACGGCGCAGCCGTTCGGCCGCGAGCCGCTGCGGCCGGTCCTCGCCGCCGCCGATCAGATAGATGTCGCCGGACGTCGGCACCGGCTGGTCGCTGCGGACGTCGACGCGGGTGACGCCCAGGCCGCGCTGGCGCGCGCGGCGCTCCACGACCAGGGCGTTGCCCTGGTCACCGTACGTGCTGAGCAGGTCCGGGTAGACCCACACCAGGCGCAGGCTGCTGTCGCTCATGCTCGTGTTCCTCTGCGGTGAGTGGGTCAGTTGCCGACGCGGCGGCGGACGTCCTGGAAGGCGGTGTAGTTTGCGATCAGCTCGATCCGCCCGGGAGGGGCGAGCCGGACGGCCTCATCCACGTCCTCGGCCACGCGGAAGTCCAGTCCGGCGACCTCCAGACGCACCGCGAGGTCCAGCTTGCGGTCGCCGATCACGAAGATCGGGTGGCCGGCGAGCCGCGTGTAGTCGACATCCCACAGCCAGGATGTGTCGGTGCCGTCTGCGCCGCGCGCGTTGACGGACAGGATCACCGGGGTGGGCGGCGGATCGATCAGGGAGAACGTCTCCAGCCAGCCGGCCGGGTTCTTCGCCAGCAGCAGTCGCAGGTCCCGCCCCTGGAACGAGACGACGTCGTACCGGCCGGCCACGGCCTGCACCTGGTACATGCGCTCCAGTGCCACCTGCGGCGGGACGCCGAAGACGGCGGCCACCGCGGCGGAGGTGGTGGCGTTGGCCTTGTTGGCCCGGCCCGGCAGCTGGAGGTGGATCGGCCAGGCGGACCCGTGCGGGTCGAGGACGTGGTCACCGCTGAGGGCCCAGCTCACGGCCGGCCTGCGGAAGCCGCACTCGCCGCAGAACCAGTCGTCCCCCGGGCGCTGCATCACACCGCCGCAGGCGGGGCACGACCAGGCGTCGTCCTTCCACTCCTGGCCGGCGGCCACCCACACCACGTTGGCGGAGGAGGAAGCGGCCCACACGATCAGCGGGTCGTCGGCGTTGGCGACGACGACGGCCTTGCTGCCGGACAGCCCCTCGCGCCACTTCTCGGCCAGCATCCGGGTCTCGGCCGCGCGGTCCAGCTGGTCGCGGGAGAGGTTGAGCAGGGCGATGGCCTTGGGCGTGGTGTCGCGGGCCACCCCGGCGAGGTACTTCTCGTCGACCTCGATCACGCCGTAGCGGGCGTCCGAGCCGCCGGCGAGCGCGGAGGTGATACCGGCAGGCATGTTCGCGCCAAGGGCGTTCGACACGACCGGGCCGGCCGCGCGCAGGGCCTCCGCGATCAATCGGGTGGTGGTGGTCTTGCCGTTCGTCGCCGACACCAGGATCACGTCCAGGTGCTGTGCCAGCCTGCTCAGCAGATCGGGGTCGAGTTTGAGGGCAACCCGGCCGCCGATCACCGATCCGCTGCCGCGTCCCGCTGCGCGCGACACCGCCGCTGCGGCCTTGCCGGCCGTCACGGCCAGCTTGGCGCGCGGCGACAGCGGCTCTGCGTTGCCAGGGTGTCCTGCCATCGTCCTTGATCCTCCTTGCGTCGGTCGGGGCTCAGCCTATCGACCTCGGGGCGACGGCCCGAACTGCGGCTCCGTCACGAAACCCGGAGGTCACCGGCGGGAGGTGCGGAACGTACCCTTACGGCCATGCGAAACCGTCCGATCCCCGGCAGTTCCGGCCTCGTGCGGGCCATGAGCCTGTTCGGCGATCCGGTGCTCCACGCGCCCTGTGAACCCGTCACCGACTTCGGCCCGCCCCTGACGCGGCTGATCGAGGACATGTACGCGACCATGTACGCCGCGAACGGGGTGGGCCTCGCCGCCAACCAGGTCGGGGTGCCGCTGCGGGTGTTCGTCTACGACTGCCCCGACGACGAGGACGTCCGCCACGTGGGGCACGTGGTCAACCCGCGCCTCGTCGCCGCCGACGGCATCGAGGTGCGCGGCCCGGAGGGCTGTCTTTCGCTGCCGGGGATCGAGGCGGGGACCCCCAGGCACGACCATGCGGTGGTCGAGGGAGTGACGGGGGACGGTGCGCCGGTGCGGGTCGAGGGCACGGGGTTCTTCGCCCGGTGCCTGCAGCACGAGTGCGACCATCTGGAGGGCGGGGTCTACGTGGACCGGCTCACCGGCCTGCGCCGCGCCCGTGCCCTGCGCAAGGTTCGCCGCGCCCCGTGGGGCCGGCGGTAGCGCCGGTTCCTTAGGGCCGCCGAGGCGGGTCCGGGTGGCACCAGCACGCGCACCGGGGGTCGGCGTCAGAAGCCCGGACTGCCCGGACGGTCCTCGGCGACGGAGAGACCGCCCCAGAGCAGGTCCGCGAGGCTGCGCACCAAGTGCTCCCGGGAGCAGGGGCGTTCACCCAGCCACCAGTCGCCCGCACCGTGCATCATGCCGACGATGCCGTGGGCCCAGATCCTGGCCAGTTCGTCCCCGCCGGGGCCGAGGTCGACGCGTTCGGCGATCACCTTGCCCAGTTCCTCACCGAGTCTTCGCAGCAGCGGCGCGGTGTGCCGGCCGACGTCGAAGCCCTGCTCGGACTGCTGGGATTCCTCGGCGGGGTGCATCAGGAAGCGGTAGACCTGGGGCCGGGTCTCGATCGCCGTGAGGTAGGTGTCGAGGGTGTGCTCGACGCGCTCCCGCCGGTCCGAGCTGGCGTCGATGGCCGTGCGCAGCGCCGCCAGCAGTCCGTCGGTGTGACGCTTGGCGAGCGCGCGGTAGAGCCCGCTCTTGTCGCCGAAGTGCCGGTACAGGATCGGCTTGGTGATGCCGGCCTCCGCGGCGATCGCGTTCATGGACGCCTGCGGGCCGTCCCGGAGCACCACGCGGTCGGCGGCTTCGAGCAGCTCGCGCCGCCGCTGCTCGGCCGACCGCTGCTGGTCGCCCTGCTGAGTGGTGGTGGTCTCCATGGTCTCTCCCCGCCCGTACTGAATCCTGAGGCCTGCGCAACGTAACACTCCGCAGGGTCCGTCCGCCGACCGCACGGTGGCGGTTGACAGCCGCTACGCACCGGTAACAGACTGCGGTTACCGGTAGTAACATGCGTGCTCAGCACATCAGGAGGGGACATGACCGAGTTCGCGCTCGATCTCAACGACGACCAGAAGCAGGTCCGGGACTGGCTGCACGGCTTCGCCAGGGACGTGATCCGCCCGGCCGCCGCCGAGTGGGACGAGCGCGAGGAGACCCCCTGGCCGGTCATCCAGGAAGCCGCCAAGGTCGGCATCTACTCCCTCGACTTCTACGCCCAGCAGTTCTTCGACCCCACCGGGCTCGGCATCCCGATGGCCATGGAGGAACTGTTCTGGGGCGACGCCGGTATCGCCCTCTCCATCGTCGGCACGGGACTCGCCGCCGTCGGCGTCCTCGCCAACGGAACCGAGGAGCAGATCGGGACCTGGATCCCGCAGATGTACGGCGACGTCGACGACGTGAAGGTCGCCGCGTTCTGCTCCTCCGAGCCCGACGCCGGCTCAGACGTCGGTGCCATGCGGACCCGCGCCGTCTACGACGAGGCCAAGGACGAGTGGGTGCTCGACGGCACCAAGACCTGGGCCACCAACGGCGGGATCGCCAACGTCCACGTCGTGGTCGCCGTCGTCGACCCCGACCTGGGCTCCAGGGGCCACGCCTCCTTCATCGTGCCGCCGAACACTCCCGGCCTCTCCCAGGGCCAGAAGTTCAGGAAGCACGGCATCCGCGCCTCGCACACCGCCGAGGTGGTCCTGGAGAACGTCCGCGTCCCCGGCTCCTGTCTGCTCGGCGGCAAGGAGAAGCTCGACGAGCGGCTCGCCCGCGCCCGGGAGCGGGCCCGGTCCGGCGGCGGTGTGGGGGTCCCCCCGGCCGAAGGCTGGGGGAGCGTGAAGAACGCCGCCATGGCCACCTTCGAGGCATCCCGTCCCGCCGTCGGCGCGATGGCGGTCGGCACCGCCCGGGCGGCGTACGACTACGCCCTCGAGTACGCCAAGGAGCGCACGCAGTTCGGCCGGCCGATCATCGACAACCAGGGTGTCGCCTTCCAATTGGCCGACATGCGCACCCGGATCGACGCCGCCCGGCTGCTGGTGTGGCGCGCCTCCTGGATGGCGGTGAGCGGCAAGCCGTTCACCGCGGCCGAGGGCTCCATGTCCAAGCTCTTCGCCAGCGAGGTGGCCAAGGAGGTCACCGCCCAGGCCGTCCAGATCCTCGGGGGGAACGGCTTCACCCGCGAGTACCCCGTCGAGCGCATGCACCGGGACGCGGCCATCTACACCATCTTCGAGGGCACGAGCGAGATCCAGCGCCTGGTCATCGCCCGCACCCTCTCCGGCGTGCCCATCCGTTGAGGCGGGCTCCCGCGAACGACGGGGCGCCGCCCGGCCACCGGGCGGCGCCCCGTCGCGCGTGCGCGACCCGATCAGGCCGCGAGCTGCGCCTCGATCGCCGCGACGACCTCCGCGGCCTCCGGCTCCGTCCGCGGCCGGAAGCGGGCCACCACGTCGCCCTGCGGGGAGACGAGGAACTTCTCGAAGTTCCACTGCACGTCACCGGCCTCCCCGTCACCGTCGGCGAAGCGGGTCAACTCGGCGTAGAGCGGATGCCGCTGGTCGCCGTTCACATCCGACTTCTCCAGCAGCGGGAACGTCACCCCGTACGTCGCCGAGCAGAACGTGGCGATCTCCTCGGCGCTGCCGGGCTCCTGGCCCAGGAACTGGTTGCACGGCACACCGAGCACCGTGAAACCACGGTCCGCGTAGGTCTTCTGCAGTCGCTCCAGCCCCGCGTACTGAGGTGTGAGGCCACAGCGGGACGCCACGTTGACGACCAGCACGGCCTTGCCGCGAAGCTCGGCCAGGGAGGTCTCCTCGCCGGACAGCGTGCGCAGAGGGATGTCATAAACGGACATCAAGGACTCCTTCGTACCTCGTATTTATGTGCTTCTTACTATTCGTGTAGCGTGCGCCCGTTCGATCTCCAGCGACCCAGGAAGAACGCAGATGAGCGCACCCACGCCCTCCCCCGCCCCGCAGGAACCCCAGTTCCCGGAGGGCCAGCCCATACCCGGCGCCGCACCCGCGCCCGCACCCGCCAAGAAGAGCAAGGTCAAGAAGTTTCTCGGCGTGGTCGCGCTCATTGTCGTCGCCGTGGTGGTGAAGCTCGGCCTCGGCTACGTCTTCAACGCCCCCGTCCGCGCCGAGGCCGGTGACTGCGTCAAGGTCACCGGCGAGGAGAACGACCCCGAGGTCGAGACCAAGGGGTGCGACGACAAGGACGCCAACTACAAGGTCGTCAAGGTCGTCGAGAACACCTTCGACGTCAACGCCTGCACCGTCGGCGAGGCCGCCCTCGCCCAGCAGTGGGACGCCGACAAGTTCGTCCTCTGCCTCGACCCCGTCAAGAAGTGACCCCGTACGGGGCGTGACGCCGGCCGGGCGGTCCTCGGCCGCCCGGCCGGCGGAACAGCCCCTCCCGCACGACCGGGACGAGCGTTCGGCCCTCCCGGGTGGCTCGTGCGGCCCCCGTCTCACAGCCGGCCGACGGACGTCACGCGGACGACGGCCCGCCCCTCCTCGTCGGAGGCCGCCAGGTCGACCTCCGCGCTGATGCCCCAGTCGTGGTCGTCGTTCGGGTCGGCGAAGGTCTGCCGGACCCGCCAGAGGCCGTGTCCCGGGTCCTCCTCGATGGCGAGCAGCTTCGGTCCGCGCGCGTCCGGCCCGGTGCCCAGGTCGTCGTACTCGTCCCAGTACCCGTCCATGGCCTCGCCCCAGGCGTCCTCGTCCCAGCCCGACTCCGCGTCCAGCCGGGCCAGCTCGTCGACGCGGTCCAGCGCCGCCAGCTCCACCCGGCGGAACATGGCGTTGCGGACCAGCACCCGGAAGGCGCGGGCGTTCGCGGTGACCGGCTTGACCTGGTCGGCCTTCTCCTGCGCCTCCTCCGCGGTCTCGACCTCGGGATTGGCCAGCTGCTCCCACTCGTCGAGGAGGCTGGAGTCGACCTGGCGGACCATCTCGCCCAGCCAGGCGATCAGATCCTGGAGGTCCTCGGTCTTCAGATCGTCCGGGACGGTGTGGTCCAGGGCCTTGTACGCGCTCGCGAGATACCGCAGCACGATCCCCTCGGTGCGGGCCAGCTCGTAGAAGGACGTGAACTCGGTGAAGGACAGCGCCCGTTCGTACATGTCCCGGATGACCGACTTGGGCGAGACCGGGTGGTCACCGACCCACGGGTGCGACTTCCGGTACGTGTCGTACGCGTGCCACAGCAGTTCCTCCAGCGGCTTGGGGTACGAGATCTCCTGGAGCCTTTCCATCCGCTCCTCGTACTCGACGCCGTCCGCCTTCATCGCGGCGACCGCCTCGCCCCGCGCCTTGTTCTCCTGGGCCCCGAGGATCTGCCGCGGGTCGTCGAGCGTGGACTCGACGACGGAGACCATGTCCAGGGCGTACGACGGCGACTCGGGGTCCAGCAGGTCGAAGGCCGCGAGGGCGAACGTGGAGAGCGCCTGGTTGAGCGCGAAGTCCTGCTGGAAGTCCACGGTCAGCCGGACGACACGGCCCTGGGCGTCGGGGGCGTCGAGGCGTTCGACGATCCCTCCGTCGAGGAGCGAACGGTAGATGGCGATGGCTCGGCGGATGTGCCGGAGCTGCTGCTTGCGCGGTTCGTGGTTGTCCTCGAGGAGCTTGCGCATCGCATCGAAGGCGTTGCCCGGGCGGGCGATCACCGACAGCAGCATGGCGTGGGTGACCTTGAAGCGGGAGGTGAGCGGCTCGGGGTCGGAGGCGATCAGTTTCTCGAAGGAGTTCCGCGTCCAGCCGACGAAGCCCTCGGGGGCCTTCTTGCGGACGACCTTGCGCTTCTTCTTCGGGTCGTCGCCGGCCTTGGCGAGGGCCTTCTCGTTCTCGACGACGTGGTCGGGGGCCTGGGCGACGACGAAGCCGGCGGTGTCGAAGCCCGCCCGGCCCGCGCGGCCCGCGATCTGGTGGAACTCCCGGGAGCGGAGCGTACGCACCCGGCTTCCGTCGTACTTGGTGAGCGCGGTGAACAGCACCGTGCGGATGGGGACGTTGACGCCCACGCCGAGGGTGTCCGTACCGCAGATCACCTTCAGCAGGCCGGCCTGCGCCAGCTTCTCCACGAGGCGCCGGTACTTGGGCAGCATGCCCGCGTGGTGGACGCCGATGCCGTGGCGGACGAAGCGGGACAGGTTCCGGCCGAACTTGGTGGTGAACCGGAAGTTGCCGATCAGCTCGGCGATGCGGTCCTTCTCCTCCCGCGTGCACATGTTGATGCTCATCAGCGACTGTGCCCGCTCGACGGCCTGCGCCTGGGTGAAGTGCACGATGTAGACCGGTGCCTGCCTGGTCTCGAGCAGTTCGGTCAGCGTCTCCGTGATGGGGGTCGTGCGGTACTCGTAGGAGAGCGGGACCGGGCGGGTCGCCGAGCGGACGACGGCGGTCTCACGACCGGTACGGCGGGTGAGGTCCTCCTCGAACATCGACACGTCACCGAGCGTCGCCGACATCAGCACGAACTGCGCCTGCGGGAGTTCGAGAAGAGGGATCTGCCAGGCCCAGCCGCGGTCCGGTTCCGCATAGAAGTGGAACTCGTCCATCACGACCTGGCCGATGTCGGCGTCCTTGCCGTCCCGCAGCGCGATCGACGCCAGCACCTCGGCGGTGCAGCAGATGACCGGGGCGTCCGCGTTCACGGACGCGTCGCCGGTGAGCATGCCGACGTTCTCCGTGCCGAAGAGCTTGCAGAGGTCGAAGAACTTCTCCGACACCAGGGCCTTGATCGGCGCGGTGTAGAACGTGACCTCGTCCCGGGCGAGGGCGGCGAAGTGCGCACCGGCCGCGACCAGGCTCTTTCCCGATCCGGTCGGTGTGGAGAGGATCACGTTGGCCCCGGAGACCACCTCGATCAGCGCCTCCTCCTGGGCCGGATAGAGGGAGATGCCCCGACCCTCGGCCCATGAGGCGAAGGCTTCGAAGAGGGCATCGGGGTCGGCGTCCGGCGGCAGCTGATCGATAAGGGTCACCCCACCATCTTGCCTGGCCTCCGGCCGGGACCGGGAACCGGCCACCGGGAGGAAGATCGCTACCGGTAGCCTGTCCCCTCAACTGGGCACGAGCACAACAGCAGATGGGGCGGGAACGAGCATGATGGGACCGGCGCACTCCCTGTCCGGGGCGGCGGCCTGGCTGGGGGTGGGCGCGGCGGCGGCCGCCCTGGATCATCCGATGCCATGGCCCGTCCTCGTCGTCGGCGCGCTGATCTGCGCGGGAGCGGCGCTCGCGCCGGACCTCGACCACAAGGCGGCGACGATCTCCCGCGCCTTCGGGCCGTTCTCACGCGGCTTGTGCGAAGTGGTCGACAAGCTCTCGTACGCGGTCTACAAGGCGACGAAGAAGCCGGGGGACAAGCGCCGGACCGGCGGTCACCGCACGCTCACCCACACCTGGCTGTGGGCCGTGCTGATCGGCGGCGGCACCTCGGCGCTGGCGATGACCGGAGGGCGCTGGGCTGTCCTCGCGATCCTCTTCGTGCACCTGGTGCTCGCCGTGGAGGGACTGCTGTGGCGGGCCGCACGGGTGTCCAGTGACGTCCTGGTGTGGCTGCTCGGTGCGACGAGCGCCTGGATCCTGGCCGGCGTCCTGGACAAGCCGGGCAGCGGAGCGGACTGGCTCTTCACCGGACCGGGTCAGGAGTACCTGTGGCTGGGGCTGCCCGTCGTCCTCGGCGCCCTGGTGCACGACATCGGCGACGCCCTGACGGTCTCCGGCTGCCCGATCCTGTGGCCCATACCGGTCGGCAACAAGCGCTGGTACGCGCTCGGGCCGCCCAAGGCGATGCGCTTCCGGGCCGGCAGCTGGGTGGAGCTGAAGGTCCTGATGCCCGCCTTCATGCTGCTCGGGGGAGTGGGCGGCGCGGCCGCGCTGAACTTCATCTGAAAGGGGCGCCGCAGGTTCCGTGCGACACGGGCGCCGGCGCCCGTGGGCGGCCCCCGCATCGATCGGGACGGCCGGCCCCGAACGGTCGTGCGTCCCGTACAGGGCGGCCTTTCGGCACGGCCCCTCGGTGCGGCACGGAGGACGGGGCACCGCGTGCGGCGTTCGGCCCAGCAGCGGGTGCCGGTGCCCGCGACCGCCGGTAGCGTCCCCGCCGTGAGCACACCGACACCCGAGTGGGAGGACGAGTCTCCCGGTGCGATCATCGGGCCCGATCGGTTGCTCGCGTTCGGTGACGCGGTCTTCGCCATCGCGATCACCCTCCTCGCCCTCGACATCACCGTGCCCGGCGATCTGGAGGTCGGCGCCCTCGGTACGGCGCTCCACCGGGCCCTCTCCGACATCGGCGCGTATCTGCTGAGCTTCGTCGTCATCGGTGTGCTGTGGCTCAGCCAGCACACCCTGTTCCACCGCGTCGCCCGGCTCGACTCCTGTCTGCTGTACCTCTATCTCGCGCTGCTCGCCGTGATCGCCGCACTGCCGTTTCCCACCCGTCTGATCAGCGAGTACGCGGACACCACGGCGGCGACCGCCGTGTACGCCGGATCCATCGCCGTCGCCTCGGGCCTGATCACCGCGATGACACTGCGGCTGCTGCTGCGGCCTGCCCTGGCCACTCCGGGCACGGCGCCCCGACGGCTGCGTATCGCCGTGTACGAGGGGCTGGTCATGGTGGTCGTCTTCGCCGCGTCGGTGCCCCTGGCCTTCGTCTCGCCGAAGATCGCCCAGTACTGGTGGCTGGCTGCGATCCCGGCGCGCGTCTGGCTGTCCCACCTGACCCGCTCGGTCCCGCCCCGGCCCTGACCCGGCTAGCAGGCCGGCCCCGGGCCTCCGTCGAGCAGCGCCGACAGCAGTCCGCCGAGCACCTCGCGCTGTGAGGAGGTCAGGGGCGCCAGGATGTCCTCCGCGGCCGCGCGCCGGGCGCCGCGCAGCTCCCGCAGCGTGGTGCGTCCGAGGTCGGTGAGCTCCACGCGCACCACGCGGCGGTTCGTCGGATCGGCCACCCGGCGGACGCGGCCGCCCGACTCCAGCCCGTCCACCAGGCTGGTGACGGCGCGCGGCACCACCTCCAGGCGGTCGGCCAGATCGGCCATCCGCGGCGCCCCTTCGTACTGGGCGACGACCCGCAGCAGCCGGGCCTGGGCCGGGGTGATGCCGATCGGCTGCAGATGCTGCCGCTGAATGCGGTGCAGCCGCCGGGTGAGCCGCAGCAGCTGCTCGGCGAGCACGCCGTCCGCGTCGGGAACGGGGCCTGGAGTGGTCATGCACGGACGATATCAGGACGATGTTCATTGTGAGTATAGGTAATAATGAGCTATGCTCTTCGAGCTGTCAGGTCCTGATCCGCGGAAGGAGCCCATGCGCACCCACGACGGTCCGTCCTGGACACCTCCCGATCGGCCGCTGGACCCCACGCGGCCCGCCCAGCCCGCCCAGGTGCGGCGCATCCTCGGGCTCTTCCGTCCCTACCGGGCGCGGCTCGCCGTGGTGGGGCTGCTGGTCGGAGCCTCGTCGCTCGTTTCCGTCGCCTCGCCGTTCATGCTGCGCGAAATCCTGGACACCGCGATCCCGCAGGGCCGCACGGGCCTGCTGTCGCTGCTCGCCCTCGGGATGATCGTCGCCGCCGTGACGACGAGCGTGTTCGGTGTTCTGCAGACGCTGATCTCGACCACGGTCGGCCAGCGTGTGATGCACGACCTCCGCACCGGCGTCTACGCCCAACTGCAGCGCATGCCGCTCGCGTTCTTCACCCGGACGCGGACCGGCGAGGTCCAGTCCCGTATCGCCAACGACATCGGCGGCATGCAGGCGACCGTCACCTCCACGGCGACCTCACTGGTCTCCAATCTGACCGCCGTCGTCGCCACCGTCGTGGCGATGCTCGCGCTCGACTGGCGGCTCACGGTCGTCTCCCTGGTCCTGCTGCCGGTCTTCGTCTGGATCAGCCGCCGGGTCGGACGCGAGCGCAAGGCCATCACCACCCAGCGGCAGAAGCAGATGGCGGCCATGGCCGCCACGGTCACCGAGTCGCTGTCCGTCAGCGGCATCCTCCTCGGCCGCACGATGGGCCGGGCGGACTCGCTCACCCGGTCGTTCGCCGACGAGTCCGAACGCCTCGTCGATCTCGAGGTCCGTTCCAGCATGGCCGGCCGCTGGCGGATGGCGGTCATCGGCATCGTCATGGCCGCGATGCCCGCCTTCCTGTACTGGGCGGCGGGTCTTGCGCTGCAGTCCGGCGGATCCACGATCTCGATCGGCACCCTGGTCGCCTTCGTCTCACTGCAGCAAGGGCTGTTCCGCCCGGCCGTGAGCCTGCTGTCCACGGGTGTCCAGATCCAGACGTCGCTCGCCCTGTTCCAGCGGATCTTCGAGTACCTGGACCTGCGGATGGACATCACAGAACCGGAGGATCCGGTCCGGCTGGCCGAGGTGGCGGGGGAAGTACGGTTCGAGGAGGTCGGTTTCCGCTACGACGCCAGGAGCGGGTCGACGCTCGAAGGCATCGGGATCACCGTGCCGGCCGGTGGGAGCCTCGCCGTGGTCGGGCCCACCGGCTCCGGCAAGTCCACGCTCAGCTATCTCGTGCCCCGGCTCTACGACGTCACGGAGGGCCGGGTCACCCTGGACGGCGTCGACGTCCGCGACCTCGACTTCGACACCCTCTCCCGGGCCGTGGGCGTCGTCTCCCAGGAGACGTACCTCTTTCACGCGTCGGTCGCGGACAATCTGCGCTTCGCCAAGCCGGACGCCACCGATGCCGAGATCGAGGCGGCGGCGCGGGCGGCGCAGATCCACGACCACATCGCCTCGCTGCCCGACGGCTACGACACGCTCGTGGGCGAGCGGGGGTACCGGTTCTCCGGCGGTGAGAAGCAGCGGCTCGCCATCGCCCGGACGATCCTGCGCGATCCACCGGTGCTCATCCTGGACGAGGCCACCAGCGCGCTCGACACCCGCACCGAGCAGGCCGTTCAGCAGGCGGTCGACGCACTCTCCGCCGGACGCACGACGATCACCATCGCCCACCGGCTCTCCACCGTGCGCGACGCCGACGAGATCGTCGTCCTCGACGGCGGGCGGATCGCCGAACGCGGGACGCACGAGGAGCTGATGGAGCGGAACGGGCGCTACGCCGCTCTGGTGCGCAGGGATGCCCAGCTGGCGCCGGTCGCGTCCTGAGCGTCCGGTCGTTCTTCCCGCCGGCCGCCGTGCAGAGAGCGGTGCCGTGCACTGTGCCGTGCGTCGCGCCCCGACCGTCGAACGTGAACCGGGCCTCTGCCGTCCGTCGTCACTGGGCCGGTTCACCGTGGGGGTGACGGCGCGGATTCTGTTGTGTGTGGTTTTGTCGGGTTAGCGTGCCCTTATGAAGAGGGAGTTCCCGAAGGCCCGGCGCCGTCGGCGCCGGCTCCGTCTGACGCGCCGCGGCCGACTGCTGCTGTTCGCGGGCGTGGTCGGCCTGATGGGTGCGGTGACGGCCGTCGTCCTGACGCTGCTGCCCCAGTCGAAGAAGAGGGCCACCGAGCCCCAGGCGCGGCCGAAGACCCTGCTCGTCCCGGAGGGGTGGCGTTCCTCCCAGGTCTACGCCGCCGTGGACAAGGCGCTCGGGGTCCGGGCCGGCACCACCCTTCGGACGGCGACCGCTGCGGGCTCGCGGTTGAGGCTTCCGGCGGAGGCCCGCGGGAATCCCGAGGGCTATCTCTTCCCGGCGACCTATCCCGTCGGCCCCGAGTCGTCCCCGGGCAGTCTGCTCAGCTTCATGGTCAACACGGCGGGCCATCGTTTCGGCACCTCGTCCCTCACCGACGGGGTGCGGCGCCATGGCATGACGCTCCATCAGGCGGTGATCGTCGCCAGCATCGTCCAGGCGGAGGCGGACAGCGCCGAGGACATGGCAAGGGTGGCACGCGTCGTGCACAACAGGCTCGCCCGGAACATGCCGCTGCAGATGGACTCGACCCTCAACTACGCGCTGAACCGCTCCACCCTCGACACCACCCGTCAGGACACCGGACTCCGGAGCCCCTACAACACCTATGCGCAGAGGGGGCTGCCGCCGACGCCGATCGGGAACCCGGGCGAGGCGGCGATGAAGGCGGCCGTCGGGCCGGCGGAGGGCGACTGGCTGTACTTCGTGACCGTCCAACCCGGTGACACGCGCTTCACCGCCGACTTCGAGGAGCACAACCGCAACGTCGCCGAGTTCAACAGGATCCGCGGGAGGGCGGGGTCCGACACCGGGTGACCGGTCGGACCCGGCCCGGGGGCTCCGGGTGCCGCGGACGTCCTGCGAGGGCGCCTCAGCCGGGGAGGGCGGCCAGGTCCCCGGCCGCCTCGTCCGGCGGCAGCGGGTCCCCGGACGACACGGCCGCGGGCCCGTGGCCCAAGAGCCGCATGATCTCCCGGACCGCGGCCCGTCCGGCCCGGTTGGCACCGATCGTCGAGGCGGACGGACCGTAGCCGACGAGATGGACGCGTTCGTCCCGAACCGCGCGGGTCCCCTCCACCGTGATGCCGCCACCCGGCTCTCGCAGCCTCAGGGGCGCGAGATGGTCGATCGCGGCGCGGAACCCGGTGGCCCAGAGAATGACGTCCGCCTCGACCGCTCGGCCGTCGTCCCACACCACGCCCTCCGGGGTGATCCGGTCGAACATCGGCATCCGGTCGAGGACGCCCTGCTCGCGGGCCCGCCGGATAGCGTCGTTCAGCGGCAGGCCCGTCACCGACACCACACTCCGCGGCGGCAGCCCCTTCCGGACCCGCTCCTCCACCAGGGCGACCGCCGCGCGACCCTGCGCCTCCCCGAACGGGCCCTCACGGAACACCGGCGGCTTCCGGGTCACCCAGGTCGTCCCCGCCGCCATCTCGGCGATCTCCATCAGGTGCTGGGTTCCCGACGCGCCGCCGCCGACCACGACCACCCGCTGCCCGGCGAACGCCTCGGGGCCCGGGTACTGGGCCGTGTGCAACTGCCGACCGCGGAAGGTCTCCTGGCCCGGGTAGTGCGGCCAGAACGGCCGGTCCCAGGTGCCGGTGGCGTTGATGAGTGCCCGTGCGGCGTACGTGCCCTCCGACGTCTCGACCAGCAGCCGGCCGCCCGCGCCCTCGCGCACCGCCCCGACGTGGACGGGCCGGTGCACCCGAAGCCCGAAGGCGTCCTCGTAGCGCGTGAAGTACTCGCCGATGACCTCGGAGGACGGACGGCCCGCGTCGGCGCCGGTCAGCTCCATGCCGGGCAGCGCGTGCATGCCGTGGACCTTGCCGTACGTCAGCGAGGGCCACCTGAACTGCCACGCACCGCCGGGTCCCGGCGCGTGGTCGAGGACCACGAAGCCGACATCGGCGCGCAGACCCGCTCGCCGCAGGTGGTAGGCGCCGGACAGCCCGGCCTGTCCGGCGCCGATGACGACCACGTCCACGTCTCGCACCGCGAAGTTGTTCACGGTTCTACCAACGATGGGGGAGTCGTGGATCTTCCCGTCCGGAGAGGACAGCGGGGGCCGCCCCGGACCGCGGGCGGGACCTCGCAGGCGGGTCGTTCACGATCAGAGGAAGGTGACCCCCTGGGCCAGCGGTAGCTCCTCCGAGTAGTTGACGGTGTTCGTGGCCCGGCGCATGTACGCGCGCCAGGCGTCCGAGCCCGACTCGCGGCCCCCGCCGGTCTGCTTCTCGCCGCCGAACGCGCCTCCGATCTCCGCCCCGGAAGTGCCGATGTTGACGTTGGCGATCCCGCAGTCGGAGCCGTCGGCGGCGAGGAACCGCTCGGCCTCCCGCTGGTCCCGGGTGAAGATCGAGGACGACAGGCCCTGGGGGACGTCGTTGTGCAGTGCGATCGCCTCCTCGAGCGTCCGGTAGGTGAGGACGTACAGGATCGGCGCGAACGTCTCCTCGCGGACGATGGGCGTCTGCCCCGGCATCCGCACCACCGCCGGGCGCACATAGGCCGCCGAGGGCGCCTGCTCCCGCAACCGGCGATCGCCTCCGGTCAGCAGCTTTCCGCCGTCCGCCTGCGCCGTGTCGAGGGCCTTCGCCATGGCCTCCAGGGCCCGCTCCGAGATCAGCGGCCCCACCAGGGTGTCGTCCCGGAACGGGTCGCCCACCGGCAGCCGGGTGTAGGCGTGGACGATACGCGTGGTGAGATCGTCGGCGACGTCCTCGTGCACGATCAGCCGCCGCAGGCTCGTACAGCGCTGACCGGCCGTGCCGGCCGCCGAGAAGACGATGGCACGCACGGCCAGGTCCAGGTCGGCGGCCGGGGTGACGACCGCTGCGTTGTTGCCGCCGAGCTCCAGCAGGCAGCGCCCGAAGCGGGCGGCGACCCGGGGGCCCACCTCCCGCCCCATGCGTACCGACCCGGTGGCGCTGACCAGCGCCACCCGCGGATCGTCGACCAGCCGCTCGCCGCATTCACGGCCGCCCAGCAGCAGTCGGTGGATCCCGTCCGGGGCACCCGTCTCCGCGGCCGCCCGGCGAAGCAGGGCATCGCACGCCACGGCTGTGAGCGGGGTCAGCTCGGACGGCTTCCACACCACCGGGTCGCCGCAGACCAGCGCGATCGCCGTGTTCCACGACCAGACCGCGACGGGGAAGTTGAAGGCGGAGATCACCCCGACGACCCCCAGCGGGTGCCAGCTCTCCGACAGCCGGTGGCCCGGTCTCTCCGACGCCATCGTGCGCCCGTACAGCTGACGGGAGAGACCGACCGCGAATTCGCAGACGTCGATCATCTCCTGCACTTCGCCCAGAGCCTCGGAGCGGATCTTCCCGGCCTCGACGGTGACGAGCTCGGCCAGGTCCTCCCGGTGCGCGGCGAGCAGCTCACCGAGGCGCCGGACCACCGCTCCGCGGCGCGGGGCCGGAACGGTGCGCCACTCCCCGAAGGCCGCCGCAGCCTCCGCCACGGCCCGGGCGGTGTCCTCGGCCGAGGTGGCGGGCAGGGTGAAGAGCGTCTCCCCGGTCAGCGGCGTCCGGGCGGAGAGCCCGCCGGCCGGGCCCCCCGATCCGGCCCGGGGCACGGGCGCGCCGCAGCGGTGCAGCGCCCTCGCGGCCCGGTCCCGAAGGGCGTCCGTGCCGGGCAGTGCGGTGGTGGTCATGCTGCGCTCTCCTCGGTTCGTCGTGGTCGTCGTGTTCGTCGTGTTCGTGGCAGGCTCTCGGGCCGGTGGTCCCGCTCCACCCGGGCTCCGCCCCGTCCGCCGTACGGGCCGCTGCTCATCGCCCTTCGGGGCACGGGCGGGCCCTGCTCAGTGAGCCGGCCTGCTGGGCGGCGTAGAGGTCGAAGGGGTCGTGCACGACGCGTCCGATCGCCCCGGACAGCCACGCCTGGTCGTAGTGGGCCCCGGTCTGCGCCGCGTCGCGGGCACCGGGGTCGGTGAGGTTCGACTGGAAGATCCCGGCCGCCGAGCGCGGCAGGAAGTCCTCGTACACGATCGGGCGGGCGGTGACCCAGCCGCCGTCAAGCAGGCCGCCGACATCATCCGGGGGCGTCCGCCCGTCCCGCGGCCGGTGCCGGACGGCCTCGTAGGTGAAGTACCCGAGCCCGTCGGCGGCCAGCCGGTGCTCGGTCCGGGGGAAGTGCGCCGCCCAGTCCTCCACGGGCCCGTCGACGAGCCGGTCGTACAACGCCCGGCCCTCGCGGCTGAGGGCGATGCCGCGTGCCTCGACCTCACCGAAGCGCACCCTCAGCGAGCCCTCGGAAAGGCTGCCGTCCGGCTCCCGGAACACACGGGGTTCCGCCAGCGCGCGGAAGGACGTCTGGCGCAGCAGCACCTCGGGGCCGTCCCATCGCGGGGGCCCCTGGATCCGGTCGATCATCGAGACGCCGAGGGCCTCCATCCGGTGGTAGAGGTCGTCGATGTCCAGCACGCGCGGGGTGAGGTGGTTGACGTGCGTGCTCGTCACACCGCCGATGTCGGCGGCGACCGCGGAGACCTTCTCCAACTCCGCGTACCAGACCCGGTCCACGGGCTCCGGGGACAGCTCGAACGCGGCGACCGCGAGGTGGAGGAAGCGTTCGGCACGATCCCCGTCGAGCCCTCCCTCGCGTTCGGCGCGCCCGGCCAGCTCGAGCAGTTCGGGCGGGAACAGTTCGCGGCGGTCCAGGAACGCCTCCAGCCGTCTGTGCAGGTCCGTGTCGAAGAATCGGCGGTCCGCCGGCGTGAGCACGGAGGTGAAGACCCGGAACGGATTGCGGGCCAGCTCTTCGGGGGTCACCGGGCGGAACGCGGTCGAGACGACCGGTACGGAACTGGCCGCGGCTTCCCGCAGATCGTAGAAGCCGACCGGCTCCATACCGAGCGCGGCGAAGATCTGTGCCGCCCGGCGCAGTTCGCCCGGGGTGCCGACCCGGATGGCGCCGTGCCGTTCCGCCGTGACCCGTTCGATACTGCCGAATCGCTGGGCCCGTTCCCCGCCCGCCGCCCGCATGACCGTGGCGTTCACCCGGCCGGCCACCTCCACCAGCGTGGTGTAGGCCGGCACCTCCGCTCCGTACATGGCGGAGAGCCGGCGGGCGAAGGCGGCGCGGAGCCGCCAGGTGGGGACGGTCGTCGCCATGGGAGCCTCCCGGGCGGTTCGGGGCCGAACGGCGGGGCCGTCCGGTCGGCCGTCAGATGATGTGGGCCTCCGGGCGGGCGGTCGCCCGGGAGCCGGCCGGGGCGAAGCGGGTCGCGGCCAGCGGGCCCACGTCGAGGAACGGCTCACGCCCCAGGTACAGATCGCGCACGATCTCGCCCACCGCGGGCGCCTGGAGGAAGCCGTGCCCGGAGAACCCCGTGGCGTACAGGAAACGGCGTGCGCCGGGCGCCTCGCCGATCAGGGCGTTGCGGTCCGGCGTCATCTCGTAGAGCCCCGCCCAGCCCCCGCCGGCCGGCTCCAGCTCCGCCAGCGCGGGTGCGACACGGGCCGCGGCGGCACGGAACGGCTCCAGCCACTCCTCGGTGAACTCCCTTCCGAAGCCGGGTTCCTGGCGTGGGTCGGAGAGCCCGAGGACGAGACCGCCGGCGTTGTCGCCGTGGAAGTACAGGGTGGACGTGAAGTCCAGGGTGAACGGTATGCGCGGCGGGGCCGGGACGACCGGTCCGGTGAGGGCGATCTGGCGGCGCAGCGGGACCACGGGCAGGGAGAGGCCGGCCAGCGCGGCGATCTCGCCCGACCACGCTCCCGCAGCGCAGACAACGGTGCCGGTACGGACCGTGCCGGCGGTCGTGCGCACGGCGGTCAGTGCCTCGCCGTCGCGCTCGAACCCGGTGACCGCGCAGTGCGTGCGCACCCTCGCCCCGAGGCCCCGGGCCGCCCGCAGATATCCGAGCACGGCGGGCCCGGGCAGCGCGAAGCCGTCGTCGGGGGAGTGGGCGGCCGCGATGATCGCGTCGGGGTCGAGGAAGGGGCACAGCCGGTGGGCCTCGCGTGGACGGACGAGTCGGCTGTCCACACCGAGCTCCCGCTGCACCGCTGTGGCCTCGCGGAACGCCGCCACGTCCTCGTCGCGGCGCAGCAGGAACAGATAGCCGACCCGGTCCAGTCCCACGTCCGCACCCGGCCGGTCGCCGAACTCCCGCCACGCCCGCAGACTGCGCTGTCCCAGCCGGATGTTCAGCGGATCCGAGAACTGCGCCCGCACACCGCCGATCGGCTTTCCCGAGGAACCGGAAGCCGGTGTGTCCCGCTCCAGGACCAGGACGTCACGGACTCCCGCCTCGGCGAGATGGAACGCCGTGCTCGCGCCGATGACCCCGCCCCCGATCACCACCACCTCGGCCGTGCGGGGGAGCGGCTCGGAGCCGTGCGGTTCCCCGAGGGCCTGACGAGCGGTCTCGTGAGCCATGAGGCCATGGTGACCGCGGGGACGCCCCCGCGTCCATGGAGCGTGCGGAAGCGCCCCGTGCCACCGGCGGTCGAAGGCGGCTCCACGCGGACGCGCGATCCTGCGGCGCGGGCGGGAGGATGGGACCATGCCCCAAGCCTTCACCACCCGAGTCCTCGACCTCACCACCGGCACGGCGGAGGCCGTGACCGATCTGACCGGCGCGTGCGAGAAGTTCCTCGCCGAGGCCGCCGACGGCCGCGACGGCCTGCTCAACGTGTTCGTGCCCCACGCCACCGCGGGCATCGCGCTGATCGAGACCGGCGCGGGCAGTGACAACGACCTGCTGTCCGCGCTGCACGTACTGCTTCCCGCCGACGACCGCTACCAGCACCGCCACGGCAGCCCGGGCCACGGCCGGGACCACGTCCTGCCCGCGCTGGTGCCGCCTCACGCCACCCTGCCCGTCGTCGGAGGGAGGCTGGAACTCGGCACCTGGCAGTCGATCTGTCTGGTCGACACCAACAGAGATAATCCGGAGCGTCAGGTGCGGCTGTCGTTCCTCGGGTAGCGGCGGGTGCGGGTGTCGTTCCTCGGTATTACGGCACCGTAGGCCGGATCTGCGGCCCCACCAACTGACAGTCCGGGCGTGCTCGGAGTGGGCATCTCGCCGCCATCGGAGACGCCGCGTGGGCCCACGCCGACGAGCGTCGAGCGCTGGAGGGTATCCAGTCCATGAGCGTCCTTTGTGAACTGCTGTTGCGCGAGACCGTTGCCGGACGCGTCTCGGCTGGTCTCGATGCCGCGCCGCGCGCCCGGCAGCAGACCGAGCCGCGCGAGGAAGCCGCGGGCGCCGTTACCCCGTCCCTGCTCCACTCCGCCGCCTGAGACCTTACGGAGTCCGCTGTGACCGAGCGTGCCGCGGAGTCCACTGGCCCTCGCATCCCCATGCCCGAGAAGACCCCGGCCGCGCTCCGCGTTGCCGTCGGGCGCCTCGACCCGACTGTCCTCGCCACGTTTGATCAGCAGTGGGATGAGGCGATGCGCCAGGCCCGCGATGAGTACACCCTCTCGCCGCCCCGTGCTTTCGTCGAGCACTGGTGGTCATGGGTCGGAGTCGCCCGCTTCCCGCGGCGCCTGGCCCGCTTCCGTGAGTGCGAGCGCATCGTCAGCGAGTCGGACGATCGCGCCGAGCGCCGCGCCGCCGCGAGTGAGCTGGCTTCGCTCCTCGCCGAGGCCGTCGCCGCGTGAGTGACCAGTGCCGGCGCCGGTGCTGGTCGACGCCTTCCATGGACTGGTGGTGCGCGAAGTGTGAGAGACCCGTCACGCCCGCACGGCAAGACCTGGCGCCCGGACGCCGGCCAGGCAGCGTGTGCCCTGAGCGCCGCCGACCGCGGCCGCACGCCTCGGTCGCAGGGCAGGGCGCCTCGGTACGCCGGCGCCACGACTGTCCCGACGCAGCGTCCGAGCCGGCGAGCTGGTTTGCCTCCGACCGAGTGCTCGTTGGTACGAATCGAGAGTCGGCAGAGGGCATGTTGGTGACGCCAAGCCCGTTTCGCGGAGTCTTCCATGTTCGGGAGGGCGGTTGGTGCGAACAGTCCGTCTTTCCTTGGGGGATCGAAGCAGCATGGCCGACGAGCGTCGCTGCCCCGCACCAACGCCCCCGGCGCCTGCCGCCGTTGGGATGTGGCGCCCGGGCCGGCCCGGTCCCTCGTGAGGGTGCGCCGCCACGGTCACCGTGCCGGTCTCGTCCGCTGTCCGGGTGCTCCGCGCGGCCACCGGCCTGTCACGCCCGCCGCTGCCGTACTCGGCGGGCGCCACGGCGTCACAGGGCCGGGGCCGACCGCTCGATCCAGTCGTACGCCGCCTGTGCCGTGAACTCCGCCTGTCCGCCCGGAAAGATCAGCCCGGCGGTGCGGAAGGCCTCGTCCGTGGCGGTGTCCGGCAGGTAGGGGACGGCGATGCAGCGCATACCGGCTGCGTGCGCCGCCGCGGCCCCGGGTGGGGCGTCCTCCAGGACCACGCAGCGAGCCGGTTCCGTGCCCAGCCGGTGCGCGGCCTCCAGGAACACGTCGGGACTCGGTTTCCCGTGCGCGACCTCCTCGGCGGAGACGAGTGTGGTGAGGAACGCGTCGAGACCGGTACCGGCGAGCACCGCCTCGATGGCGGCGCGGGAGGAACCGGAGGCCACGGCCATGGGTACGCCCGCCGCGTCGAGCAACTCCACGAGCTTCCGCATTTCCGGGTGGACATGTATGCCCGTACGGGCGAGCTCCAGATAGGCGCGGTTCTTGCCGGCCAGCAGATCATCGATGGACGCCTCGAGCGCGTACTCCTCGTTCAGCCGCTCCAGGGTCTCGCGGGTGCCGATTCCGATGAAGCGGGTGTGGTGCTCCCATGTGAAGTCCGTGACGCCGTACTCGGCGAGGACGCGCCGGCCCGCTTCGTAGTAGTTCGGTTCGCTGTCCACCAGCGTTCCGTCGAGATCGAAAATGACCGAAGTGTGCGCAGTGCTCATGCTCCCAGGATGCCAACCTGCCGTCCGGGCCGGGGTCAGCGCACCATGCGGGTGCGTCGGCCGACCGACTCGACCAACGGCAGCATCCGGTGCGGCACCCGTTCCCGCAGTGCCATCTCCGTCCGTGTGCGGACGACGCCCGGCAGATTGATGAGGCGCTGGATCACGTCCTCCAGATGGCCGTTGTCCCGGGCCACCACCCTGGTCAGCAGGTCTCCGCCGCCCGTGATGGAGAACGCCTCGACGATCTCCGGCACCTCGGCCAGCGCGTCGCCCACGTCGTCCAGATGCCCCTGAGTGACCTCGATGTGGACGAATGCCAGCACCGGATGACCGAGCGCGGCGGCGGACAGCACCGGGCCCGTGCCCGTGATCACACCGTTGCGTTCGAGACGGTCGATCCTTGCCTGGAGGGTTCCGCGCGCGATACCGAGGACGCGCGCGTACTCGCGCACGCTGGTGCGCGGCTGCTCGATCATCAGCCGCAGGATGCGGGTGTCGAGTTCGTCCACCGCCATGGCCGTCGGCCTCCCTGCAGCGCGTCGTTCCCCTCCGCGACTGTACCAATGGCACAGTCGTACGGTCCGGCCCTCCTCAGGTCTCCTCCTCCAGCCGGATGGCGGCTTTGAGGTCCTCGTGCGCCCTGCCCGGCTCGCCCTCCTGGGATTCGAGCAGCGCGGCGGCGATGGCGTCCAGCTTCCGCTGGAGCGCACGCTCGCTGCGCAGCTCCGAGTTCTTCAGCAGCGCCAGAAGCATCAGGGTGACAGCCGTCATGCACTCCCCGGCGAAGATCTTCCACTTCAGGGAGACGTCCGCGAAGTGCACCGCGACCACGCCGGCGACCACCAGCAGACAGAGTCCGAAGAAGGCCGGTGAGCTGGTGAAGTTCGAGGCCCTCTCCGCGAGCCGGTCGAACCTTCCCGGCCTGGGCCCGCCGCGGTCGGCGGGATGCTGCGTCGTCATCGCCCGCTGCCTCCTTCCGGGCCGCCGAGCGCATCGGCCGCGACCCGGGGGGCCGCCACCGGCCCTTGGTGCGCCTCGTCCAGGTCGTTCGCACGCAGTGCGGCCGAAGGGCGGATCGTCGCCACCCGGCCACGGACGTCCGGGACCGTTCCGCCGTCCTCGCCCGGGACCGGCCGCGGCTGCGGTGCGCCGCATCGGGCGGAGCCCCGGAAGGACGAACCGAGCGGCGCCCTCCCCGCGGACCGGGTCCGTGTCGCGTCCCGGAACAGCGGGTGCCCGCGGCTCCCGGCGGTGGCCTTCCGCTGCCCGGTCGGCCGTGCGCGCCGACCGGTGAGGAACGGCGTGGCGTCGTGGTCGACCCCGTTCCGCCCCTTGCGCCCACTCGCCCGCCGTACGGCCCGTCCGACCGTTCCACCCGTGGCTCCGGTCATCGAATCACGCTTCCCTTCGTTCCCGTGGCGTTGCCGACCGCCGGGCTGCCACGGGCGTTCGTCGCCGCCGGGCCGGTGCGGGATCCGGCACCGGCCCGGTCGGTTCCGTACACCGTGCGCATGCCCACCGGGCCCCCGCAATCGGGCGGCGGCGCGGCCGGGGAGGACCGGTGGGCGCTCCCGCGGGCGAGGTCCGCCGACGGGTCGGTTCCCGGGTTGCCGCGATTCCCGCCGGGCATGCCTGACGGGATCCCCGGTGCAACGCGGCGCGGGACGGAACCTGAGCGGGGCGGACGGCGACGCCGCCGAACCGCTCCGGGAGCCGAGGGCCGTCCGGACCGGGGTGCGGATCTTCTTCGCTCCCTGCCTGCGCCGGCAGGGACCGTTCCCCGACGCCCGCCCGCTTTCGCGCGGCGCCAGTGCGAGGCCGTCGCCGCGGCTAGGGGGCAGGAGTGTGGCGGAGAGCACGTGGCCGGGCCGCGAGGCGACGCGCGGCGGGGTTCCTCACCGCAGGTGGGTCCGGCGGCGGCCCGGGCGCACCTGACTGGTCCGATGGCTCCCCCGCTAGGGCGCTTCGCCGTCCGATACCTGGCCAATGGCCCATAGGTTCTGGGCCGGCTTGAGCCAGTGGGGCAAGGGATGCTCTCATATACCTGTCGATGGCGCTGCGGACTCCGCGGCGCCTTTTTCATGCCGGTACGTCGAAAGGGCGGGAAGAAGTGCTGAAGAGGGTGTTCGTGGCTCCGGACCCGGGGCTGCTGCGGCTGCGCAGCGCCACGCGGGCCGTCCTCGGCATCGGCTTGGCGGTGGCCGTGTGCGCGCTGACGGGCCACACGCTCACCGCGGTCATCACCGGGGGGCTCGCCGCGCTCCTCGCTCTCTTCACGGTCACCGACCCGCGGGTCCGCGACCAGGCCGTCACCACCGCCCTGCTGCCCGTGGTGGGTCTTCCGGTGCTCGCCCTCGCGGCCGGTCTGCACGCCACCCCCGGCGCCCGCGACGTCGCCTTCGTGGCCGTGGCCGGCGCCGCGGTCTACGCACGGCGCTGGGGCCCGCGCGGGCACGCCCTCGGTGTCTTCGCGTTCATGACCTTCTTCGTGACGCAGTTCCTGCGCACGGTGCCGCCGCAGATCCCCGAGCTGTACTCCTCCGTGGTCCTCGCGGTCCTCGCGGCCTCCGCCGTCCGGTTCGGCGCCTGGTGCTTCGAGCGGCGGGTGCCGCCGTCCGCGGCCCCCGTGCTTCCGGCAGGAACGGGGCTCGGCCGGACGACCACCCGGCAGGCCGTCCAGGTGACCGTGGCCGGGGCGTTCGCCCTCGCCGCCGGACAGCTGCTCTCCGACGAGCGCTGGTACTGGGCCGTCGGCGCCGCCTGGTGGATCTTCGTCAACACCAACGCGCGCGGCGAGACGCTCGTCAGGGGCTTCCGCAGGGTCCTCGGCACCGTGCTGGGTGTGGCCGCCGGGCTGGCCGTCGCCATGCCCGTCCAGGGCGCGCTGCTGCCGACGGCCGTGCTGGCCCTGGTGTGCGTCTTCGGGATCTTCTACAGCGCCCCGGTCTCGTACAGCTGGATGATGTTCGCGGTGACCGTGCTCGTGTCGCTGCTGTACGGACTGCTCGGAGCCCTGGGACCAGCCCTGCTCGCTCTGCGTCTCGCCGAGACGGCGGTCGGCGCCCTGGGCGCGGCGCTGGCGCTGGCGTTCGTGCTGCCCGTCACGACCCACTCGGCGACCAACGCCTGGATCCGGCTGACCGTGCGGTGCGTGCACGAGTGCACCACCGTCGCGATGCGCAGGCTCGCGGGGGACGAGACCGCCGACCCGGCGCCGCACGCCGCAGAACTGGAGCAGCTCCTCGCCCGGGTGCGGATGTCCCTGGCGCCACTGGTCCACCCCTTCAGCCCGCTGCGCGCCCGCAAGGCCCGGGCCCGGCAGGTCCTCGTACTGCTGGACGACTGCGCCCGCGAGGTGCGCGGGCTGGCCGCCGTCGCGGCGGACCCGTACGCCTCCCACGACGCCCGGCTCGCCGCGGCCTGCTGGCGGGTCGAGGCCGCGGTGCACGCACTGGAGTCGGACGCCGAGCCCGGCCACGCCCCGGCCCCCGCGGGCGTCGGCGGGGGCGCGCACCAGGACCCGGGTGTGGAGGCCGCGCTCACGCATCTCCATGGCCTGGAGCGCGCCCTCGCCGGACTCGCGACACCGCTGCGCACGTCCCCGCGGGCGCCGCTCCTCACCGTCTGACACCACGCGCGGTCCCGCCCTGTGCCTTCGGTGTTCCGGCCGCTCCCGCGACCCGCTGGGCTCCCGCTCGGTGCACCGCCCCGCGGCGGCGGGGCGCGGTCCCGGGTGCACCGGCCGACGGCGCCCACCGGCGCGCGTCCGGACGCACGCGCGTCCGCGGGGACCCCGTGCGCCGGGTGGCGGCTCCCAACCGGGCACGTTCATCTGGCATTTACAGGGTGGATCAGGCCAGGTTCGGGGTAGATCGGGCGGCATCCACATCGCCTTCACACACCGGGGTGCGCACCATGCGGAAGTTCCTTCGTAGAGCCGCCGTCCGCAAGTCCCGCCCGTCGGATCCCCAACCGGCCGGAGCGCAGCTCGCCAGGGCGGAGCCCGCTCCTCCGCCGGGGCAGTGCCCGGTCGGCCACTCCGGGCCCGCCGGAACGGCCCCGGTGCGGCCCGCACCGGTCGCCGACCTCGCACAACTGCGCAAGGAGGCGGAGGAGTTCCTGCGGCTCTACCACCGGGAGGAACGCGGGGCGGGCGACCCGACAGCCCGGATAGCCGCCGTGCGCGCCGAGATAGACGCTACCGGTACCTACCGTCACACCGCGGACGAACTCGCCCACGGGGCACGCGTGGCCTGGCGCAACAGCAACCGCTGCATCGGCCGCCTCTACTGGCGTTCCCTGCGCGTCCGTGACCGCCGCGACGTGCGCGACGCCGACACCATCGCCGCGCAGGCAGCCGCCCATCTGCGCGAGGCGACGAACGGTGGCCGGATCCGGCCGGTCATCACGGTCTTCGCACCCGACGCCCCCGGCCGCCCCGGTCCTCGCATCTGGAACGAGCAACTGGTGCGGTACGCGGGCTACGCCGACGGCGGCGGCCGGGTCACCGGCGATCCGCGCAACGCCGGGCTCACCGCGTACGCCACGGGCCTCGGGTGGCCGGGTGGTCCCGGTACGCAGTTCGACGTACTGCCGCTGGTGGTCCAGGGCAGCGACGACAAGCCCCGCTGGTTCGCACTGCCGAACGATGCCGTGCACGAGGTCCCCTTGCGCCACCCGGAGGACGACTGGTTCGCGTCGCTGGGGCTGCGCTGGCACGCGGTACCCGCCATCTCCAACATGTGCCTGGAGATCGGCGGCATCTGCTATCCCGCCGCCCCGTTCAACGGCTGGTACATGGGCACGGAGATCGGTGCCCGCAACCTCGCCGACACCGACCGCTACGCCCTGCTGCCGGTCGTCGCCGCGCGGCTGGGCCTCGACACCTCCACCGACCGCACCCTCTGGAAGGACCGCGCGCTGGTCGAACTCAACCGTGCCGTGCTGCACTCGTTCGACCGGGCCGGCGTGACCATCACCGACCACCACACGGAGTCGCGCCGCTTCCTCGCCCACCTGGAACAGGAAGCCGGCCGGGGACGCCGGGTGGGGGCCGACTGGTCCTGGATCGTGCCGCCGATCTCCGGCGCCGCGACCGCCGTCTTCCACCGCACCTACGACACGATGCAGGCACGCCCCCTGTTCGTCCACCACCCGGAGGCGCTCGCCCGGGCCCGGGGCGAGGAGCCTGCACCGGAGGCCGTACATGGGCCCGGCCTGGTCTAGACCGCCTGCTACCGTCGGTCGGGAAGGGCACACGGCCGGCTGGCGGTAGCGCCGGACGGCGCGGCACCAGGGGAGGCCCCAGTGGAGCACGGGAACGCGCTACGGGCGTTCATCGGGTCGTTCACCTCGGCGGGCGGCCGGGGGATCGTCACGGCCGCCGTCGACCCGGCGACCGGTGCCCTGACGGAGACCGCGGCGACCGACGCAGTCGCCGACCCGTCGTACCTGGCGGTGGGCAAGGGGGAGAGCGGGCCCGTGCTCTACGCGGTCTCCGAGACCGAGGAAGGGGCGGTCGCCGCCTTCGACGTCCGTGGCGGGGGGCCGCCCCGCCCGCTCGGGGCGCCGGTACCGGTGAACGGCTCGGCACCGACCCATCTGTCCCTCGTCCCCGGCCTGCTGCTGACCGCCAACTACGGCTCGGGCAGCGTCAGCAGTCTCCCACTCGGCCCCGGTGGCCTGCCCGGACCAGCTGTCGGCGTCCTGCGTCACCAGGGCCGGGGACCGCACCCGGAGCGGCAGCGCGAACCGCACGCCCACCAGGTGCTCCCCGATCCCACCGGGCGGTGGGTGCTCACCGTCGACCTGGGCACCGACTCGGTCCGGGTGTGTGCGCTCGATCCGGCGGGCGGGGCTGCGCCGGTGCTCCACTCCGAGACCGCGCTGCCACCGGGCACGGGCCCCCGCCATCTCGCCTTCCATCCCGCCGGGGAGCACGTGTACGTGCTGGGCGAGCTGCGTCCCGCGCTCACCGTGTGCCGCTGGGACGCGCGCCGGGGCACGCTGGAACCGCTCGGCGAGGCGTGCGTGCTCCCCGACGGGTACGACCCGCCCAGCCATGCCTCGGCCCTGGCCGTTTCCCGCGGCGGACGCTTCCTTTGGGCCGCCAACCGGGGACACGACTCCATCGCCGTGCTCCGGCTCGGCGCCGGCGGGGACGAGCCGGAGCACGTCACGACCGTGCCCTGCGGCGGCCACTGGCCGCGCGATCTGGTGCTCGGACCCACCGGCACCCGGCTGTACGCGGCCAACGAGCGCTCCGGTGACGTCACCTGGTTCGACATCGACGCCGGGACCGGTGTGCCGCACCGGACGGGTTCGCTCGCCGTCCCGGCTGCGTCCTGCGTGGTCTTCGCCTGAGCCCTGCGGCCCCTCCGGGCCTGACGCAAGGCACGCAGGACGCGCGAGCCCCGAGAGCCCGTGTACGGAAGTCCTCGTACGCCGCAATGAGGCCGGGACCAGAGGCGGCCCCGTACTCGCGAGTGCCGGTTCACCCGGGGTCCGTACCCGCGACGGGCACACACGAAGGGCCCGCGTCGACGCGGGCCCTTCGTCCGTGCGGAGCGGCGACCTGTCAGCGCGACTGGACGCCCTGCGGCTGGGGCGTGATGCCCAGCGTGGTCGTGTACTGCGACAGCACCAGCTTGCCGATCGCGGGGTAGGCGCCCAGCGGCTCCGCGGCGGAGCACCCCGCCTCGGCGGCGGCGGCCTCGAGCAGGCCCTCGGGCACCTCGGGACCGACCAGGTGCGGGGCCAGCGCGAGCTGGGAGGAGCCGGAGACGCGCAGTTCCTCGGCCGTCGCCGCGATCGCGCCCTCCCGGTCCAGGGCGGCAGCCATGACCGGCACGGCGAGCCGCGCGGCCAGCAGCATTCCGGTGATGCCGGCGGCCTGCACCGCCTCGTCGCCGCCGACCGTGGCCAGGACGATGCCGTCGGCCGCGGTGGCTACCGTGAACAGGCGCGCCCGGTCCGCACGGGCCAGACCCGCCTCGGACAGTCGCACGTGCAGGGCCTCGGCGAGCAGCGGGTGCGGGCCGAGGACGTCCGTCAGCTCCGCGGTTGACTTGCTGTCCATGACGGCCTGGCGGATCCGGCGGACCAGGGCGCTGTCCGGGCCCGCGAGCAGCGGCACCACGACGGAGGCCGGGCCCTCGGGCTCGGCGACCTCGCGGCCGGCCGCCTTCGCCAGTTCGTAGCGCTCGGCGCGCAGCGCGGCGGAATGGGTCAGCACGCTCCCCAGCGTGGGGTACTCGGCGTCGTCGCCGTCGATGTAACCGATCGCGGCCTCGAGGCCGGGCAGCTCGGAACGGGCGATGCTGACGACTTCCTCGGCGAGGCTGCGTATCGCGGACGAGGGGGTGCCGGGCACGGCGAGAACGAGGGTCGGCGCGCCCTCGGGTGCCACCACGGGCTCCGGGCGGCGGTGCCGCCCGGGCTGGCGGGGTCGCGGCATTCGTACAGGGAGGCCGGATGCGGGCCCAGTGGGGGAGCTCATGGCGCCGCATGCTACTGGTTTCGTCGTCGTGCCTGCTCAGGGAGGGGTCGGTCGAGTACCGTCTGTCCGTGTTTACCCGATGAGTTCGTTAACAGGTGCCTGTCCAGGTCTGTCCGTCAAGGGTGGTTGTGAGGGTGAGCAGGTGCGGATCCTGCGGCAACCTCAGCGTGCCGCAGGCCAGCGCGGCGGCTACGGTCAGCGAACCGGCGAGCGGATCGCCCGCCGCCGACACCGGCCGGGCGTAAGGAAGTTGCCGGGCGAGAGCATCCCGCACCGGGGCGAGGAGCGGATCGCCCATCCTGAACAGCCCGCCCGTGAGGGCGACTTGACAGTCATCCCCCGCTGGGGGCGGACAGACGGCGGCGGCCGCCGCCGCGATGTGGTCCGCCGCGTCGGCAAGGATCCGCGCGGCGACCGAGTCGTCCGGCGCGCAGCGGGCGACCTCGGGTGCGAACGAGGCCAGCACGGCCGGCCGGTCGGTGCGCGGGTACAGCAGCCCCGGCAGCCCCGCCGCCGGCCCGAAGACGGCCTCGAGCCGTTCCAGCAGTGCCGGGGAGCCCCCCGCACGCCCGTCGTGGGCCCGCAGCGCGGCCTCCAGCCCCGCCCGGCCGATCCAGGCGCCCGAACCGCAGTCACCGAGCAGATGGCCCCAGCCGTCGGCACGGCGCCAGCCGGCGAGGTCCGTGCCGGTCGCGATCAGGCCCGTGCCGGCGGCGACGACCACTCCGGGGCGCTGGCCGAGGGCGCCCACGTAGGCCGTGACGGCGTCGGCGGCGAGCGCGACCTGAGGCACCCCCAGCTCGCGCGAGAGCGCACCGGGCAGTACGGCCCGCAGTTCGTCCCCGAGAGTCGCCATTCCGGCCGCCCCGACCGCGACGGCGACGGGGGCCTCGGCCCCGGCCCGCAGCAGAAGCTCGCGGGCCATCGGCAGCAACTGCTCCAGCAGATGGGCGGCTTCGATCCCGGCGGCGCCGGTACGGACGGGCTCCCGGGACGCGGCGGTCAGCGCCGACGGCGGGTCGGCGGCCGGGGCGAGGGCGACGCGCAGGCCGGAGCCCCCGGAGTCGGCCCCGAGGACCCAACCGCCCGCGCCGCCCCCGGTCATGGCAGCCGCCAGTCCACCGGCTGCGCACCCTGACGGACGAGCAGGTCGTTCACCCTGCTGAACGGCCGGGAGCCGAAGAAGCCGTAGTCGGCCGACTTCGGGGAGGGGTGGGACGACTCGACCGCAGGGAGGTCGCCGAGCAGGGGCCGCAGATTGCGGGCATCGCGGCCCCAGAGCACGGACACGAGCGGCTTGCCGCGTGCGACGAGTGCGCGGATGGCCTGCTCGGTCACCTCTTCCCAGCCCTTGCCCCGATGTGCGGCCGACCTGCGGGGCGCGGTGGTCAGCGCCCTGTTGAGCAGCAGCACGCCCTGCCGGGTCCACGGCGTCAGATCGCCGTTCGACGGCCGGGGCAGCCCGAGGTCCGTGTGCATCTCCCGGAAGATGTTCTCCAGACTGGCCGGCAGCGGCCGTACTTCGGGTGCCACGGAGAAGCTCAGCCCCACTGCGTGCCCGGGCGTCGGATAGGGATCCTGGCCGACGATCAGGACGCGCACCTCGTCGAACGGCTGCTGGAAGGCGCGCAGCACATGCGCGCCCGCCGGCAGGTACGTCCGCCCCGCGGCGATCTCCGCGCGGAGGAAGTCGCCCATCGCGGCGATGCGTTCGGCCACGGGGTCCAGGGCGTCCGCCCACCCCGAATCGACGATCTCTTTCAACGGTCGTGCCACGAGGCGTCACTCTACTGGCCGCGCGGGGCGCCTCCTCAACCGACCGTCGCGGCCCGGACACACAGCACGTCCGGCAGATGGGAGGCCAGCTGCCGCCAGCTGTCCCCGTCGTCCGCGCTCGCGTACACCTCGCCGTTCCGATTGCCGAAGTAGACCCCGGCGGGGTCGGCGCCGTCGGTGCACATCGCGTCGCGCAGCACGGTGCCGTAGTGGTCCCCCTCGGGCAGCCCGTGCGACAGCGGCTCCCACGTCGCGCCCGCGTCGGTCGTGCGGTAGACCCGGCAGCGCCGCTCGGCCGGGACCCGGTCCGCGTCGGCGTTGATCGGGAAGACATAGGCGACGCCGGGGCGGTGCGGATGGGCGACGACGGAGAAGCCGAAGTCCGACGGGAGTCCCGCGCCGATGTCCGTCCACCGGGTGCCTCCGTCGTCGCTCCGGTACACCCCCCAGTGGTTCTGGAGGTAGAGCCGGTCGGGATCGCCGGCGTCCTGGGCGATCTTGTGGACGCACTGCCCGAACTCCGGGTTCGGATCGGGCAGGAAGACCGCCGACACCCCCTCGTTGGACGGGTTCCAGGCGGCGCCTCCGTCCTGGGTGCGGAACACCCCCGCCGTGGAGACCGCGACGGTCACCCGGCGGGGGTCCCTGTCGTCGGTGACCACGGTGTGCACGGCCTCGCCGCCGCCGCCGGGAACCCATTTCGAGCGGGTGGGGTGCTCCCAGAGCGGCCGGACGAGCTCGAACGTCTCCCCTGCGTCCTCCGAGCGGAACAGCGCCGCCGGCTCCGTCCCCGCGTACACCACGTCCGGGGCCGAGGGGCCCGCCGGATGGAGCTGCCAGACCCGCTCCAGGGAGGCTCCGGTGTCCTTGGGGAACCTCACCGCGGGCTTGGCCGGTTCCGTCCATGTCGCGCCCAGGTCGTCGGAGTGGAACACCGAGGGGCCCCAGTGGGCGCTGTCCCCGCCGACCAGCAGCCGCGGCACGGCCCCGCGGCGTGTGTCGATCCCGATCGAGTACACGGCCTGGGCGTTGAAGTGGGGGCCGTCGAACTCCCACCGGCCGTCTCTCCCGTGCCCCAGGAAGAGCCCCTTGCGCGTGCCTACCGCCAGCAGAACGTCGGTCATCGCCGACACCTCCAGGACGCCGTTGTCGCGAACGGGAGCCAGTCTGCACCCACCCACTGACAACGGCCCCCGGACGGGGCCTTCCCGCAGGTCGGCCCGGCCGTGCCCGGCGCGGTGCGCATCCGTGCGCGGACCGGCCCGCCTCCGGGCCCGGCCCGTGGGGCCCGCGCGGCTCCGGGCCGGGCGGGCCCCACGGGCTCAGACCGAGCGGTGGTACTGGTCCGGGATCCGGACCGTCCCGCCCAGTTCGTGTGCGGCGAGCCGCGCCCACGAGGGGCTGCGCAGCAGTTCCCGGCCGAGCAGCACGGCATCGGCCTCGCCGTTCGCGAGGACCTTCTCGGCCTGTTCCGGGTCGGTGATCAGACCGACGGCCGCCACGGGCAGCGCCGTCTCGCTCCTGACCCGGGCGGCGAACGGCACCTGGTAGCCGGGGCCGACCGGGATGCGGACCCGGGCGGCGTTCCCGCCCGAGGAGACGTCGAGCAGGTCCACGCCGTGCTCCCTGAGCAGCGCGGCGAAGCGCACGGTGTCGTCGGCGGTCCAGCCGTTCTCCTCGAGCCAGTCGGTCGCGGAGATCCGGAAGAACAGCGGGAGCTCCTGCGGCCACACCGCCCGTACGGCGTCGACGACCTCGAGCGCGAACCGGGTGCGGTTCTCGAACGAGCCGCCGTACGCGTCGGTGCGGTGGTTGCTGTGCGGGGAGAGGAACTCGCCGATGAGGTAGCCGTGGGCACCGTGCACCTCGACCACCTCGAAGCCCGCGTCCAGCGCCCGGCGGGCTGCCTCCGCGAACCGGGCCGGGACGTCCGCGATCTGATCCGTGGTCAGTTCGTCGGGCACCGGGTACCCCTCGTCGAACGGGACCGGACTGGGTGCGACCGGCTGCCAGCCGCCGGAGTCCGGGCCCACCGGCCCGCCGCCCTTCCAGGGCCGGTCCGTGGAGGCCTTGCGTCCGGCGTGCGCGAGCTGGATGCCGGGGACGGTGCCCTGTTCCCTGAGGAAGCGGGTGATCCTGCGGAAGGCGTCGGTCTGGGTGTCGTTCCAGATCCCCAGGTCGTGCGGGGTGATCCGGCCCTCGGGGGCCACCGCGGTGGCCTCGACGAGGATCAGTCCGGTGCCTCCGGCGGCCCGGGCGGCGTAGTGGGCGAAGTGCCAGTCGGTGGGGACGCCCGCGTCCGGTCCCGTGGCCTCGGCGCTGTACTGGCACATCGGTGCCATCCACACGCGGTTCGGGATCGTCACGGACCGCAGGGTGTACGGCTCGAACAGTGCGCTCACGGCGGACTCCATTCACGGCGGGGCGAAGATGATGCTCGTACGATAGCCTTCGTAGTACGGTGATTGTCAAACTACGATGACTCTCGTACAAGAGTCGGCCCGGCCGCACATGACCGCCGCGAGGGGGTGCCGGTCGTGGAGTCGGTCAGTCCGCTCCCGTGCAGTCGCGGAGCGGGTCGAGGTCCAGATCGGCCCCGTCGAGCTTGGCGGTCAGCATCGACAGGCGCTCCTGCAGGTCGCCGATCTCCTCCAGGGAGAGCCCGGTGGCCGCGGCGATCCTGCGGGGTACCAGAGCGGCCTGCTCCCGCAGGTCGGCACCCGCGGTCGTCGGTCGCACGGTGACCGAGCGCTCGTCCTCGGTGCTGCGCCGGCGCTCCACGAAGCCGAGCGCCTCCAGGCGCTTGAGCAGTGGCGAGAGCGTGCCGGAGTCCAGTCGCAGGCGGGTGCCGATCGTCTTCACCGGCAGCTCGCCGTGCTCCCAGAGCACCAGCATCACCAGGTACTGGGGGTAGGTGAGGCCGAGGTCCTTCAGGATCGCCCGGTAGACGCCGTTGAAGGCCCGTGAGGCCGCGTGCAGCGAGAAGCAGATCTGGCGGTCCAGGCGGAGGATCTCCGGGTCCGGCGCGGCATCCGGTGTCGTCTTCATGGGTCCAGGGTACCTGCCTCGCGAGCCATTGAGTTGTGCACAACTGAATTGTGTGCTCTAGTGATGGCTGTCCGGACCGCCCCAGGGGTCCGGCTCCGACGACCAAGGGATGGTTCTCCATGAACGCGCTGTACACCGCTGTCGCCACCGCGAACGGCCGCGAGGGGCGTGCCGTCAGCTCCGACGGCCGGCTGGACCTGCCGCTCGCCGCTCCCGCCGCCCTGGGCGGCAGCGGCGAGGGCACCAATCCGGAGCAGCTCTTCGCGGCGGGGTACGCGGCCTGCTTCGCCAGCGCGCTCGGCCTCGTCGGCCGTCAGGCGAAGGTCGACACCGGCGACATCTCGGTGACGGCCGAGGTGGGCATAGGCAAGGACGAGGACGGCGGCTTCGGGTTGGCCGTGGTCCTGCGCGTCGAACTGCCGGCCGCACTCGAGGGCGAGACCGGCGAGCTGCTGGTCAAGCAGGCGCACCAGGTCTGCCCGTACTCCAGGGCCACCCGCGGCAACATCCCCGTCGAGCTGATCGTCGAGTAGTCGGCAGGTCCGGTGGGCGGCGGGGCCGACGGGAACCGCCGTGGCGTCCCGGCGGGGGCGGGCACCGGCGGGGCCCCGCCGGTGGTCGGGTCCGGTGGGCGGGCACCCACGCCCCGGGAGGCCGATCGTGCCGCCCGCGCCGCCGGTCGGGGGAACGAGCCGCCACGGCGCGGGGTCGGCGTGCTCGGCGGTGCGGCGGCCCGTCCGGCCCGCCGCACCCTCGGTGAACTACGACGAATTTCGTACGATGGGAGCCCCGAACCGAAGTGGAGCTCCCGTGACCACCGCCGCCGGCCCCCGCCAGCTCGCCCATCCCACGCGCGACGAGATCCGGCTCGAGGGCGTGCTCCAGGCGCTCTCCGACCCGGTGCGGCTACGGGTGGTGCGCGAGCTGGCGACCGCCGAGTCCGAGCTGTCCTGCTCGTACTTCGATCTCCCCGTGACCAAGTCCACCTCGACCCACCACTTCCGCGTCTTGCGGGAGTGCGGCGTGATCCGGCAGGTGTACCGGGGCACGGCGAAGATGAACGGGCTGCGCCGCGACGACCTGGACGCGCTGTTCCCGGGCCTCCTCGACAGCGTCCTCACCGCCGCCGCCGGCGAAGCGGCCCGTCTCGGCACCGGCTGACCGCGTCCCGCTGCCCGTCGGCCCCGCTCGCCACGCGACCACCGTGACCGCGGCACCGGCGGGGGCGCCCGCTCGCTCCGGCGCAAGAGCGGGCGCCCCCGCCCCGTCCGGTTCGGGCGACCCGATCCCGTCGGCCGCCGTACCGCGTCAAGCCGCCGGGAGCCGCGGAGCCATGCCGACACCGGCCGCGTCCAGCAGCCCGTCCCAGTCGGCGATCTTCACCGAGCGACGCCCCAGCGACCGGCCCAGTACCGTCTCGGCCTCCTCGATCGCCAGCCAGCCCGGCCACTCCACCGGGCGCAGCCCCGCATCGCGCAGTACGTCCAGCGGTTCGTCCGGGAGCTGGCGGGCCGACAGCGCGGGCGCGTCCTCGAGGACCGAGGCCACCGTCTCCTTCGCACAGGGCCTGTTCGTGCCGATCACGCCGGTGGGGCCCCGTTTGATCCAGCCCGCCACGTACTCGCCCGGCGACGGCGAGCCGTCCCGCAGGACCCGCCCGGCCTCGTGCGGCACCGTGCCCCGGGCGGCGTCGAACGGCAGCCCGTCCAGCGGTGCTCCGCGGTAACCGACCGCCCGCAGCACCAGCTGCGCCTCGATCTCCTCGTACGTGTCCGTGCCGCGCACCCCGCCCGTGCCGTCCGGCACGGTCCGCTCGAAGCGCACTGCGGCGACCCGTCCGCCCTCGGCGAGCAGTTCCACGGGACGCAGGAAGAAGCGCAGCCGGATGCTCCGCGCCCGGGCGCGCGAGGCGCCCTCGCCGGCCGTCGCCCAGCCGCGCACCACGTCGACGTTGCGCCGGTTGACCGCCGGCAGCCCCGTCGCGTCGGCGTAACCGGGGTCCAGGGCGAGGTCGGCGGGCTCGACGCCCACGGCCGCGTCCGGCAGCGCGCCCAGCTCGCGCAGCTCCTTGGTGGTGAACTTCGCCTGCGACGGGCCGCGTCTGCCCACCATGTGCACCTCCCGCACCCGGCTGCCGGCCAGCGCGCCCAGTGCGTCCCGCGGCACGTCGGTCGGCAGCAGCTCCGCCGCTCCGCGCGCGAGGATCCGGGTGACGTCGACTGCGACGTTGCCCACCCCGATGACCACCGCCGACCGGGCGCCGAGGGCGAATCCGCTGCCCGCGGCGTCCGGGTGGGCGCTGTACCAGGACACGAAGTCGGTGGCCGAACAGCTCCCGGGCAGGTCCTCGCCGGGCACCCCCAGCCTTCGGTCCTTCGCGGCCCCGACGCAGTACACGACCGCGTGGTAGAGCCGCAGCAGACGCGCGGGCGTCAGGCCGTGCGTGCCCACCTCGACGTTGCCGACGAATCCGATCCGCTCGTCCTCCAGGACCGTCCGCAGGGTGTTCTGCAGGGACTTGATCTTCTCGTGGTCGGGCGCGACGCCGTACCGCACCAGCCCGTAGGGGCACGGGAGCCGGTCCAGGACGTCCACACGGACGTCCGGCACGAGGGACTGCTGGACGAGGGCCTGAGCGGTGTACACCCCGCTCGGCCCGGATCCGACGACGGCGACTCGAAGCACGGCTGCGCTCCTTCCGCAGGGTGCTTCCAGCATTGCACCGGGCAGGCCGCACGGTAAGTCTCACATCGTGCGCATACGGTTGATCTCGGCCGTCTGCTGCGCGATCACATCATTGGCCATTTCCTCCACCTGGACGTTGCTCCCCTCGGACAGCACGCTCGCTCCCATCGTCAGTGCGCCCTGGTGGTGAGTGATCATCAGCTTGAGGAACAGCTCGTCGAAGGCCCTGCCGTCGGCTGCGCGCAGTCGCGCCAGCTGTTCCTCGGTGGCCATGCCCGGCATCGCGCCGTGGTCATGGGCACCGTGACCGTCCGTCGTCTCTCCCTCGGCGTGCGTTCTCAGCCAGCCCCGCATCGCACCGATCTCGGGCTCCTGTGCGGCCCGGATGCGATCGGCGAGACGCTTCACCGGGGTGCCCGCGGCCCGCTCGGGTACGAGCGCCGTCATCTCCAGCGCCTGGGCGTGATGGACGATCATCATCCGGACGTACGCGACGTCCGCGGCGTTCGGGCTGTCGTCCGGCAGCTCCTTCGCGGCCTCCTCGGGGGAGAGCGTCCTCGCGGGCTCGCCCGGCTTCCCCGGGGCCACGACCACCCCGCCGCGCTCGCCCCCGGCCCTCGCGCCGCCGTCGGACCCCGACTCGCAGGCTCCCAGGGCGAGTACGGCCACGGTGACGGCCGCGACGACTTTCATTACGTCCCTGTTGCCATCTGTTGATATGGGCATGCCGAGGACGATACTGCCGGGGTCAGTGCATGGTTCAAGCACGGAATGGAACTAGGGGAGGAAAACGGTGACCCCGTTGCACACCACCCGCGTGCGGCGCAGACGCCTGGGCGTGGCGACAGCCGCGGCAGGGCTGCTGGCCACTCTGCTGACGGCCGGACCCGCCGCCGCCACACCGGACCCCGGAGACGTCCCGGCCGAGAGGAAGGTCTCGTCCGAACAGGCGGCAGCCGCGAGGGCCCTGACGAACAGTGGCGAGATTCCCGCGGTGGACGAGGTCGTCCACAGCGACAACATCCGCCATCTCGCGAACATCCCGAAGGACGCCCTCCCGGGCACCAACTCCGACCTCGCCTTCCAGGGCAGGTACGCGTTCGCCGGCAACTACGACGGCTTCCGCGTCTTCGACATATCCGACCCGCGCGCCCCGAAGACCGTCGCCCAGGTCCTGTGCCCGGGCTCCCAGAACGACATCTCGGTCTCCGGGGACCTGCTCTTCCTCTCCACCGACTCCTCGCGGAGCGACGACTCCTGTGCCAGCACCAGTCAGCCGGCCACGGAGAAGTCCTCGTGGGAGGGCCTCAAGGTCTTCGACATCAGCGACAAGCGCAATCCGAAGTACGTGGCGGCCGTCGAGACCGCGTGCGGCTCGCACACCCACACCCTCGTGCCCGAGCGGCGCAACGTGTACGTGTACGTGTCGTCGTACTCGCCGAACGCGGCCTTCCCGGACTGCCAGCCGCCGCACGACGGCATCTCCGTCATCAAGGTGCCGCGGAACGCCCCGGAGAAGTCCGCGGTCGTCGGCTTCCCGGTGCTGTTCCCGGGCGAGGGTCCGGACGGCGGCGGCAACCCCGGTGCGCCCACCAACCCGGGCGTCTCCAAGACGACCGGCTGCCACGACATCACGGTGCTGCCGGGCGAGGACCTCGCGGCCGGCGCGTGCATGGGTGACGGCATCCTGTTCGACATCCGCAACCCCGAGCGCCCGAAGGTCATCGACCAGGTCCAGGACAACGTCAACTTCGCGTTCTGGCACTCGGCGACGTTCAACCAGGACGCCGACAAGGTGGTCTTCACCGACGAGCTCGGCGGCGGCGGGGGCGCGACCTGCAACGCGGAGATCGGCCCGAACCGCGGGGCCGACGGCATCTACGACATCGTCGGCAGGGGCGACAAGCGCAAACTGGTCTTCCGCAGCTACTTCAAGATCGACCGGCACCAGGCCGCCACCGAGAACTGCGTGGCGCACAACGGCTCGCTGATCCCGGTGAAGGGCCGCGACATCATGGTCCAGGCCTGGTACCAGGGCGGCGTGTCGGTGTGGGAGTTCACGAACTCCGCCAAGCCGCGCGAGATCGCCTACTTCGAGCGCGGCCCGCTCTCCACCGACCGCGTCACCACGGGCGGCTCCTGGTCGGCGTACTACTACAACGGCCACATCTACTCGAACGACATCGCCAAGGGCTTCGACGTGCTGAAGCTCGAGGACCGTCGTACCGACGCGGCCAAGCGCGTCCGGATGCACGAGCTCAACGTGCAGACCCAGCCGGACTACTTCGACCGCCACGCCCACTGATCCGCGCCGTCGCGGTGCCGCCCGCCGGGGCGGCACCGCGCCTTCCCGGTGCGGCCGCGCCGGGTCCTCCGGGTCGGCCCTTACCGGGCCGCCCCGCCGGCGGTCCGGTCCGAATCACGGTGCGACGCCCCGCCGGGCGGCTCACCGCCGGGCGGGAAGCCGAGCTCCCAGTCCAGCCCGTACCGCTGGAACAGCTCCGCGCGCAGCCGTGCGCGCGGCATCGGCGCACCGGGCAGTGCCACCGCGAAGACCGCGCCCATCAGCAGCGCGCGCAGCAGCGGGTAGTCGGCGTCCACGTCCGGGGACCCGTACCGTCGCACCGCGTCGCGCAGCAGGAGGGCCAGGCGCTGCTGCTCGGGGCACTGGACGAACCCGTCGGCCTGCAGGATGCCCGCCATGTGCGCGCGCATCAGCACCGGCCGGTCCACGGCGAGGCCCAGGATCGCGTCGATCGCCCGGGCCAGTCGCTCCCGCCCGTCGAGGGTGCGGGGCTCGCGCTCCAGCGCCTCCTCCAGCGTGAGGTGCATCAGCCGGTGCACGGCCGACTGGAACAGCTGGCGCTTGCCGGCGAAGTAGTACGAGACCAGCCCGCGGGCCGAACCGGCCCGGTCGGCGATGTCCCCGAGCGTGGTCGCCTCGTACCCCCGCTCCCCGACCAGGTCCACGGTCGCCTGGAGCAGACGCTCCCGGGAACGCCGACGGAGCTCTTCATTGACCGATGCGCTCCGCGGGGACATGCTTAACTCCTGCGTTGACTGGCTCTGAGCCAATATACTCAGCGCGACCCGTGGCGAGGCGCTCGTGTGCCTGGTCAACGGGGGTGACCGGTCGGACCGGGCGACGCGGGGGATCGCCCGGTCCGATCCGTTCCGCCCTGGATCCGCTCACGGACCCCGGGAGCCGCGGCCTGCGGCTTGTGTCTCCGTTGTCCGTTCTTGTGTGCCCCATTGCCACGGTCGCCCACCGGTGCTCCGCCCACGGCGTTCCGGTTCACGCACCCACGAGTCCGAGTACCGGACGCAGGCCCTCGGGCCGCTCCTCGACCGGCAGATGGTCCACGAAGTGCACGGCGCAGCCCAGCAGTGCCGCCCCGCCGTCCGCGCTTCGGTCGTCGCCGACCATCAGGACGTCGCGGGGATCCTCCCCGAGCGCCTCGCAGCCGGCCCGGAACAGCCGGGCGTCCGGCTTCTGCACCCCGTGCCGGTACGACAGCACGTACGCGTCCACGTAGCCGTCCAGCCCGTGCGCCCGGAACACCGGTCGCGGGTCCCAGCCGATGTTGCTGACCACCGCGACGCCCGTGCCCAGGCGCCGCAGCTCCCCGAGCACCTCCTCCGCGTCCGGGTACGGCCGCCACGCGGACGGGGCCTTGTGCCGCTCGTAGAGCGCGTCGTAGAGCCGGGGGTCGGGGAGCTCCACCCGGCGGGCGAGGCCCACGTAGGCGTCCCTGTGCCGCTGTGCGTCCCGGTCGCGCGTCCACCACAGGTCGGCCAGCGCCTCGGGGACCAGCTCGGGGGTGGAGCCTCCGGGCAGCGCCCCGGCCGCCTCCAGCTCGCGCGCGTACCGCTCGAACGCGTCCTCGCCGACGGAGATCCCCGTCTCGTCGAGGGCGGCCCGCAGCCAGGAGGTGACGGATTCGATCCGGAAGAGCGTTCCTGAGAAATCGAAGAGCACGCCTTTGATCGCCATGGGGTGATCCTCCCGGCGTCAGGGCTCCCGGTTCAAGGCCAGCCGTTCGTACGATCCGACCGCCACGGCGACCACACAGATCCCGAGCAGCCATCCGGCCAGCACGTCCGTGAGCCAGTGCACCCCCAGATAGAGCCTGGTGAAGCCCACGCCCAGCACCGAGACCGCCGCGAGCAGGGCAGCCGTCCGCCGCAGCCCCGGACCGGCCCCCGTCCGCGCCAGCAGCCAGAGGAGCAGCCCGCAGGTGACGGTCGCCGTCATCGCGTGGCCGGACGGGAAGGCGGCGTAGTGGGCGTAGTCCACGGGTTCCGACCAGACCGGGCGCTGCCGCCCGACCAGGACCTTGAGGAGCTGCTGCACCGCCGAGCCCAGCAGGCTCGCCGCCGCGACCCACAGGGCCGGCAGACGCTCGCCGCGCCACAGCAGGCCGAGGACCACCGCGACCACCAGGGCGCGCATCGTCCACGGGTCCCACACCCAGTCGCTGAGGATCCGGTTCGCACGGGTGAATCCCGGCTCCGCCAGCGCGGACTCGTGGAGCGCGACGGCGACCGTACGGTCGGCCGACACCAGCGGCTCCCAGCCCACGGCAACCGTCACCAGCAGCAGCACGGTGACCACGGCGGTCAGCGAGGCGGTGCGCGCCCCTGGGACCGGAGTGCCCCGCTCCGGGGTGGGGGTGCGTGGGAGGGGGGTGGAGGTGGGGGTGGGGGGACGCATGGGAGGGATCCTGCCCCCGATCCGCCCTGCTACTGCCCCGACCGGTCAGGTTCACCGGGTCGCGGCACAGCGCACCGGGCGCCGCGGCCCTCCCGGCGAACCCTCGGGTCAAGGCGCTGGTCAGTTCAGAGCGCTCAGACCCGGTACGAACGCCACCAGCAGGGGGACGACGGGCACCAGGACCGCGGCGGCGGTCAGCCGCAGCCGCCTGCCCGCGGTGAGCCGGGGCACCGGAGCCAGCAGGCGGTTCACCCGCTGGTGCAGCTGGGCGTCGGGAGCCGGGCAGGGACCGAAGACCCCGCGGTGTTCGTTCAGCTCGACCAGCGCGAGGGCGATCGTCAGCCGTCCGAACCGGCGCGAGGCCACGTCGTCCGCGGCCAACTCGACCAGCCGGTGCATCTCGTCGCGGAACGCGGCGAAGACCGGGACCTGGGGAAAGCCGTTGGCGAGCGCCGCCGAGCAGTGCAGCAGCCAGTCGTGGCGCGCCCTGGCGTGCCCCTGCTCATGAGCCAGCACCGCGTCGAGCTGACGGCCTTTCAGCCGTCGCAGGGCGGCCGTGGTGATGACCAGCTGGGGCGCGGCGCCGGGCAACCACCACGCGTCGGGGCGTTCGCCCTCCAGCACCACCAGCGGATCGTCCCCCGGGTCCTCTCCGGGCAACAGGGGGGCGCGCACGAGGAGTTCGGCCCTGCGCCGCTTGCGTCGCGCGTGCGCCCGGTGGATCTCCCGGGTGAGCATCGCCCCGGTCCACAGGCCCCCGCACGCCAGCGCGACGGCCAGTACCGCCGACCACGGCCCGCCCGCGCCCAGGGCGTACGCCTCGACGACCGCGCTCGGTGCGGGTGCGAAGACCGGCCCCCGCACCGCCTGCCAGGCGGCGGCCGCGCTGATCGTCATGGAGAGTCCGAAGCTCAGCAGTACCGCCGCGACCACGCACTGCCACACCCACAACGCCACCACCGGCTCGCGCTCCGGCCAGTCGGCCCGCGACATCAGCCGCGGCGCGACGACGGCGGCCAGTGCGCCGAGCGTCAGCAGCGCGAGGGAGACCATCATGGGCACCAGACTATGAGGGGCGCGCTACTCGCAGGTATGGCTTCACACGGCAAGTGATGTACGCCACGGCCCCCGCGCTCAGACGGTGAGGAGCATGGCGAGCATGGCGACGCCCATCGAGACCCGGCACGCCAGGGCCAGCTCGGGACGGGCCCCCCAGGCCGGGACAGGGCCGCCCGCGGGCGCCGCCACCGGCACCAGCCGGGAGCCCGCGCGCAGGACGAACACCGTGAAGTAGACGAGCAACACCCCCGTCACCAGCGGCACTCCGCCGGCCCCCGGCGCGCCGCGGTGCTCCCCGTGGCCGCCCGCCGCGAACGGGGACATCGCCACCGCCATGTACACCATGGCCAGCGAGCCGACCAGATGGTGCAGATGGTGCGCGCCGCCGCGGGAGATCCGAGTGGCCCACAACGCTCGCAGGCCCACCGTGCCGAACAGGGCCGCGAACAGCAGCCAGCCCCACGTCGGAGCCGGCGCCACGGCAGCCGGCACGGCCATCGCGGCCATCCCGAACCCCATCAGCGCCTCGTCCGTCGCCGCGCTGCGCGCCGGGCCCGCACAGCAGCGCATCCGCACGACGCAGTACGTGCCGGACGCCGCGCACAGTGCCACGAGCAGCCAGCCCGGCAGCGCCGCTCCGTGCACCGCACACCTCCCGGCTCGACGTGTCGAGCAGGGCATGCCCCACGGGGGTCGGGCGCATACGAGCGCACGGGTGTACGCGGGGCGCTCGCGGGGGCCCGCGCGGCGGCGTACGCCGCACGGCGAGCCTTCCCCGCCCGGTGTCCGGGACGGTTCCGCCCCGCTCAGGGCCGGTGGCGCAGCGGATGGTCCTCGGGCACCTCGACCACGGCGATCCGCACCCCGTCCGGGTCGGTGAGCCACATCTCGACGAGCCCCCAGGGCTCCCGCCGCGGCGGCCGTTCGACATCGGCCCCGTGCGACAGGACGTGTCCGTAGGCCGCCTTGGCGTCCGACACCTGGAGCCACAGGGCGAGGCCCGGGCCGGGCGGGGTGTCGGAGCGGCCGGAGACCTCCAGGAACCCGCCCCCGAGGAAGTAGACGGTCCCGCGATCCGGCCCGCTGCCGAACTCGCGGTAGATCTGCAGGCCCAGCACGTCCTCGTAGAACCGTCGGGACCGCTCGGGGTCGGTCGGCCGCAGCAGGATGCGACTGCTCAGCACGTGCATCATGGTCTCCACGTTAGACCGCCGGTGCGCCGCGCCGAGGTCGGGCGGACCGCGCGTCCGGGCCGACCCGCCGCGGCACGCCGCGAAGAGGAGAACGGAGAACCGCCCCATGGAGACCGCCCCGCCCCGGCACCCGGCGCAGCTGTCCTTCCACGACGCGACCGATGCCGATGTGCCCGCGCTGGTCGAGCTCATCGAGTCGGCCTACCGCGGGGACTCCAGCCGAGCAGGCTGGACCACCGAGGCCGACATCCTGGACGGCCAGCGCACCGACCCGGAGGGCGTGCGCCAGGTGATCGGGGCGTCCGGCAGCAGGCTGCTCGTGGTGCGGCGCGGAGACGAAATGGTGGCCTGCTGCCAGCTCGAACACCGCGGCGACGCGGCGTACTTCGGCATGTTCGCCGTGCGCCCGGGACTGCAGGGCGGTGGACTCGGTCGCTTGGTCATCACCGAGGCGGAGCGTCTCGTCCGCGAGGCGTGGGGCGTCACCGAGATGCACATGACGGTGATCTCGGTGCGTGAGGAGCTCATCGCCTGGTACGAGCGGCGCGGGTACCGCCGTACGGGACGGATGACGCCGTTCCCGTACGGCGACGAGCGGTTCGGCGTTCCGCGCCGCGCCGACCTGCAGTTCGAACTGCTCGTGAAGAACCTGGACGGCTGAGGCACGGCCTTCCGCAACGCCTGTGGCACCGCGGAAACCGGACCGGTCCGCCGGTCCGGTCCGGCCCGCCGCCGGGGCCGTCAGGCCGTGAAGCGGCCGGTGCGCCGGATCTCCGGGAAGTCGGTGGTCGCGCCGTCGAGTTCGAGGGCGCGCACCAGCCGCAGATGGTCCTGGGTGTTGACGACCCAGCCGATGACCCTGAGCCCCTCGTCGTGGGCGTGCTCCACCGTCTCCAGCGTGAGCCGGCGGATGTTCAGCGCCAGCGTCGGGGCGCCGACGGCCTGCGCGCGCTCCACGATGTCGCTGCCCCACCGGCTGGCGACGAGGGCCGTGCGCACGCCGGGTACCAGTGCGGCGATCTCCCTGACGGCGTCGTCCTGGAACGAGGTGACCTCGATCCGCTCCGCCAGATCCCGCTTGATCATCACGTCGGCGAGCACCCGCGCCGCGGCCGCGTCCTTGATCTCGACCTGGAGCGGTGCGCTCACCGCGTCCAGGACCTCCTCGAGGACCGGGATGCGCTCGCCCTGACCGGCGTCCAGCTCCCGCAGCTCGGCGAGGGTCTTCTCGGCGATCGGCCCCGTGCCGTCGGTCGTCCGGTCCACATCGGCGTCGTGCATGACGACCAGTGCGCCGTCCTTGCTGAGATGGAGATCCAGTTCGATCGCGTCCATACCCGCGCGTTCCGCCCGGACGAAGGAACGCAGGGTGTTCTCCGGTTCGACACCCATGACCCCGCGATGACCGATGGTGAGGAAACTCAAGATCTTCTCGCTTCCGTCGATGTGTCGGGCTCGGGCCGTTCTTGTTGCGGCTCCCGCGCGGTGACACCCGCCCCCGCGCGGCTCGGCCGCAGCCTAGTGGCCTGCGCCTCGGCCGCACCCGGTCGTGCATGAGGTGCCGGGCTTGGGGGAACGCGCTCTTCCGGCGCCGCGCCCCGCGACGGGCTCACTCGCGCGTGGGCGAGTCCTCCGGGCCTTGACGGCGTGCGGGCCGAAACCCGCCCCGGTGGTGCCGCCTGCCCGACGTTCCGAAGCCATCGCCCCGAATGGCCTAGGTCACAGTAAAATCTGCGGTGACCATGGGGGTGAGGCAGGATAATTTCCCAGGGTTCCCCTTGTACGGGAGAACCGGGCATGGATACGGTGTCTTGACGCGAGGTTCTCCCGTGGAGGAAGTGACATGACGGAAATTCTTGTGCAGAACGCTGCGACGGACGCGGCGACGGCCACGGCGGTGGTCGAGCATCCCGCGTGGCAGATGCTCAAGGACGCCGTCGAGGAGATCAGGCCCTGGCAGTCCGAGGACGGTTCCATCGACTTCGGCGCCGACGGCGCCCCGGTGCGCGCCGCCGCCGAGTACGCGATCGAGCGGGTGACCGCCGCCGTGGAAGAGCTCTCGCCGCTGCTTCCGCATGACGCCGCGTACCACCGCGCGCTCGTCGCCGACCTGCGCAAATGGGCCGACAGCGGTTTCGGGGTGCCGGACTTCCTGGACTCGCTGCTGGCGTTCCAGCCCGCCGCCGACCGCGTGGACGGCCTCCAGCACCTGGTGGTCTTTCCCATGTACACGCAGAACGGCAATCCGGACCGCAACCTGGAGGCCGTCGTTCTGCGGATGGTGTGGCCGGACTGGCTGGCCGAGCTGGAGGCGACCCGGTACGACAACCCGCTGTTCTGCGGGATCACCTTCGAGGACTTCACCGCCGGCTACGACACCAACTCGGCCGTGCTGTTCCCCGAGACCATAGCCGTGCGCGAGGCCCCCGAGCGGTTCAGCTGGGGCGGCATCTTCTGCGACCGCGAGGCCGCCCGCTTCCGCCGGGTGACCGAGGCCGCCGTGGAGATCCTCTCGATCGACCTCCCCGAGGACGTGGCCTCGATGGTCCACGACCAGGAGCGCTGCGAGAAGGCCTTCGTCCTGTGGGACATGATCCACGACCGCACCCACAGCCACGGTGACCTGCCGTTCGACCCCTTCATGATCAAGCAGCGCCAGCCGTTCTGGATGTACGGCCTGGAGGAGCTGCGCTGCGATCTCACGGCCTTCAAGGAGGCCGTGAAGCTGGAGGCCGAGGGCAACGAGCACGGCCGTGACGTCCAGTACGCCGTGCTGTTCGACCGGATGTTCCGCTTCCCCGTCACCGGCGACCGGGTGCGCAACTACGACGGCCTCGGCGGCCAGCTGCTCTTCGCGTACCTCCACAAGCACGACGTCGTGCGCTGGACGGACAACACGCTGAGGGTGGACTGGGAGCGGGCCCCGCAGGTCACCAACCAGCTCTGCGCCGAGATCGAGACGCTGTACCGCGACGGCATCGACAGGCCGAAGCTCGTCCACTGGTTCAAGGCGTACGAGCTGGTGTCCACCTATCTCGCTCCGCACCCCGGCTCCCGCTGGGCGAAGGGTCCCGACGCCCTGGACCTGAGCCAGCCGCCGCGCAAGCTCGTGGACGACGTGCTTCCGGACGAGTTTCCGCTCAGCATGTTCTTTGAGGCGCTCTCCAAGAAGCTGAAGGGCGTGATCGCTTCCACCAAGGGCATCACGGCCCGGTCCGCCGAGCGAGTCGCCGCGTGAGCTCTCGGACGGAGGAGACCAGCACCATGAATGCGAACGGCAACGGGGCCCTCGACGGTGCGGTGATCGCGGTCGCGGGCGCGGCGGGTCCGGCGGGCCGCGCCACCCTGCTCCGCCTCGCCGAGGCGGGCGCGATCGTCGTGGCGTCGGACGCGGACACCGAGCGACTGGCGCAGGCGGTCGACGAGGCACGGTACGCGCACGGCGGTGCGACCGTCACCGGCGACACCGTGGACCTGCTCGACCCGACCGCGACCCGGGAGTGGGCCGCGCAGACCGAGAAGGAGTTCGGCCGCGTCGACGGCCTCGTCCATCTCGTCGGCGGCTGGCGCGGCAGCGCGACCTTCGGCGAGACCGACCTGAGCGATTGGCAGCTCCTCGAGAAGCTGCTGATCCGCACGGTCCAGAACACCTCACTCGCCTTCCACGAGGCGCTCAAGCGCAGCGACAAGGGCCGCTTCGTGCTGGTCAGCCAGTCCGGGGCGGCGAAGCCCACCGAGGGGAACGCCTCCTACGCCGCGGCCAAGGCCGCGGCGGAGGCGTGGACCCTGGCGCTCGCCGACTCGTTCCGGAAGGCCGGGGGCGAGGAAGGTCCCCGCGCGGCGGCTGCCATCCTGATCATCAAGGCGCTCGTGCACGACGCGATGCGCGCCGAGCGCCCGAACGCCAAGTTCGCGGGCTTCACGGACGTCGAGGAACTGGCCGAGGCCGTTGCCGGAGTCTGGGACCGGCCCGCCCAGGAAGTGAACGGACAGCGCCTGTGGCTGACCCCCGAGCCGTGATACCGACGAGAACCGACGCCCGCCGGCACCACGACCCCGACGTCCGGGGATTCGCCAGCGACAACTACGCGGGCGGACACCCGGAGGTGATGGCCGCCCTTGCCCTGGCCAACGGCGGCCACCAGGTCGCCTACGGCGAGGACGAGTACACCGACCACCTCCAGCGGATCATGCACAGCCACTTCGGCTCCGGTGCCGAGGCGTTCCCCGTCTTCAACGGCACCGGCGCCAACGTCACCGCGCTGCAGGCGCTCACCGACCGGTGGGGCGCCGTCGTGTGCGCCGAGAGCGCCCACATCAACGTGGACGAGGGCGGCGCCCCGGAGCGGATGGGCGGGCTGAAGCTGCTGACCGTACCGACCCCGGACGGCAAGCTCACCCCCGAGCTCGTCGACCGGCAGGCCTGGGGCTGGGAGGACGAGCACCGCGCCATGCCGCAGGTCGTGTCGATCACCCAGAACACCGAACTGGGCACGGTCTACACGGTGGACGAGGTACGCGCGATCGTCGACCACGCCCACGGGCTCGGTATGAAGGTCCACCTCGACGGGGCGCGAATAGCCAACGCCGCGGCGTCGCTGGACGTGCCGATGCGCGCGTTCACCAACGCCGTCGGCGTGGACGTCATCTCGTACGGAGGCACCAAGAACGGCATGCTCTTCGGCGAGGCCGTCGTCGTGCTCAACCCCGACGCCGTCAGCCGTATGAAGCATCTGCGCAAGATGTCGATGCAGCTCGCCTCGAAGATGCGGTTCGTGTCCGTGCAGTTGGAGGCGCTGCTCGCCAAGGACCTGTGGCTGCGCAACGCCCGGCACTCCAACGCCATGGCGCAGCGGCTCGCCGAGGGCGTCCGGGCCGTGGACGGGGTGGAGATCCTCTACCCGGTGCAGGCGAACGCGGTGTTCGCCCGGCTGCCGCAGGAGGTGAGCCGGCGGCTCCAGAAGCGCTTCCGCTTCTACTTCTGGGACGAGGCGGCCGGGGACGTCCGCTGGATGTGCTCGTTCGACACCCGTGAGGAGGACGTGGACGCCTTCGTCCTCGCGCTGAAGGAGGAAATGGCGCGCTGAGCCTTGAGCGGCACCGACTCCTGACGATGCATGGGTATGCGATCGGCTGAAAGTCCATTGACTCTCGGCCGGTCGCGTTCCTATGCTCGCGCTCCATGGAGCTCATCCAGCAGGTCCCCGAGATCTCCGCCTATCTCGCCTCCGATGACGTCATCGATCACGAGCATCCGCTGGTGCGCGAGACGTCGGCCGGCCTCCGCTCCGGTGTCGCTGATGCATACGAATACGCCAGGGCGGCCTTTGAATTCGTCCGTGACGCCATCCCGCACTCGTACGACGCGAACGACCTCCGGGTCACCTGGCGGGCGTCCGACGTCCTGGAGCAGCGCACCGGGATCTGCTACGCCAAGGCGCACGCCCTGGTCGCCCTGTTGCGGGCGGGATCCGTCCCCGCCGCGCTCTGCTACCAGAAGCTCGGCGTCGTCCACGGGCTCGTCGCGGTCCGGATGCCCGGTGGGCGGACCTGGCACCGTCAGGATCCGCGCGGCAACAAGCCGGGGGTGGACGCCCGGTTCTCGCTGGATCGGGAGCGGCTCGCCTTCACCCCCGACCCCGAGTCCAATGAGATGGACTATCCAGTACTGTATGCTGCACCGCATCCCAAGGTGCTGAGGGCCCTCCGGTCCGCGCGGGACCGGCACTCCCTCGCGGAGCGTCTTCCGTCCGCGCTCTGAGGGCCACCCGAAGCACGTGCCGCAGCACTCCCAGGCAAGGACGCCCATGCCTCTCACGCTCACCGTGTCCGACGAGGTCCACGGCCTCGTCCCCGGATTCACCCCGCTCGTCGTCGAGGCCCACGGCCTGGTCAACGGACCCAGCAGCGAGGCGAGTTCGGCGCTCCTCGACGACGCCGCGCGCCGGGTGGCGGAACGGCTCGGCGGTCGCGCGCCGCACGAGGACCCGCACATGGCGGCCTGGCGAGCCGCCTACAGCGCCTTCGGGGCCAAGCCCTCACGTACCCGCAACTCCGCCGAGGCCCTCGCCAGGCGCGCGCTGACGGGTGCCGGGCTGCCCCGGATCAATCTGCTCGTCGACGCGTACAACGCGCTCAGCGTGGCCCGTCTGATCCCGGTCGGCGGCGAGGACCTGGACCGCGTCCGGGGCGGGATGCGGCTCGTGCGCGCCACCGGGCAGGAGTCCTTCGTGACCGTCGCGGCGGGCGGTGAGGTCGTCGAGCACCCCGAGCCGGGCGAGATCGTCTGGTGCGACGACGAAGGCGTCACCTGCCGCCGCTGGAACTGGCGCCAGGGCCCGCGCACCCGGCTCACGGAGGAGTCCGTCGACGCCGTCTTCCTGCTGGAGTCCCTGGCCCCGATGGCCGCCGCGGAGCTCGAGGCCGCGGGCGCGGAACTCGCCGAGTCGCTGGAGAAGCTCAGCCCGGGAGCCCGGATCACGATCCGTACGGCCGGGTGACGCCCGGGTACGCGCGTCCCCTCCGGCGGGGATCCGGTCGGCTCCCCGCGACCACGGAGAGACACACCCGGAGGCAGGACCTGCGGGAATCCGCTCAGTGTGCCTCGCGGACCTCGGCCGGCGTCGGGGCCGTGCCCCCGAGGTGCGCGGGCACCCACCAGGTGTCGGAAACGTCCTTGGGCCGCACCGGATAGGCGCGCTGTGCCGACTCCAGCAGTTCCTGCACCCGCTCCCGCAGCCGACGGGTGATCGCCCCGGCGTACTGGTCGGTGGGCGCCTCCATGGGCTCACCGACGCGGATCGTCACCGGGATGTGGCTGCGCCGGAGGTTCTTCGGCCGGCCCTTGGTCCACAGTCGCTGCGTGCCCCACAGCGCCATCGGGACGAGCGGCACGCCCGCCTCCTGGGCGAGCCGTGCCGCGCCGGACTTGAAGCCCTTCAGCGTGAACGACTGCGAGATCGTGGCCTCCGGGAAGACGCCGATCACCTCGCCCCCGCGCAGCGAGTCCAGCGCGTGGGCGTACGCGGCCTCGCCCTGGTTGCGGTCCACCGGGATGTGCTTCATCCCGCGCATCAGCGGGCCCGAGACCCGGTGCCGGAACACCGACTCCTTCGCCATGAAGCGCACCAGGCGCTTCTGCGGCAGCGCGGCCAGGCCGGAGAAGATGAAGTCCAGGTAGCTGATGTGGTTGCTCACCAGCACCGCGCCCCCCGAGCGCGGGATGTTCTCCGAGCCCTGGCTGTCGATCTTCAGGTCGAGCGCCTTGAACATCGCGAGTGCGGCGCCGATGACCGGCCGGTAGACGAGCTCTGCCATGTCGGGAGAGGCCCTTCCTTCTGTGTCCCGGGGAGGGTTCTCCCAACGGAAGTTACGCAGCCGTAGGTTTTCGGCATTGGGCAGATCGTGCCCCATGTGCGGCGCTACGGCCAGTCCCCGGCGCGTCGTACGGCGAGATTCTCGTCACGTCGTGTCACCTGCACCCGCCGCGGCGCCGGCGGTGCGGCACCGTACCCACCGGGCCGGCGCCCAGCCGGGGGGAGGACGGGGGCGCGGGTACGGGGGTCGAACCGCGGCACCCGCACGTCGAGGTGGTCCACGCCCCCCGGGACCTCCCGGGGGCGGGAGCGGGAATCATTGCGCTCGTGTGCACGCTGGAGGGATGGCGACGACCGGACGTGTGCGCGGCGGTCCTCGCGGTGGCGGGGTGTACGGGCTGCCGCACCGGTGGACGAATGGGAGGTCGAAGGTGCGCGGGAAGGACGTGGAGCGTCGGCTCGGCGCGGCCGAACTGGGCGCGGAGCTGGGGGAGAGGGCGACGCTGGTGCAGTTCTCCAGTGCCTTCTGCCGGCCGTGCGGAGCGACGCGGCGCACGCTCGCGCAGGTCGCGGACATGGTCGACGGTGTCGTCCATGTGGAGATCGACGCGGAGGACCGGCTCCCGCTCGTGCGCGAGCTGGACATCCTGCGCACGCCCACCGTGCTGGTGCTCGACGCCGGGGGCCGGATCGTGCGACGGGCGTCCGGGCAGCCCCGCAAGGCGGACGTCATCGCGGCCCTCGGTGAGGCCGTCCGACGGCGCGGAACCGGCGACGGCCGGGTGACGGTCCGTGACGCAGCTCCCATCCGACCGGGCGCACTTGACTCCACGCACCGGCAATCGTCAGTCTGACGATGTGCCAACAGAACTCCTTCCCGCCGGCCGGAAGCAGCAACGGACCACCCCGGCCCACGACGCGAGCGATCGCTGTCCGGGTGTCTGAGCAGCGACGCCCCCGACCGAACCCCTCGCAGAAGGACCTCTCCATGGCGGCCACGCCCGGCCTCGGCACTCCTCGACTCGCCTCCCCTGATCTGCTGCGCTCCGTCTTCCGGCGCCATGCGGCCGGCGTGGCGGTCATCACGGCGCACGGCGACCGCCCCGTCGGGTTCACCGCCACCTCGCTCAGCTCCGTCGCGGCCGAGCCCCCGCTGCTCTCGTTCGGCATCGGGACCGCCTCCTCCAGCTGGCAGGTCGTCGCCGAGGCGGGGTACGTCGGGGTGCACATACTCTCGGAGGACCAGCGCGAGCTGGCCGCCACCTTCGCCCGCCGGGGCGCCGACCGGTTCGCCGCGCCCACCCGATGGCGTACCGGCCCCGAGGGGGTCCCGCTTCTGGACGGCGTGCTGGCCTGGCTGGTCTGCCGGGTCGTCGCCCGGGTGCCCGCGGGGGACCACCGGGTGGTGATCGCCGAGGCGGTCGCCGGCGACCCGGAGGGTGCCGGCCGTCCGCTGCTGTACCACCAGGGTCGCTTCAACGCGTTGAGGGACTGAGAGATCCCGGTTACGCAGCGTTGGCAAGGTCACAGTTCCAAGCGCTTGCTCACCGGGTAAGCAGTGGATGTACTGGCGAGTAATATTTCGTTCGGAGCGCCGGTCGCCCCGACCGGAAACCCCGCCTTCAGGCGCCTATGCTGCCTGCACAAGGCAGCTCAGTAATGACGATGCAGTAGGAGAGCCGGCGTGAGCTTGAGGATCGTTGTCTGTGTGAAGTACGTGCCCGACGCCACCGGCGACCGGCACTTCGCCGATGACCTGACCGTCGACCGTGACGACGTGGACGGTCTGCTGTCGGAGCTCGACGAGTACGCGGTCGAGCAGGCGCTGCAGATCGCCGATGAGGCGGACGACGCCGAGATCACCGTGCTGACCGTCGGTCCGGAGGACGCCAAGGACGCGCTGCGCAAGGCGCTCTCCATGGGTGCCGACAAGGCCGTCCACGTCGAGGACGACGATCTGCACGGCACCGACGTGATGGGCACGTCGCTGGTCCTGGCCAAGGCGATCGAGAAGACCGGTTACGACCTGGTCGTCTGCGGCATGGCCTCCACGGACGGCACGATGGGCGTCCTCCCGGCGCTCCTGGCCGAGCGGCTCGGCGTTCCGCAGGTGACCCTGCTGTCGGAGGTCTCCGTCGAGGGCGGCACCGTCAAGGGCCGCCGTGACGGCGACACCGCCTCGGAGCAGCTGGAGGCGTCCCTCCCGGCGGTCGTGTCGGTGACGGACCAGTCGGGCGAGGCCCGCTACCCGTCCTTCAAGGGCATCATGGCCGCGAAGAAGAAGCCGGTGGAGTCGCTGGACCTGTCCGACCTCGACATCGAGGCGGAGGAGGTCGGCCTGGAGGGTGCCTGGACCGCGGTGGACTCCGCGGCCGAGCGTCCGGCCCGCACCGCGGGCACGATCGTCAAGGACGAGGGCGAGGGCGGCAAGCAGCTCGCGGAGTACCTCGCGAGCCAGAAGTTCATCTGAGCTTCGGTCATCACCCAACCGCCCCGCACACTTCGCAAGCAGGAGAGAAGAAGTCCCATGGCTGAAGTTCTCGTCTACGTCGACCACGTGGACGGCGCCGTCCGCAAGCCCACCCTGGAGCTGCTGACGCTGGCCCGCCGCATCGGCGAGCCGGTCGCCGTCGCGCTCGGCTCCGGTGCCGAGGCCACCGCCCCCGCCCTCGCCGAGCACGGCGCGGTGAAGGTCCTCACCGCAGACGCGCCCGAGTTCGCCGACTACCTGGTCGTGCCGAAGGTGGACGCGCTGCAGGCCGCGTACGAGGCGGCGTCCGCCGGCGGCTCCCTGGCCGCGGTGCTGGTGCCGTCCTCCGCCGAGGGCAAGGAGATCGCGGCCCGTCTCGCGGTCCGCATCGGCTCCGGAATCATCACCGACGCGGTCGACCTGGAGGCCGGCGACGAGGGTCCGGTCGCCACGCAGTCCGCGTTCGCCGCCGCGTTCACCACCAAGTCCCGCGTCTCCAAGGGCATCCCGGTCATCACGGTGAAGCCGAACTCGGCCCCCGTGGAGGCCGCCCCGGCCGCCGGCGCCGTCGAGGCGCTGAACGTCACCTTCGGTGACAAGGCGACCGGCACCAAGGTCGTCTCCCGCACCCCGCGCGAGGCCACCGGCCGCCCCGAGCTGACCGAGGCCGCGATCGTGGTCTCCGGTGGCCGCGGCGTCAACGGCGCCGAGAACTTCTCGGTGATCGAGGCGCTCGCCGACTCGCTCGGCGCGGCCGTCGGCGCCTCCCGCGCCGCCGTGGACGCCGGCTGGTACCCGCACTCCAACCAGGTCGGCCAGACCGGCAAGAGCGTCTCCCCGCAGCTGTACATCGCCTCCGGTATCTCGGGCGCGATCCAGCACCGGGCGGGTATGCAGACCTCGAAGACGATCGTGGCGGTCAACAAGGACCCCGAGGCCCCGATCTTCGACCTGGTCGACTACGGCGTGGTCGGCGACCTGTTCGAGGTCGTCCCCCAGCTGACCGACGAGGTCAAGGCCCGCAAGGGCTGAGTGGGGCAGCAGCCCGTACGGGGCCGCGCGGTGACGTCACCGCGCGGCCCCGCGGCGTTCCGGGAGACGATTGACGCAGGTCAGTCACCCCGATAGCTTCACCATACGGATTGTTGATTCCGTCAGGCGGAACGACGTGAGTGTGGAGGGTGCCGAGATGGGCCAGCAGGAGAAGGTGTCGACGAGCCTCGCCGACGCGGTCAGCGAGGAGATCAGCACCTCCCTCGCACCGGTGGACGCCGAACTCGCCCGCCGGTACCCGGGAGATCCCGGCACCCGCCAGCCCGTCCACACCGTCTACGTTCCCGGCGACGCCTTCGACGCCGGGACCATCCGCTCCTGGGGCGACCGGGCGCTCGCCGCGCTGGACGAGCACGCTCCGGACGCCGCGACCTTCGGGCGGGTGCTCGGACTCCCCGACGACCTGGCGGAGCCCGTGTACACCCGGGTGCGGGCGAAGCTGGAACGCGAGCCGGTGGAGGATCTGCGGGTCGACTTCGAGGACGGCTACCACGGACGCGACGAGGACGCCGACGCCGCCCGCGCCGCCCGGCTGCTCTCCGAGGCGTGCGCCCGCGGCACTTCGGCCCCGTACTCGGGCATCCGGATGAAGTGCATGGAGGCCGCCGTACGCGACCGCGGGATCCGCACGACCGACGTCTTCCTGACCGGGCTGATGGAGCACGGCGGCCTGCCCGGCGGACTCGTCCTCACCCTCCCCAAGGTGACCTACGCGGAGCAGGTCACGGCCTTCGTCCGGCTCCTCGAAGCCTTCGAGAAGGCCCATGGGCTCGACGCGGGTCGCATCGGGTTCGAGATCCAGATCGAGACCAGTCAGGCCATCCTCGCCGCCGACGGCACCGCGACCGTCGCCCGCATGATCGACGCCGCCGAGGGCCGCGCCACCGGGCTCCACTACGGCACGTTCGACTACAGCGCCTGCCTCGGCGTGAGCGCGGCCCACCAGGCGAGCGACCACCCCGCCGCCGACCACGCCAAGGCGATCATGCAGGTCGCCGCCGCCGGTACCGGCGTCCGGGTCTCGGACGGCTCCACCAACGTGCTGCCGGTCGGTGGCACCGGCCATGTGCACGAGGCCTGGCGGCTCCACTACGGGCTGACGCGTCGCGCCCTGGCCCGCGCGTACTACCAGGGCTGGGACATGCACCCCGGCCACCTCCCGACCCGCTACGCCGCCGTGTTCGCGTTCTACCGCGAGGGCCTGGAGGCCGCGGCGGCACGCCTCGCCGCGTACGTCGTCCGGACCGAGGGCGACATCATGGACGAGCCCGCCACCGCCAAGGCGCTCGGCGGCTATCTGCTGCGCGGTCTGGACTGCGGTGCGCTCGACGACGCCGAGGTCGCGCGCCTCACCGGCCTCACCCGGGCCGAGCTCGACGCCTTCGCCCGGCCGCGCCGCGGCGATCTGACCGTCACCGCACAGTAGCCGCCGCCGGAACGGCCACCGCCGCCCGCGAGGACGTCCGGCCGCAGGAGGCCCGCCGCACCGGCCGCGGCGGGCCTCCGCAAGGGGCGGTGGGGTCCCGGTCGGACGGACGGACCGTCAGGCGCCGGGCGGTGGCACCTCGCCCGAGCCCCGGGCCAGGAGCCGGGTCGTCAGCTGCACGCGTGCCGGCGCCTCGGACACCCCGTCCAGCCGGCGGAACAGTCGCTCGGCGGCGGTGCGGCCGAGCGCGGCGGCGTCCTGGGCGATCACCGTGATGCCCAGCAGGTCGGCGAGTTCGATGTCGTCGAAACCGACGAGCGCTACCGGGGCCTCCCGGCCCGCCAGCAGCCGCACCGCCGTCACCGTCACCCGGTTGTTGCCCGCGAACAGGGCGGTGACCGGCTCGGTGCCGGCGAGCATCTCCTCCGTGGCCGCCGTCACCCGGGCGGGATCCGTCGAGCCGAGGGACACCCAGCGCTCGTCCACCGGCAGCCCGGCGTCCTCCATCGCCGCCCGGTAGCCGCGCAGCCGTTCCACCGCGGTGTGGATGCGCGGCTGGTCGCCGATGAACCCGATCCTCCGGTGCCCGTGCGCGATCAGATGCGCGACGCCCTCCCGCGCGCCGCCGAAGCTGTCGGAGAGCACGGCGTCCGCGTCGATCCGGCCGGCGGGCCGGTCCACGAACACCGTCGCCACGCCCGCCTTGATCTCGGGCTCCAGGTAGCGGTGGTCGTGACCCGCGGGGATGACGATCAGTCCGTCCACCCGGCGGGCGCACAGCGCGAGCACCAACTCCTGTTCCCGGTCGGGGTCCTCGGCGCTGGAGCCGTTGATCAACAGGGCTCCGTGCGCCCGGGCGACCTCCTCCACGGCCCGGCTCAGAGGCCCGTAGAAGGGGTCGGCCAGATCCTCCAGGACCAGCCCGATCGAGGCGGTACGACCCTTGCGCAGCACGCGCGCGCTGTCGTTGCGGCGGAATCCCAGTGCCTCGATGGCCTCCTGCACCCGGCGTTCGGTGTCCGGGGTGACGCCCGGCTCGCCGTTCACCACGCGCGAGACCGTCTTCAGCCCGACTCCGGCACGCGCGGCCACGTCCTTCATGGTGGGCCGGTTGCCGTAACGGGTGTCGGTGCGGCGGGCGAACTCGGCCACGATGAGGGGTCCTGTCGTCGTCGGGAGTGCCTGTCCGGGCACCTGGCGGATACTGCGTGCGCACGGTTCGGGGCTGTGCGAGGGTGTGGCGTCGAGCATAGGCCCTGGACAACGTTGTCAGGGGAATGGAGACTGGTGGGAGAAGCAGCTGGTCCGTCCCCGGGAGAATCGCACACCGATGCATAACGACCTCGTCGCCGCGCTCGACATCGGCGGTACCAAGATCGCCGGCGCGCTGGTGGACGGCAGCGGCCGGATCCTCGTACGGGCGCAGCGGCCGACACCGGCGCGCGAGGACGGCGAGACGGTGATGCGCGCGGTCGCGTCGGTACTGGGCGAGCTCTGCGCCTCGCCGATCTGGCTGCACGTCACCGCGGTGGGCATCGGCAGCGCGGGTCCGGTGAACGCGTCGGCGGGCACGGTCAGCCCGGTCAACGTCCCCGGCTGGCGGGGGTTTCCACTGGTGGACCGGGTGCGGGCGGCCACCGGCGGGCTGCCGGTGGAACTGGTCGGGGACGGTGTCGCGATGACCGCGGCCGAGCACTGGCAGGGCGCGGCCCGCGGGTACGACAACGCCCTGTGCATGGTGGTCTCCACCGGCGTCGGCGGCGGGCTCGTGCTCGGCGGCAGGCTGCACCCGGGGCCGACCGGGAACGCCGGTCACATCGGCCACATCAGTGTGGACCTCGACGGCGACCTCTGTCCGTGCGGGGCGCGCGGCTGCGTGGAAGGGATCGCGAGCGGCCCGAACATCGCCCGCCGGGCCCTTGAGGGCGGCTGGCGCCCCGGCCCGGACGGGGACTCCTCGGCGGCCGCCGTGGCCCTGGCCGCCGCCGCGGGCGATCCGGTCGCGGTCGCCTCCTTCGAGCGCGCCGCACAGGCCCTGGCCGCCGGAATCGCCGCCACCGCCACGCTCGTCGAGATCGGTATCGCCGTGGTCGGCGGGGGAGTGGCGGGCGCGGGCGAGGTTCTCTTCACCCCCCTGCGCCGCGCGCTGCGCGACTACGCCACCCTCTCCTTCGTCCAGGACCTCGTCGTGGCGCCGGCCCTGACGGGCACCGACGCGGGTCTCCTCGGCGCTGCCGCCGCGGTCTCGCCCGGCCCGCGTGGCCATGCGGCGGCGACGACGGCGGGCTGAGGACACGGGCGGCGGCGACGCCGAGCCGGGGCCGGGCGCGCCGGCGGGGGCCGAGCGCAGGCCGGCGGACTCCGCCACCGCGCCGAACCGCCCCCACCCAGGCGGTGGTTGGGCGCGCCGCGTACCCGGGGCCGCGATCCCCGGGCCTGCCACCCTCCGGCAGCGGCCCGCGCTTTCACGGCCGTGAGGCCGCCGCGTGTGGAACACCCCGGGCGACGCGCGCCGGCGTCGGGAGCCGGTGGGTCCGCGGTGCCCGGCGGTGGGAGGTGGTGCGGCGGCCGGCGCCCCGGGTGCGCGTGATCCGGTGACGCGTCGTCGGGCGGGCATGCCGCGGTGCTGTGCCGGAGGAACGCTCCGGCACAGCACCTGCGTCATGCGCCCGGGCCGCGCCGGATCAGTCGCCGTTGCCGTTGCCGTTCCCGTTGCCGTTCCCGGGCTTGCCGTTGCCGGGCTTGCCGTTGCCGGGGCCGTCGTTGTCGTTGTCGTCGTCCTGGTTCTGGTTCAGGGGCACCGCGATGTCGACCACCTGGACCGGGAACGCCTGGCCGACCATGGTGGCCTCACCGGTCAGCAGGTTGACCCGGTAGAAGCCGGTGGTGCCGCCGTTGGTCTGGAGAGAGGCGAAACCCTGGTTCGCGGCCTTGGCCGAGAAGTGGATGTCGAATCCGGCCGGGAGGCCGGCGTTCACCCCCAGGTCACCGGTGGACTCGAAATCGCCGCTGTTCGGCGGGGAGACGACGCCCACCTGGTCGCCGTTCGTGTCGATGACGAACAGCGTGGTGTCGGTGGCCGGTGCCATGTCGTTGTTCGTGTAGGCCGCGCCTGTCACCCCGAGGACCGTGAGGTCGGTGTCCTCCTCGGTGTTGCCGTCCTCGACGTTGTGACGGAGGTTCTGACCGGTGTCGCTGATGATCCGCAGCCGGTTGGCGGCAGCGCTGAAGTCCACGCCGAAGTGGGTGCCTTCCAGCAGGACCTCGAGCCGGTGGAGCAGGGTGGCCACCGCGGTCTGCGCATTGATGGTGTACACGCCGCCGGCGTTGCCGACGCCGTACAGCCGGCCGTCCTGCGCCCGGTAGTCGATGCCGACCAGCGTCGTGTCCTCCTGAAGTCCGGTGACCGCGCCGATCTCCTTGACGTCCTGCGGACGGTTGGCACGGAACTGCACGAGCCTCTGGTCACTGGTCAGACCGTTGACGGTCAGACCGTTGCCTCCGCCGCCGTTCTCGTTGCCTCCATCGTCCATGCCGACGGCGGTCGCCGGTGCGGCCGTGGCGATCGAGGCCGCGAGGGCAAGAGCGATAACTGCTGCACGCATAAGATCTCCGAGCTCTCTTCGGACGCCCCCATCCGATGAGGCGTCAACACGCCGACGATAAGCATGTAAATCACCGGATAGCTCCCTGAATAGACCCATAAGGCGTCGCCCGCTGCTCCGACCGAGGGAACGCGATCATCGGCGTGTCGGGCCGTCGCCGAGCGTGGCGAGGAGGGGCGTCGCGCAGACCCGGGAGGGCGGTCCGCCGGTGGAGTGATCCGCCCGCCGGTGTTCGGCCGTCTTCCGGGGATGGGCGGCAGGCGTCCGGAGCCGCGCGGACGCCGACGCCGTGGCCGGCGGGGGTGGCGATCGCCGCGACAGCATCCTTCGGAGTCCCGGGCGGTGCGACGGTGACGCACTGTGACGCACTTCCCGTGCTCATGCGAGGGCGGGGGGCGGGGGAGGAGCGGTCGCCGCGACATGTGGTGGAGCGACGGGCGCCGCTTGTGCGCGGATACGCCCCCCGCGCCGCGCCGAAATGCCCCGAGCCGGGGTTTCCCGGACCCTGACCTGCGGCATCAGGGTCATGTGCACGACAGAAGGGGGTGCGCACATGGCCTGGTACCCGGGTGCCACCAAGTACGAGCTGCAGCCCGAGTCGGACGGTCAGCCGGCCATCCGGCCCACCCAGTTCATCCTGCACAGCATCGCCGCGCCGTGGACCGCTCAACGGCTTTACGAGTACTGGAAGTCCACCAACCTCGAGTCCCATTTCGGCCTCGGCTACGAGGGCGACCTGGGCCAGTACATCGGCACCGAGACCCGTGCCGACGCCAACGCGGGCGCGAACCGGCGCCCGGACGGAACCGGCGCCGTCAGCATCGAGACCGCGTCGAACACCAAGTCGTCGGACCCGTGGACCGATGCCCAGGTCGAGCAGCTGGTCCGGCTCGGGGTGTGGCTGCACCAACGGCACGGCATCCCGCTGCGCATCTGCCGAAGCCACGACGACCCCGGCTACGGCTACCACCGTCTGCACTCCGCCTGGGCGGTGTCCGGCACCGCCTGCCCGGGGGACGCCCGGGTGCGCCAGTTCAGGAACGTCGTCTTCCCCCGAATCGTCGCCCTCGCGACCGGACAGGGCCCGCCCCAGGAGGACCCCGACATGCCGTCCATGCTGAACGAGTCCAACTCCTTGGACGTCACGCTCCGTTCCGGTGTCTGGACGGGCCTGGCCTTCACGGACGCCGTCCTGCACGCGGGGCCCCGGCGTCACTCCACCCTGGTCCACCTGCTGTTCGCCGACAGCACCCACCAGGAGGCGCGGATAGAGGGCCGGTTCTATCTGACGGACACCGCGGGCCGGAACCCGTCCGCGTACCTCTCCGTCAGCGCAAAGGGGCCGGGCGGCCACCAGTTCCAGTGCACCGCGGACGTGCCCAAGGGCCGTCATCTGCGGTTCGAGGTCCGGGCGACCACACCGGACGGATCGTCGGTGCGACTGCTCCACCGTGTCGTCTCGGGACCGTACTGGGCCCTGTGATCCGGGGCGACGGGCTCAGCGGGACTCGGCCCCCTGCTGTGGGATCACGACGAGGAAAGCGTCCGTGTCCAGATCCATGACCACCTCCGCCGGGACGCCCTCGTCCCGGCGTGCCCGCGCGAACTCCTCCGCCGGCCGGCTCCCTCGCGGGCCACCGGCGGGAAACGTCTCCAGCACCGTTCGGCGCATCCGCACCCCCTCGCTCGTCCGTGATCCCCAACGAAGCTCCGTCCGGGTGTGTTACGGCCCGGGTCCGCGCGGCGGGCGCGACGCATCCGGAGTGACGTTTCCGTGGCAGGGTGTTGCGGGCAGTCCACAGGGGGCTACGGAGGAGGGGGAACCGTGATCGTCTGGATCAACGGTGCGTTCAGCGCGGGCAAGACGACCACTGCTCGCGAGCTGATCGATCTGATCCCGAACAGCACGTTGTACGACCCCGAGGTGATCGGCGGGGCGATGCGGGCACTGCTGCCGCAGAAACGGCTCGCCGAAGTGACGGACCACCAGGACCTGCCCATCTGGCGCCGGCTGGTCGTGGACACCGCGGCCGCGCTGCTCGCCGAGGTAGGCGGGGTGCTGGTGGTTCCGATGACCCTGCTGCGCCAGGAGTACCGCGACGAGATCTTCGGCGGTCTCGCCGCGCGCCGGATCCCGGTCCGGCATGTGCTCCTCCGCCCGGACGAAACGATCCTGCGCTCGCGGATCACCGCCCGCGAGGAGCCGTCCGCACCCGGGGAACGCCCGGGGGCGGACGAGGCGGACGACCACATCGAGCGCTACCGCACCGCCCTCGGCTGGCTGAGCGCCGACGCCCACGCCGTCGACAACTCGCGCCTCACGCCGAGGGAGACCGCGGAGACCGTCGCCGAGGCGGTGCGCTCCGGCGCGGCCGGGGTCAGTGACATCGTGCAGACGGCGGAACCCACGGCCGAGACCCTCGCCGCCGGAGTCCTCCTCTTCGACGAACAGGACCGGGTGCTCCTCGTCGACCCCACCTACAAACCCGGCTGGGAGTTCCCCGGCGGGGTCGTCGAGGCGGGCGAGGCGCCGGCACGCGCGGGGATCCGGGAGGTCGCCGAGGAGATAGGGATCGAACTCGGCGCCGTACCCAGGCTGCTCGTCGTCGACTGGGAGCCGCCCCGGCCACCCGGGTACGGAGGGCTTCGGCTGCTGTTCGACGGAGGGCGGCTCACCGGCGACGACGCGGCCGAGCGGGTGAGCCTGCCCGGGGCCGAACTGAGGGAATGGCGTTTCGCCTCGGAGGAGGAGGCCGCGGGGATGCTGCCCCCGGTCCGCTACGAACGGCTGCGCTGGGCCCTGCGGGCCAGGGAACGCGGGACGGTGCTGAACCTGGAGGACGGCGTCCCCGTCCGATGAGTACGGGGCGCGCGCGTCCGGTGCCGCCGGGTGCGTCGAGTCGGCCGGACGGCCGGACGGCCGGACGGCCGGCGGTGCACGGTCAACGGGCGGCCCGGCTCGCGACGCATGGGCCGGACTCGCGCCCGGAAGCGAACCGTGCCGCGCCGTCCCGTGTCACGGCGCGGCCTCGGCCGCACCACTCAGGACGACGGCCGCGTCCTCCGTGAGCGGGTCGCCGTGGCCGAAGCACACCGTGGACGGCGCCAGGGACGCCAGCCTCCGCACCGACTCCACCGCCCGCTCACGGTCCACGTTGAAGACGCCCGGCATGACCCGGCCGACTCCCGCGACCGCGTCCCCGGTGAACAGGACCCCGTGGCGGGGCAGATGGACCGCCACCGAGCCGTCGGTGTGGCCCGGGACGTGCACCACCCGGGCCCCGCCGCCGAAGTCCAGCTCGTCGCCGTCCTCCAGCTCCCGGTCCACCCGCACCGGCGGCGCCACCGGGACCGTGAGGGCGTGCTCGTACAGCGGGCGTTCCCAGTCCAGCAGCACCGGTTCGGGCACCGGAGCCGTGCCGCGGATCACCGGAGCGTCCAGCCGGTGGGCCGGCACCTCGGCTCCGAACCGGCGCGCGAGTTCCCCGGCGGCGCCGATGTGGTCCCGATGGCAGTGCGTCAGCACGATCCGGCGCAGCCCTGCCGGATCGGCGCCGAGCGAGCGGACCGCCCGCTCCACGCCCGGTGCGGCTGTCACGTCCCCGGCGTCGATCAGGGTGAGCACGTCCCCGTCGCGCTACAGGAAGGCCTGGCCGATGCGGAAGCGGAACATGTGCAGTTGCGGCAGTACCTCGATGACATCCATGCGGCGAACGTACGCGGTGACGGCCCGTCGCCACCCGGATCCACGCTCTCGGCGAAGTTCGCCGAGAGCGTGCACCGGGCCCACGGTGCTCCCTATGCCCGGCGGGAGCGCGCGTAGTTGACCAGGAAGTGCGCCTCGGCCACGGACAGACGCTCCAGTTCCTCCGGCGAGACGCTCTCGTTGACGGCGTGGATCCGGGCGTCGGGCTCGCTCAGCCCGATCAGCAGGATCTCCGCCGACGGGTACAGCTCGGCGAGCGTGTTGCACAGCGGGATCGAGCCGCCCATGCCGGCGGCCTGCATCTCCTGGCCCGGGTAGGCGATCCGCATGGCGTCGGCCATGGCCGTGTACGCCGGGCTCCGCACGTCGGCGAGGAACGGCTGGCCCTGGCCGACCTGCTCGACGCTCACCCGGGCGTTCCACGGCGTGTGCTTCTCGATGTGGGCGAACAGCAGCTTCGTCGCCTCGGCGGCGTCCTGGCCGGGCGGGACCCGCAGACTGATCTGTGCGCGGGCGCTCGCCGGCACCGACGGGGTGGCGCCCGCGACGGGGGCGCAGTCGATGCCGATCACCGTGACGGCCGGGCGCGCCCAGATCCGGTCGGCCACCGTGCCGCTGCCGATCAGGTCCACACCGTCGAGGACCTTGGCGTCCTCGCGGAAGTCGGCGTCCGGGTACTGGAGTCCCTCCCAGGCGGTGTCGGCGTCGAGCCCCTCGATCACCGTCGATCCGTCCTCGGCGCGAAGCGAGTCCAGGACGCGGATCAGCGCCGCCAGCGCGTCGGGGGCGGCGCCGCCGAACTGCCCGGAGTGCAGATTGCCCGCCAGGGTGTCGATCGTGACCCGGATCATCGTCATGCCGCGCAGCGTCGCCGTGACGGTGGGCAGTCCCACCCGGAAGTTGCCGGCGTCGCCGATGACGATCGTGTCGGCGGCGAGCAGGTCCGGATGCGCCTCGGCGTACCGCTCGAGGCCGCCGGTTCCCTGCTCCTCGGAGCCCTCGACGATCACCTTGACGGAGACGGGCACCCCGCCGTTCGCCTTGAGGGCGCGCAGCGCGAGCAGGTGCATGATGAAGCCGCCCTTGCAGTCGGCGGCGCCGCGCCCGTACCAGCGGCCGTCGCGCTCCGTCAGCTCGAACGGGGGCGACACCCACGCCGACTCGTCGAGCTTCGGCTGTACGTCGTAGTGCGCGTACAGCAGGACGGTGCCGGCGCCCTCGGGGCCGGGCAGGAAGCCGTACACGGACTGCGAGCCGTCGGGGGTGTCGAGCAGCGCCACGTCCTGGAAGCCCTCGGCGCGCAGCGCGTCCGCGACCCAGTTCGCGGCGGCCTCGCACTCGCTCCTGGGAGCCACCGCCGGGTCCGCCACCGATTCGAACGCGACCAGCTCCGCGAGCTCCGCCTTCGCGCGGGGCATCAGGGACGCGACGGTCTCGGCGATCGGATTCGCGGTCATGGGCACGCTCCTTGTGGGTGCGACGTTGTGTGTAGTGCGAAGGTACGGCGATCCTCCCACAGCGGGACGGGCGGGGGTCGCGCCGTAGGATGCCGTGGAGACCTTGGACCGAGCGTCGGATCGGGAGCAGAAGCACATCGTGAGCAGCGAGAACGCAGATGCCGTCAACGGGCGGGACGAGCCGGTGTGGGACGTCGTCGTGGTCGGCGCGGGCCCCGCGGGAGCGTCGGCGGCCTACGCGGCCGCGGTGACCGGCAGACGGGTGCTCCTTCTGGAGAAGGCCGAGCTGCCTCGCTACAAGACCTGCGGCGGCGGGATCATCGGTCCCTCGCGGGACGCACTGCCGCCCGGTTTCGAACTTCCCCTGAAGGACCGGGTGCACGCGGTCACGTTCTCGATGAACGGCAGGCTGGCCCGTACCCGTCGTTCGCGGCGGATGCTGTTCGGGCTCATCAACCGCCCGGAGTTCGACGCCGCTCTGGTGCAGCACGCGGAGAAGGCCGGCGCGGTCCTGCGCACCGGTGCGACCGTCTCCCGGGTCGAGCAGCACGGACCGGCCGTGCCCGATCGCCGTACCGTCGCGGTCGTGCTCGCCGACGGCGAGACCGTCCTCGCCCGCGCCGTTGTCGGGGCGGACGGCAGCGCCGGCCGCATAGGAGCCCATGTCGGGGTGAGGACGGACCAGGTGGATCTGGGCCTGGAGGCCGAGATCCCCGTGCCCGCCACGGTCGCGGAGGACTGGGCGGGCCGGGTGCTCATCGACTGGGGCCCGATGCCGGGGAGTTACGGCTGGGTGTTCCCGAAGGGCGACGTGCTGACGGTCGGGGTGATCTCCGCCCGCGGTGAGGGCGCCGCCACCAAACGCTATCTGGAGGACTTCATCGCCCGGCTGGGACTGGCCGGGTTCGAACCGGCCGTCTCCTCCGGTCATCTGACCCGCTGCCGCAGTGACGACTCGCCGCTGTCGAGGGGGCGGGTGCTGGTCTGCGGTGACGCGGCGGGACTGCTGGAGCCGTGGACCCGGGAGGGCATCTCCTTCGCGCTGCGCTCGGGCCGGCTGGCCGGGGAGTGGGCGGTGCGGGTCGCGGAGGCGAACGACGCCGTCGACGCCCGCCGCCAGGCGCTCAACTACGCGTTCGCCATCAAGGCGGGGCTGGGCGTGGAGATGGGCGTCGGTCGGCGGATGCTCGCGGTGTTCGAGCGGCGCCCGGGAATCCTGCACGCGGTGATCACGGGTTTCCGTCCGGCCTGGAAGGCGTTCTCGGACATCACCCGCGGGGCCACGACGCTGGCCGGCATCGTGCGGACGCACGGGTTCGCCCGGCGCGCCCTGGAGGCCATGGACCGCTCCCGCCCCGCGCCGCCGGCCCCGCTGGACGGGACGGCGGACGCCGCCCGTGGGAGCGACGGGGAGGACGGGGCGCGCGTCACGCCCTGATCGCCGGCCGCGCGGTGATCACCGTGCGATGTGCGGTCCGGGCGCGGCCGCCCGCGGCCGGGGTCGCTTCTCCGTGCGGGGGGCCTCCGCACGGGGACGCCGCTCCACGGGGATCACTTCTCCACCGTGATCAGGAACACCGGATGGTCGGCGGCGGCCGCCAGGAGCTCCTGGTCCGAGGACTTGGCGGTCACGCCCTTGAAGTACTGGTTCACCTCCCAGCCCCAGCGCTTCAGATAGGCGCGAAGGACGGGGACCTTCTCGGTGTCGTCCACCATCTCGGTGGCGGTGAACGTACGGACCCTGCGGCCGACGCGGAGTTCCCCGCCGCCCGCCGCGCGCATGTTGCGGACCCACTGGGAGTGGCCGCGGGCCGAGACCAGGTACTGCTCGCCTCCGTGGCTGTGCGGATTGACGGGGATGCGCTGCATCCGGCCGCTCTTGCGGCCCCGCACGGAGAGCTCTGCGGACCCGAGCAGGCTGACGCCGTGCCGGGCCAGCCGGCCGACGAGGTTGTTGAAACTCCGAGCGATCGGTCCGGCCTTGATGTAGTGCGGCGACGACGACATGGCGACGACCTCCGTGGACGTGACCCCGGACCGGGCACCGGATCCGGGAGAGAGCACTGCTCTCGCTCGAGGGCAGTGTGCACGAGGCTCGCCCGTCCGTGCAAGAGCAGTGCTCTCGTCGTTGGTCGGTGCTCTCGGTCGTGGCAGACTGCTCCCCATGAACAGTGAGCACCGCACCGGCCGGTCCGGCGGCACCGGCCCCGCCGTCCGGGGAGCGAGGGAGCGGGCCCGCGGTGAGATCACCGCGGCCATCAAGGCAGAGGCGCGCAGGCAACTCGCCGCCGACGGCGCCGCCAGGCTCTCCCTGCGCGCCGTCGCCCGGGAGCTCGGTATGGTCTCCTCGGCCCTCTACCGGTACTTCCCCAGCCGGGACGATCTGCTCACCGCGCTGATCGTGGACGCGTACGACTCCGTCGGCGCCGCCGCCGAGAAGGCCGCCGGTACCGACGGCGACCCACTCACCCGCTGGGTCGCCGTCTGCGCCGCCGTGCGCGCCTGGGCCCTCGGGCACCCGCACGAGTACGCGCTGATCTACGGCTCGCCCGTACCCGGCTACGCCGCCCCGCAGACCACCGTCGCGCCCGCCTCCCGGGTGGGCCTCGCCCTTGTCGGCATCGCAAGCGACGCCCACCGCGGACCCGGTACCGCGCCCCCCGAACTCCCCGAGGAGATGCGCCCTGAGGCCGGGCGGATGGCGGCGGACCTCGCCCCCGAACTGCCGCCGGAGCTCGTGGTCTCCCTGGTGGCCGCCTGGTCGCAGCTCTTCGGGCTGATCTCCTTCGAGGTGTTCGGGCAGTTCCACCGGATCGTGGAGGACAGGGACGCGTTCTTCGCACAGGCCGCGGCCCGGATCGGCCGGGAGGCGGGGATCGCCCCGTCCGCCGGGGCCCGGGGCTGACCCCGGCCGGGGCGTCACGACCGGCACCGTGCTCCGCGGGAGTGCGTGTGGCCACCGTTCGCCGAGCCGAGGAGCGCGACGGCCGGCCGGGTCCGGGCGCTTTGGAACCGCGGTGTGCGGCACGGGCGGTGGTGGGGGCGACGCCCCGCTGCCGCGGGCGCGACGCGCCGGCTCATCGCCGTGTCCGCGGCCCCCTCCAAGGAACCCGCCGGTGCCGGTGCCCTCGCAGAACTCACCGAGCGGGAAAGGGAGGTGACGGTTCTCGTCGACATCGGTCTGCCCGGCGAGGAGATCGCCCGCCGCCTCGTGGCCTGCCCGCCCACGGCCAGGACGCACGTCGGCCGGACGACGGTGGAGCCGGGCGCCCGGGACCGTGCCCGATCCGTCGTCCCCGGCCACGATTCGCGGCCGGTCCGGCGGCCCGCCCGGGCGGATCAGGGGCCACCGGCCGCCCCGTTCCCTCCGGTCTGACCGGGCCGCACCGGTCGACCGGCCTGACCGGCCCGGTCCGGCAGGCCGCGTCGGTCCGCCTCGCGGGAGAACCGCCGCAGCACCGTCACCACCCGCAGCGGGAAGACCAGCGCCGCCGCTGCCGTGGCGGCGAGGAGCAGCCCGCGCTCGACTGCGTACGGCATGGCGAACATCAGCTTCGGTCCCGCGATCGCCCCGAACACCGCCGCGGCCGCGAAGGCCGCGCTGAGCAGTGCGTAACCGATCTCGACGGTCATCTCGTCCCGCTGTGCCTGTGTACGTTCCCCCATGCGGGGAGTGTCTCAGGGCTGCGGTGAGTCCGGCCAGAGCTCCCCGTCCCGGCTGACAGCCCGGCTGGAGAAGGGCGGCCCGGTGTCCCGCCACACGTGCGGCGACGACCGGCGCGGGGCACGGGTGGTGCTCAACCGACGGGGCACGCGAGTGCCACGCGAAGGTCGGGCCGCTCCGGCGGGCGGTGCCTTCCCGGCCGCCTGCGGACCGGACGGCCCGCTGACGGCAGGGCGTTCGCCCGCCCGCGGAGGGCCCCACCGGGTCCCGTGTGTCCGACGGAGCGACGGGCGCGGGAGGGGCCGCGGCTCACGGGTCGGACGCGGGGCCGCTCCGGCGCGCGGTGTCTCGGTGCGGGAACGCGGCGCGGTGGTCGCCGGTGGCCGGTACGGTCGGCGGAGCGGGGACGCTCAGGCCCAGGTGATCGCCGAGTTGTCCCGCCACAGTCGGGCGATTTCCTCGTCGCCGTCCAGCGTCACGGCCGTTACCGGAAGCCGGTTCCACAGCACGAGGTGCAGCCGTTCTGCCGGACCGCTCAGCTCGCAGTCCGCGGGCCCTTCCGACGAGCGGTCGGTGCGCGGCGGTTCGGTCGACAGCCGCACGGTCCACACGTCGCCGGTGTCCGTGGTCCGCACTCGCAGGACTTTCGGTGCGTCGCTCCTCACCCGGCTTCGCCGGCGGCCGTGGAACGCGCGCAGCAGCTCGTCGATGCCGTCGGCGGCCGGCCGCTCGGGTACGGGGCCCGGTTCGCCGAGCGCGGCCTCGGCGTCCACACGGTGGACGGCCGTCTCATGGGCCTGACGGCGCGCCCAGAAGGCCAGCGGAGAGGGCGCAGGGAGGAAGGTCCAGCAGTCGAGGTCGGCCGGGGCCCCGGACAGTGCCTCCACGAGCAGACCGTGTCCCTCTTCGAACCACTCCAGCAGGGCCCTCCCGTCCAGCTCGGGCTCACCCGCGTCCGGGCGGTACTCCGCGTACCGCTCGGTCACGAACGCCGTCGCCCAGCGGTGCACCGTGCCGGTGTGCCGCAGCAGGTCCCTGACTTGCCACCCCGGGCAGGTCGGCACGGCTGCGTCCGGTCCCGCCGCCTCGGCGGCTCCGGCCAGCAACCGGCCCTCCGCGCCCAGGTACTCGATCAGTTCGGCCGTCTCCATGGCGGCATTCTGCCGGAGGCGCGCCGACAAGGGGGCTCCGCCCGGGAGTTCGGCCCGGAGTGGGTGGGGACGGGAGGCGGCGGGGGCGTCCTTCAGGCACCGCGCGGTCGCGAAGTATGCGGCCGCTCCGCGGCGGCAGCCGTAGGAACAGGCCGTGCGGGACCACCTGGACGAGGACCGAGACCTTCGCGTCGGCACCCCCACCGCGTCAGCGCGGCTCGCTCCGGCACTGCTCCGCTCCGGCAGGCGACGCGGTGACGGGTGGACGCCGGTCGTCGGCCGGCACCTCCGCGGTCGTTCCGGCCGGGATTCGGCGGACGGCACAACCGATCACCGAGGCCGTGGCGGCGAGCGCGGCCACCGTCGTCAGTGCCACCGGCAGCGAGAACCAGTCGGCGAGGAAGCCGATCGCCGGAGGCCCCAGCAGCATGCCGCCGTACCCCAGGGTGGAGGCGGTGGCCACACCGGCGGGCCCGGCGAGCGCACCCGCTCGCGCCACCGCGACGGGAAAGATGTTCGCCAGTCCGAGTCCGGTCACGGCGAATCCCAGCAGGGCCGCCCAGACCGTCGGCGCCAGTGCGCCGAGCAGCATTCCGGCGGCTGCCGTCGCGCCGCCCGCGACCAACGTCCGGGTCTGGCCGAGCCGTTCCAGCAGGGTCGTGCCGGAGAGCCGCCCCGCCGTCATCGCCAGGGCGAACAGCGAGTATCCGGCTGCCGCCACCCCCGAGTGCGCCCCGAGGTCCTGTTCCAGGTGGAGCGCTCCCCAGTCGGCCAGCGCCCCTTCGCCGTACGCGGTGCACAGGGCGATGACGCCGAAGACCGCGACGAGCCGCCTTGTGCGGCGGGAGGGGCGGACCGGGTCGTTCCCGCGCTCGCCGGGGGACGCGGACCGGCCGGTGCTCTCGTGGACGGCGGGAGTGGGGTGCCGCAGCAGCACCGGTCCGGCCGCGGCCGTGACGGCGAGCCCGGTGACGGTGAGGGCGAGCAGGTGCGAGGAGGCCGAGAGGCCCGCGGCCACCAGTCCGCCGAGGCCGGCGCCGATCATGCCGCCCAGGCTGAAGGCGGCGTGGAAGCCGGGCATGACGGGCCTTCGCAGCGCCGCGACCAGGTCCACCGCGGCGCTGTTCATGGCCACGTTGATCCCGCCGTACGCGGCTCCGAACACCAGCAGCACCAGGCCGAGGTCGAGTGCGGAGTGGGTCTGTGCGGGCAGCGCGATGCCGAGCGAGAGCAGAACCGCGGCCGCGACGGTCAGTGGACGGCTTCCGAAGCGCCGGCACAGGCGCCCGGTGAGCGTCATCGTCACCACGGCGCCGGCGGAGACGCCGAGGAGAGCGAGGCCGAGATCGCTCGCCGAGGCGCCGGTCTGTTCCTTGATGGCGGGGATGCGGACGACCCAGCCCGCGAAGAGGAAGCCGTCGAGGGCGAAGAAGGCCGTGAGCGCGATCCGGAGCCGGGTGAGGGAGTGGGGCGAGGGTTTGTTTAGTAGCGGCACAAAATGAGGATAGGGGCCGCCGCCACCCCCGCACAACCGCGCCGACCGACCGGGCCCATGTACGGGGAACCTGCGCGATCCGCGTCCGGTCGCGCTCGGGGGACGGGGTACGCAGGCCGCGTCGGCCTCTTCCCCGGAGCCGTCCTCCGCCCGCAGGGCGCCGCCCCCCGACGGAACGCCCCTCCGTCTGCGGGATCATGGGAGACTTCGCCCATGAACGGCAAGGCGACGAGCACCAGGACGCGGCTTGAGCGAGGCCGCAGCGCCCTCGGACCCGCACTGGAACTGGTCCACACGGGCCGCGCGCCCACCCGGGCCGTGCTGACCGCCGAGCTGGGCGTCACCAGGGCCACGGCCGGTGCGGTCGCAGCGGAACTGGAGGCGCTCGGTCTCATCAGGGTGGACTCCCGGCCCGGAGCGGCCGCCGGCTCCCAGGGTCGTCCCTCCCACCGGCTCGCCGTCGACGAGAACGGCCCCGTCGCCCTCGCCGCCCAGGTGCACGCCGACGGATTCCGGGCCGCGCTGGTCGGACTCGGCGGCACGATGGTCGCGACCGCGCCCGGCTGCGTCACGGTTTCCGCCGATCCCGCCCAGGTGCTCGGCGAGGTCGTCGAGGCGGGCGCGGAACTGCTGGCGGAGTCCGGCCGACGCTGCGTGGGTGCCGGGCTCGCCGTGCCCTCCGCCGTCGCCGAGCCCGAGGGCACCGCCCTCAACCCGCTGCACCTCGCCTGGCCGGCGGGTGCACCGGTCCGCGACATCTTCGCCGACTGCGTGCAGGCGGCCGGCATCACAGGACCCGCTTTCACCGGCAACGACGTCAACCTCGCCGCCCTCGCCGAGCACCGGCACGGTGCCGGCCGCGGTGCCCGGCACCTCCTCTGCGTCGCCACCGGGCACCGTGGCGTCGGCGGTGCGCTCGTCCTCGACGGCAGACTGCACACCGGCAGCGCGGGCCTGGCCCTGGAAGTGGGCCATGTCACGGTCAACCCCGAGGGGCGCGCCTGCCATTGCGGCAGCCGCGGCTGTCTCGACGTGGAGGCCGACCCGCTCGCGTTCCTCACCGCGGCCGACCGCGACCCCGGTCCCGAGGTCTCCCTGCTCCAGCAGGCCAGGGATCTGCTGCGCACGGAGTACGGCGACCCGACCGTGCGGGCGGCGGCCGAGGAGATCGTCGACCGGCTGGGCCTCGGGCTCGCGGGGCTCGTCAACATCCTCAACCCCGACCGCATCATCCTCGGCGGCCTGCACCGCGAACTTCTCGACGCCGACCCGGAACGCCTGCGGGCCGTGGTCGCCGACCGCAGCCTGTGGGGCCGGAGCGGCAGTGTGCCCATCCTGCCGTGCACCCTCGACCACAACAGCCTGGTGGGTGCGGCGGAACTGGCCTGGCAGCCGGTGCTCGACGATCCGCTGAGCGCGGCGGCGCAGCGCGTTTCGTGAGCGCCCGCGGACAGTGAGGCCGGTGTGCGGCCCGGGCACCGCGGGCGTGGCCCTGGAGTTCGCCCCGATCGCCTGCCGGGCGCGGCGCCCGGGAGCTTCGGTACGTCGGAACGGCGGCCTCAGGAGGTCCGCGGCAGGAGCGCCGGGGACCGGGGATGCCGGGGCGGCCGTGCCGCCGGCCTTGCGCTCCGACACCGGGTCGTGGGCGACGGGCGTGCCGCGGGACCTGAGGGCGGACAGTCGTCGCGCCGCGGGCGGCCGCCCGGGGCCAGAGCCGACACGCCGGTGGCCCACGGGAATTCGGATGCGGCCACGGGCCGGTCGCCGTACGGTCCACGGCATGGCCGACGACGCTCTCCCGCCCCGCCTGACCCGCCTCACCTTCCACGGGCCGCTGTCCGAGGAGCGTGCCGACCGACTCGTCGCGCGACTCGCCCGCCGGGAGCCGGCCTGTGTGCTCGACATCGGCTGCGGCTGGGGCGAGTTGATGCTGCGGCTTCTGGAGGCGGCGCCCGGAGCCAGGGGCGTGGGGATCGACCTGAACGGGGACGACCTGGCCCGCGGACGCCGCAGCGCCGAGGAGCGCGGGCTCCTCGAGCGGGCCCGGTTCCTCGATGAGTCCGCCGCCGGCACCCGGCACGGGCCCGCCGACGTCGTGCTGTGCGTGGGCTCCGGCCAGGCGCTGCTCGGTCCGGACGGCACCGACGCCTCCGCGGCTCTCCCGGCGACCACCACCGCGCTCCGCGCGCTGCGTTCACTGGTGGTCCCGGGCGGGCGCGTGCTCTTCGGCGAGGGGTTCTGGCAGCGCGTTCCCGCGGCGGAGGAGCTGGCCGCGATGTGGCCGGACGCCCGGGCCGACGACCACCTCCTGTTGGCCGATGTCGTCGAGGCCGCCACCGCGGCCGGATTCCGTGTCGAGGCGATCGAGACCGCGGGCGAATCGGAGTGGGAGGACTTCGAGTCGGGCTATCTGGCCGACGTGGAGGAGTGGCTCGCCCACCACCAGGGGCACCCGCTCGCCGGCAGCACCCGCGAGCGGGTGGACCGTCACCGGGCGAGCTGGCTGCGTGGTTACCGGAACGTGCTGGGCTTCGCCTACCTCACGCTGATCCCGGTCGTCTGACCTCGGCGCACCCGTACTCCCCGGGCAGTGGGCACACCGCCGCCGGCCGCACGACGGCCGGAACGCCCTTCCGGGGTGACGCTCCTGCCGTGCGGGGGAACGTCATGAGCGGTTCGGACCGCAGGCGACGGGCGGCCCGGCCCGACACCCGCACCTCGACCGGCCGCCCCGGAGTGCGGGGCGGCCGGTCGGACGGCATGGACGTGGTCGGCCGGGTCCGGCCCGCGGTGCCGCCTCAGGTCGCCACGGCCGCCCGCACCGGGGCGCGTTCCCGCGGTTCCGCCTCGACGACGGGGAAGGGGGTGGTGGCCGCACCGAACACCGCGGTGACCGCGTACGGCGACGGTGCCGCCGGGGCCGGGAGTGCCGTGGGCAGCGTGAACCAGACGACCTTGCCCGCGTCGCCCTTGGGCAGCACTCCCCAGCTCTCGCTCACGGCCTCGATCAGCGCGAGTCCACGGCCGGTGGTCTCGAGCGGTCCCGCGGATCCGAGCACCGGTATCCGGGGGTCGTGGTCGTGCACCGAAACGGTGAGCCGGTCGAAGAGCAGCTCCATCTCCACGGTGCACAGTTTGTCGGGCTGTGCGTGCCGGTGGACGTTGGTCAGGAGCTCGGTGACGCCGAGAGCCGCCTGGTCGATCAAGCGATCGAGCTGCCAGTAGCGCAATTGCGCCGACACGATTCTGCGGACCTGACCGATCCGCGACGGAAGAGCCTGGAGCTCCACCGTGCAATGCCTGCTTGCCTCGCTGATCACGGCTGCGACTCCCCGAATGAGGTCCGGAAGAAGACGAAGGATCGGATCCAGCAGTTGGCTGCTGCCTGCTGTCTGTGCCGGCGGGACTGAATCACAGTGTCACCACCGGTGAACCCTGAGTGATGAGTCAAGAGTGAACCCGGCGTGACACATCCGCAACTCCGCGCACACGCGGCGCAGGTGGGGGACGGTTCGGCGGCTCAGCCGGGTCAGCTCCCGGCCTTGCGGAGCACCTTCAGGAGCCGCCCGGTCAGCGCCTCGTCGCCGAGATCCCGTCGGGGGCCGCTCAGCGTCAGCCGGTAGCGGGTGCCGTTGACCGTGGCGACCGCGCTGTCGCCGCTTCCGGTGAACCAGGGCCTGCCCACCCTGACCGCCTGCACGGGCGCGCTGTCGATGACCCGTCCGTAACTGGTCAGCAGGGCGAGTGTGCCGCCCTCGACCAGCACCTGACCGGCCGTCGTGAGCGAGCGTGGCCACCGCTCGATCCGCACGCCCGTGGCGCTGAACTCCGGCTCCGGCATGGCTGCCGTGAACTCCGCATCCGACATGGCCGCCCCCTTCGCGCCCGCTCCTGCACCTCAGTCTGCACAGGCACCCGCACGGGCACCAGAGCGCCTCCCCGCCGCTTCCACAAGCAACCCCTATGGATCCCCAAAGTGAACGTTTGTGCAGGTGAGGGGCTTATCGTGGACAGTGGGAAGCGTCGGTCTGAGAGTGAGGAGCGGGGCGCATGACCACCTACGAGGCGATGGCCACCGTCGATGTGGACCGCAGCGATCCCGAGTACCGGGCCTGGCTCAAAGAAGCCGTACGGAAAGTGCAGGCCGATGCCAACCGCTCGGCCGACACCCATCTGCTGCGCTTCCCGCTGCCCGAGTCGTGGGGCATCGATCTCTACCTCAAGGACGAGTCCACCCACCCGACGGGGAGCCTCAAGCACCGGCTGGCGCGATCGCTCTTCCTGTACGGGCTGTGCAACGGCTGGATCCGGCCGGGCAAGCCGGTCATCGAGGCGTCGAGCGGCTCGACCGCCGTCTCCGAGGCGTACTTCGCCAAGCTGATCGGCGTGCCCTTCATCGCCGTGATGCCTCGCACCACCAGTGCGGAGAAGTGCCGCCTCATCGAATTCCACGGTGGCAGGTGCCACTTCGTCGACGACTCGCGGAAGATGTACGAGGAGTCCGCGACCCTCGCCGCCCGGACCGGCGGGCACTACATGGACCAGTTCACCTACGCCGAGCGGGCGACCGACTGGCGCGGCAACAACAACATAGCCGAATCGATCTACCAGCAGCTGAAGTTGGAGCGCTACCCGGAGCCCGCGTGGATCGTGGCCACCGCCGGTACCGGCGGCACCTCGGCGACCATCGCCCGCTACGTCCACTACATGCAGTACGACACCAGGGTCTGCGTCCCCGACCCGGAGAACTCCTGCTTCTTCGACGGCTGGACCCGGGGCGACGCGCTGGCCACGAGTGACTGCGGATCGCGTATCGAGGGCATCGGACGGCCCCGCATGGAGCCGAGCTTCGTGCCCGGAGCCGTCGACCGGATGATGAAGGTGCCCGACGCGGCGACCGTCGCCGCCGTGCGGGCCCTGGAGAAGGCCATCGGCCGCAAGGCCGGCGGCTCCACCGGCACGGGGCTGTGGAGTGCGCTGAAGATCGTCGCGGAGATGGTGGCTGCGGGCGAGCAGGGGAGTGTCGTGACCCTGATCTGCGACCCCGGCGACCGCTACCTGGACAAGTACTACTCCGACGACTGGCTGGCGGGGCAGGGGCTCGACATCGCCCCGTACACCGCCGCCATCGAGGAGTTCCTGAGTACCGGGGTCTGGCCAGGCTGACCCCGGGGACGGCTGCCGCGGGGACGACCGGCCCCGGTCCGGCTGACGGGCCCGGCCGAGTGGGCCCGCCGTCCGGCCGGCGGCCCCGCCGGCACGGGTGGACCGACCCAGCCGCCGCACCCTCTTCCGCGCGGACTCCCGGCGCCGGCCGGTCACACCGCGGGCGAGGCGAGCCGCCGGTCCAGGTTGCGTACCGCGTCACGGAAGGCGCGGCCCAAGACCGGCTTCGCGAGCCCCATCAGCAGGCGCAGCGGAGCGGTGCCGTCGACCGCCATCGTCCACCTCACCCGGGTTCCGGATCCGGCGGGAGTCAGCCGCCACTCCTCGAGCATCGCCCGCACGCCCGGGGCGTTGGTCTCGTCGATGCGGTACGCGTAGCGCTCGCCCGGCTCCGTGCTCATGATCGTCTCCCGGAATCGCGTACCGCCGCGAAGCCGGACCTCCCGGCCTTGTCCGCCCCGGGTCGGCCGGGCGGACGTGACCGCAGTGAACCAACCCGGCCAGCCCTCGACGTCCTCCGCGAGCGCGCGGTACACGGCCTGGGGGTCGGCCCGCACCTCCCCGGTGAACACCAGCCGGACGGGTGCGGACCCGGCGAAGTCCAGCTCCACGGGCCTGAGTCGGTGAACCATGAGCCGTACCTCCGGGGGCGGTGGCGCAGGAGTGGTCGAAGGGGGCGAGCACGAGGCGCCCGGGCTGCCGGGGAACCGGAAGCGGGCGAACGACGGACGGGGAGACGACTGGACGGAAGCGAGCGGGCGGGCGAACGACGGACGGGGAGACGACTGGACGGAAGCGGGCGGGCGGGCGAACGACGGACGGGGAGACGACTGGACGGAAGCGGGCGGGCGGGCGAACGACGGCCGGTCTCCCGTCCGACGGCGGATGGGGGAACCGGGCGTGAGGCCGGGCAGATGGGACCCGCACACGATATCCGGCTACCCGCCGGACGGTCACCGCTCCGGTGGATCCGGGCCACGGCCCAGCAGACCGTCCACCGCGCGGCCGAAGACCCGCCGCCCCGCCCGGGCCAGGAGCGGGCCCGCCGCAGCCGGCAGGCCCCGCACCCGTAGCTCCTCGGTCCAGCTCACCACCGAGCCGTCCGGGGACTCCCGCACCTCGATCTCCGCCCAGCCCAGTACGACCCGGCCGCGTTTCTCCAGCCGGCAGCGGCCGGGCCGTCCGGCCACCGGCGGCTCCCAGCGCACGATCTCCATCGGATCGTCGAAGTGCGCCCGGCCCACGCCCGTACGGGCCACGAACAGGGTGCCCTCGCCGCTCGGGCCCTCCGTCGTCACGGAGATCCGTGTCAGGGGCACCTGCGCGGCATGCGCCGGCCAGTCGGTCAGCCGCCGCCATGCCTCCCCGGCCGGCAGTGGCGTCGCACGCACCACCCGGAAGGCCGTCATCGCCCATGCTCCGGCCGCTCCGACGGCTCGTCGGGTCCACCGGCGAGCACCAGGTTCGGCAGGTGCTCGGCGATCTCCTCGCGTGCCCCCTCCGGCAGCCCCGAGTCCGTGACCAGCGTGTCCACCTCGTCCAGCCGGGCGAACGAACTCAGCCCGACGGTGCCCCACTTGGTGTGGTCCGCGACGACCACCACCCGGCGGGCCGAGCGGACCAGCCGACGGTTGGTCTCGGCCTCCGCCAGATTGGGCGTCGACAGCCCCGCCTCCACCGAGATGCCGTGGACCCCCAGGAACAGCACGTCGAAGTGGAGGGAACGGATCGCCTGATCGGCGACCGGACCCACCAACGAGTCCGAAGGGGTGCGTACCCCTCCTGTGAGGACCACGGCGGGGGCGCCCGGAGGCCGCCCGGAGGCCCCGCCCGCCCGCTGGACCGTGTGGAGCACATCGGCCACCCGCACCGAATTGGTCACCACCGTCAGATCGGCGACGTCGAGGAGGTGGTGGGCGAGGGCGTAGGTCGTCGTGCCGCCCGAGAGGGCGATGGCGCTCCCCGGGACGACCATCTCGGCCGCGGCACGGGCGATGTCCTCCTTGGCGCTCAGCTCCAGGGACGACTTGGCCTCGAAACCGGGCTCGTGCGCGCTGGCCTCGGCGACCGGCACGGCGCCTCCGTGCACCTTCTCCAGGACGCCCAGCCGGGCGAGGGCGTCCAGGTCGCGGCGCACGGTCATGTCGGAGACGTTCAGCCGGCGGGTGAGTTCGTTGACCCGCACGCCGCCGCGCCGCCGCACCTCGTCGAGGATCAGAGCACGACGCTGCTCCGCCAGGAGGTTCTGATTGTCGCTCACCGCCGGGGCCGGTCCTTCCGCTTCACGGTCGGGTTCGCTGCCGAGCCCGCTGTCGCTGTGTCCGTTCACCGAGGAACCTCATCCTCCCACGGTGGCTTCGCCCCGGTGGTGGGGAGAATCGGTGGAGGGGCACGCGGCGCTGCTCCGTGTTCCGGGATTCTGGTCGCGCCGCCGATCCTCCCACCGCCGTGATGCCACCGGCAGAGAGCGAGCCGCAGAAGTGTCCCCAGCCGCACCGGACCCCGCGCCGCAGCCCGGGGGAGCCGCACTGGAACTGCTGGTCCACGGCGTCGGCGGAGCCACCCCGCAGGACATGCTCGGCGATCCCCGCACGGTGCGGGTCACCGGCGACGCCACGGCCGCCGTGTACCGGCGTACCGACGACTCCGACGCCGAGCACCGTCCCGACCTCGATCGTGACGGGCCGATCCCCGAGGCGTACTGCTGGTCCAATCTCACCTCCGGCAACGGAGCCAGGGCCCTGTGGCTGCTCCTCCTGCCGTTCATGGTCGTCAATCTGGCCCACTGGATGCGGCCCGCCGCCACCGGCAGGACCCGGACCTTACGGCTGTACGGGATGCTCGTCCGGCTTGTCGCGCTCAGCCTCACGGTGCTGTTCACCGCGGCGGCCTGCGAGGTCGCCCTCGACCTGACGGCGTGGCAGTGCGCCGGCTCCGCCCGCTGCTCCCGGGACAGCTCCTGGATCGGCTTCCTCTCCGCCTCCAACGACGGCTGGTGGTCCCAGCCCGGCCGCCGGCTCTCCCTCGCCGCCCTGCTGCCGGCGGCCCTGGTGGGTCTGCTCTGGTACCTGTCCAACCGCACCTGGAGCGCCTACGAGGCCCAGCGTCCGCCGAACCCCACCGCCACACCCCCCGACGCCTCCGCTCGCCCGCAGGGCGAGGACTCCGCGGACACGGCGAGCGGCCACGGAGCCCACGGCCCCGAGGCGGGCGACAGCTCCCCCGGAACCGGGAACGGCGAGAGCCCCGCCCTCACCGCGCGGACCGTCCGGCCGGCGCTCGGCCGGCCTGGATTCTGGTACGGCCGCCGGCTGGTCGCCCGGCTGCGCGCGGCGCACACCGCCGCCGGGATCCTGGTCGTCGCGGCAGCCGTGACCGGCGCCGCCGCGCGTCACGACCGGAGCGCGGGCGTCCGCGCCCTGGAGGTCTCCGGCTGGGTCCTCGAGGCGGTGCTGGTACTCGCCGGCGTCTTCGTCGTCGCCGTCGTCATCCGCCGCGGACGCGGCGAGGAGCTCATCGACAACCGGATCGACCGTGCCGTCGTCCGCCGGCTGCCCTGCGCCTCACTCGTCCTGCTCGCCGTCGCGATGGTGTACGGGTCCTGGTCCCGCCCCGGCTGGGAGTCCCAGGGCACGCTCCCCGGCGAGGTCGCCTTCCGCGTCATCGCCCTCGCCCAGGGGGCGCTCGTCGTCGTCCTCGCCGTCGCCGCGCACCTGCTGCACCGCCGCGCCCGGCACGGCCGGGCCGTCCTGCGGGGCCTGGGCGGTCCCGCGGTCGCCCTGCTCGCCTGCGCGCTCGGGGGCGTGATGACGGGTGGCGTCGCCCAGCGGGTCGCCGACTGGCTCGACGGGTCGGGCACCCCCGGGGAGGGGGAGGGGGCGATCCCGGGGCCGCCGGTGCTGCTGAGCTGGCAGGCGTCCGTCATCCCCGTCCTGCTGCTCCTGCTGCTGGTGCCGCTCTGCGTCCTCGGCGCACGGACCTGGCGCAGGGCGCGGGCCCTCGGGGAGCGTGTCGAGCAGGACTATCCGCACGAGCGGCCGGACCACGTGCGTACCCGCCGGATCGCGGGCACTCGCGCCCGGGCGGGTCTCACCGACGCCGCGCCCGTCGTCCTCGGCGTCGTGTGCGTCGCGACGCTGCTGCTCGGCGCGGGCGCCGTCGCGGGGGCGTGGGCCAGTGCGGAGGTCCCGGGCGAAGCGTTCGACCGGGCCCACCCGGTCGTCGAGGCGGCGGCCGACGTCGCGCAGGCCCTCGGCTCCTGGCTGATCGGACTGCTCTTCATCCTCTTCGTCACCTGGGGCAGGCGTGCCTACCGGGACGCCGCCGCCCGCCGCACCGTCGGCATCCTGTGGGACGTCGGCACGTTCTGGCCGCGCGCCGCGCACCCCTTCGCACCGCCCTGCTACGCCGAGCGGGCCGTTCCCGATCTGACCTGGCGCATGGCCTCATGGACGTCGGCCACCGGGGGGCGGCTCGTGATCTCCGGCCATTCGCAGGGCAGTGTGCTCGCCGCGGCCGCGGTCTGGCAGCTCACCCCGGCCACCCGTCGGCGCGTCGCCCTGCTCACCTACGGCTCACCGCTGGAGCGGCTCTACGGCCGCTGGTTCCCCGCCTACTTCGGTGCCGTGCAGCTGCGCGGGCTGCACCGGGAACTGCACTGCTGGCGGAATCTGTGGCGGCACACCGACCCGATCGGCGGCCCGGTCCGGCTCCCCGCCGAGGACGGCAAGCCCGAGGTCGACCGGGAAGCACTCAAGGACCCCGTGGTGTACGGGCGCACGGACACCCACCCCCTGCCGGAGCCCGTTCTCGGCCACTCCGACTACCAGGCCGACCCGGCGTTCGCCGAGGAGCGCCGGGCACTGCTGGAACGGCTGCCGCCCGCACTGCCCCGTCAGCGCGACGAGGCCGCCCCGGCTCAGGGCAGTTCGGGCAGGTCCTCGGGGTAGAGCAGCGACAGGTCGTCCGTGTTCGGCTCGGTGAGATCGGCGACCCGGCCCGCGTGCCGTTCGACCATCGACTCGAAGGTCTGGCGCGCGGTCCGTCCGTTGCCGAACGCCGGGCCCTTCGGCAGTGCCGTGAAGTACTTCTGCAGGGCCTCGGCCGTGCCCTCGGCCAGCCGGTACTCGTGCTCCTCGGCCTGCTGCTCCACGATGCGCAGCAGCTCGACGGGGGCGTAGTCGCTGAAGGTGATGGTCCGTGAGAAGCGGGACGCCACACCGGGGTTGACCGAGAGGAACCGCTCCATCTCGGCGGTGTACCCGGCGACGATCACGACCACGGCGTCCCGATGGTCCTCCATCAGCTTCACCAGCGTGTCGATGGCCTCCCGGCCGAAGTCCCGGCCGGAGTCCTCCGGGGAGAGGGCGTACGCCTCGTCGATGAACAGCACTCCGCCGCGGGCCCGTTCGAAGGCCTCCTGGGTGCGGATGGCGGTGGATCCGATGTGCTCGCCGACCAGGTCGACCCGGGACACCTCGACGAGATGGCCGCGCTCCAGCACCCCGAGCGACGCCAGGATCTCGCCGTACAGCCGCGCCACGGTGGTCTTGCCGGTGCCGGGAGAGCCGGTGAAGACCAGATGGCGGCGGACCGAAGCGGCCTTGAGGCCCGCCTCCTGGCGGCGCCGGCCCACCTCGATCATGTTCGTGAGCGTCCGCACCTCGCGCTTGACGCTCTCCAGGCCGACCAGGGCGTCCAGTTCACCGAGGACGGCGTCGGACGTCCTGGCCGCCGTCGTGGGCGCGGGCGCGGGGGTGGCGGCGGGCTCGGGTTCCGCGGTCCGCTGGCCGGGGATCACAGGCAGCAGCCCGGGGGTCTGCGCGACGGTGGCCACCGCCGGGGCCGTCACGGGCGGAGCCGAGCACACACCGCTCTCGTCGCTGGTGCAGTCCTCCACGACCGTCCCGTCCTCGGGGTACTCGTACCCTCCGCGTGCGCAGCGCTCCGTGCGGCAGCGCGTCAGGGTCGTACGGCAGCCGTCCATCACATGGAAGCCGTAGCCTCCGCTGCCCGAGACCCGGCAGCCGTGGAAGGTGCCGCGGCCCTCGGCGGATACGTAGAAGCCGGCCTCGGCCGGCGAGGTGACCGTGCACCGCTCGATGGACGGATCCGCGCCCTTGGTGACGATGACACCCGTCTGGGCGCCGTCGATGGTGCAGTTGCTGAGCGTGCCGCCGCTGCCGTGGTCGCGGAACCAGGCGCCCGTGGAGGCCTCCCGGACACGGCAGTCGTCGAGCTGGGCGGTGGCCCCGTCGCTGACGGACACGGCGGTGTTGCGCACCTGGGACAGATCGCTGTCGACCACGTCGGCACGCGAGCCCCGGTCCAGGACGAACAGGGCGTCCGGGACGTCGTGCACGCGACAGGACTCGAGCACCGCGGTCGCGCCGTCACTGACCCATACCGCCGGGTAGTCGCCCGTGCTGTCGTGGATCTCGCACTGATTGGCGTCGACGCGGGTCCCCGGGTCCCACACCGAGAGGCCGTTGCGGCCGAACCGCCGCACCGTGGAGCGGGTGAGCGTGAGCACCGAACGCGACCTGAGGTCCACCGCGTTCTCCGGTACGTCGTGGATGTCGCAGTCGGCGAGGGTGAGCACCGCGTCGGTGTCGAGCGTGATGCCGTCGGAGGAGGTGCGGTGCACCCGCGAGTCCGTCAGATGGGCCGTCGCCCGCGACGTGACCTGCATACCCGCGCCCTTGATCTCGTAGACTTCGCAGCCGAGCGCCTCCAACGAGCTGCCCTCGCCGGTCACACTCAGCCCGGTGCCGGAGGCGTGGTGCACCCGGCAGCGCTCCAGCCGCGGGTGCGCACCACCGCGCACCGACACCCCGGCCTGCCCGGCGGCGACGACCTCGCACTCCTCGAACACCCCGCCCGCGCCGTCCAGTACGCCGATCCCGACGCCGGCCGGATTGTCCACCGTGCACCTGCGGACCGTCGGCCGGGCCGCCCCGCGGACCTCGATGCCCGACGCCGAGCGCGTCACGATCCGCAGATCCGTGAGCTCGGGGGCGCCGTCCTCGACGAGCAGCGCCGGCGCCGTGGCGTCCTGCCCCTCGACGTGCAGGTCCTGTACGGTCGCCGAGGCGCGCACCGTCAGCGGCACCCCGTCGGAGGGGGCGATGCGCACCGAGCCCGCCGATCCGTCCGTCCCGCGCAGGGTCACGGCACGCCGGAGTACGAGGTTCTCCCGGTACGTGCCGGGAGAGACGGTGAGGATGTCGCCGTCGGCCGCCGCCTCCAGGGCCGCGGCGAGGGAGGCGTACTCACCCGTGCGGCGCCGCCACCGCGATGTGCCGGTGTGCGTCACCTGGACCGTGCCCTGTGCCATGGTGCTGCTCTGCCCCCACCTCGTGCGTCGGTCGCGCCCGTGCCGCGCGTCGCACCACCGTAGCGTGCGCGGGAACCGGGGGTTGACCGGTCAGCCGCCCGTGCGTGTGCGGCCCCGGTCGGGACCGGCTTTCGCCCGCGCCCGGTCGAGCGCCTCGTATCGCCGCCGCGGCTGCCGCAGCGATGCCGGCGAGCACGGAGTGGGCCCGTGCGGGGTGCGGGGCCATCGGGCGGGACCGCCGGTCCGTCCGGGTCCGGAAGGTGTCGCCCCGAGGCCGCCCGCACCGCTCCGCCCCCCCTTGCGCGCCAGCCGTGGCGTCCTTGATCAGCGGGGCGGTCCCGGGGCACCGATCAGGTGTCCCTCGCTCTCCCAACGAGCGTGCCCCGCGACGGGTTCCCACGGAAAGGGTGGTTGACGCGGGTTCGGCCGGGACGGCCGGGCGAGGACGGGTACACGCGGGTTCGGCCGGGCGGATCAGGCGAGGACGCGCACCGGGTCGCCGACGCGGACGGTGCCGGTGTGCTCGGGCACCAGGTTCTGGCCGAAGACCAGCCGGTCCCCGAAGCGGCGGTGCCGGGCGAGGGTGCGCAGCGGCTCCTTGCCGCGCTCGGCCGTGGCCTGGTCGGTGGTCGTCACGACACAGCGGCCGCACGGCTTGGCCACCCGGAAGGACACGTCGCCGACCGCGATCCGCCGCCAGTGGTCCTCGGCCCACGGGGCCGTGCCGTCCACGACGAGATTGGGACGGAAGCGGTTCACCGGCAAGGGGCCCTCGTCCGCGTGGTCGCCCTGGGCGATCAGCGAGTTGAGCGCGTCCAGGGAGGCGACGGAGACGAGGAGCAGCGGGAAGCCGTCGGCGAAGGACACCGTCTCGCCCGGCAGCGCGTAGTCCGCGTCGATCGGGCGGCGGTACGCGGGGTCGTCGAGATGCACCAGCCGGACCGGCACTCCCAGGTACGCGCTGAACCACCGGTCGGAGGCGGCACCCGCGGGCACCGCCTCCACCTTCTCCCCGAACATCTCCACGGCGGCGGTGCCGGACGGCTCGGGCACCGCCACGGTCAGCGGTGCGGCACCCGGCGCGGTCAGCCGGACGGCGCCGTCCGCGAGGGGCGCGGCGGCGGCCAACGCCAGGCGCGGCTGCTGGCGTTGGGTGACCACCCTGCCCGCCGCGTCGACGAGCATCCACCGCCGGTCGCCCGCTAGTCCCCAGGGCTCCACGGCGGCCTCGGCCGGCGCGTGCCCGGTGACGGACTTGACCGGATGGACGTGGAGGGAGCGGAGCACGGGGGTCGCCATACGGCCATCCTGCCAGGTGCTCCGCACCTTCCGCCGGTCACGCCGGTCGGACCGGCGTCAGTAGCCGCCTCCCTGGTACGGCCGGTTGTACGGATCGTCGTACGGCGCGGGTGTGGGTATCGGCCGCGGTGCCACGGCCGGCCGCATCGCCTCGTAACCGCCCGCCATCGGGCGGGTCATCGGCTGCGGGTGGCCGCCCGGGTAGCCGCGCGGACCGGCGGGCTGCTGGGGGATGTACGGGGCCGCCGCCTGCTGCAGCGGGACCGGTTGCGGCACGGGCTGGGGGTAGCCGTAGGCCGGACCGGGCTGGGAGGGGGCCGCCGGGAGGGCGGGGAGGGCCGCGGGCAGCGCCGGCAGGTAGCTGCTGCCGGTGTCGTACGCGGAAGGCACTCGGATCGGTGCGATCTGAGGCGTGCCCCGCTCAGCGACCAGGGAGTCGTAGATCGGGGTGTCGGGGAACGACGGCGCGGAGTAGTAACCGCCACCGTAGGTGGAGCGGGGGGAGGTCATGGCACATAAGTTAAGCCCACGATGTGCTGGTTGGGGAGCCCGATAAGAGGGTTGTTTGACGTGTTACCTGTGACTGGGATTCCCCAATCAGAGCGAATCTGGGAAAAACGGTCGTCCCGCGGCGACCGGATCGTGTAAAGAGCAAGCTGAGAAGGGGTTACCCACGGGTCGCGGGGGGTGTGCGGGCGGCACCGCGGCTACCTTGTCCGCACACACTTCTCCGGGCACGAGGACCGCGATGGGGGCGAGGATGTCCATGCTCAAAGGAGCCAATGTTCCGGTACCCGCACTGAACGTCCAGGTCGAGTTGGGCTGGAGTTCGGGAACGGGGGTCCCGGACGTGGACGCGTCGGCGCTGCTGCTCGACTCCGGATCGGGAAAGGTCCGCTCCGACGCGGACTTCGTCTTCTACAACCAGCCGACCCACGCGTCGGGCGCGGTGCGCCACGAGGGCAAGCACGCCGCCGGTGGTGCCACGACCGACCGGCTCGCGGTCGATCTCGGTCGCGTCGAGCCCGACGTCGAGCGGATCGTGCTCGCCGCCTCCGCCGACGGAGGCAGCTTCGGGCAGGTGCCAGGGCTGTACGTACGGGTCGTGGACGCCGCGGCGGGCACCGAGATCGCGCGCTACGAGAGCCAGGACGCGACGGTCGAGACGGCCTTCGTCCTCGGTGAGCTCTACCGGCGCCAGGGCGCCTGGAAGTTCCGGGCCGTGGGGCAGGGGTACGCCAGCGGACTGGAGGGCCTCGCCACCGACTTCGGCATCACCGTCGACGAACCCCGGCAGGCGGCGCCCGTGGCGCCGCAGGTGCCGGCGACTCCGGTGGCGCCGGCGTACACCCCGGCACCCGTCACCGCGCCGCCGCACGCGCCCGTACGGCTCACCAAGGTCACACTGACCAAGGAGTCGCCGACCGTCTCGCTCAGCAAGCAGGGCGGCACCTCCGGCGTCATGCGGGTCAACCTCAACTGGGAGGTGCGCAAGCAGTTCACGGGCTGGGGGGCCAAGCTCGGCCGGGCCGTGGCCATGCACGCCGATCTCGACCTCGACCTGTGCGCGCTCTTCGAACTCACCGACGGTCGCAAGGGAGTCGTCCAGGCCCTCGGCAACGCCTTCGGCGCCCTCCACCAGCCCCCGTACATCCACCTCGACGGCGACGACCGCACCGGCGCGGTGGCCGCCGGCGAGAACCTCACCATCAACCTCGACCACCGGGACAAGCTCCGCCGCGTGGTCATCTTCGTCACCGTCTACGAGGGCGCGCGCAGCTTCGCCGGCCTGAACGCCACCGTCACCCTCCAGCCGCAGCACGGCGCCCCCGTCGACTTCTCGCTCGACGAGTGCACCGTCCCGTCCACCGTCTGCGCCCTCGCCCTGATCACCAACCAGGGCGGCGACCTCGTCGTCCAGCGGGAGGCCCGTTACCTGGTGCCGGAACGCGGAGTGAGCCCCCAGCGCACCATCGACCACGCCTACGGCTGGGGCATGAACTGGACACCGGGGAGGAAGTGACCTAGGCGGGGCGTCAACGGTCGGGTGCGGCCTCGGGGCGGGAGTACGTACGCCCCTTCCAGGCCGCGCCCCGCCCCCGGTAGTGCTGCACCGCCGAGTCCACCGTCATCAGCAGGTAGAGCAGAGCGGTGAACGGCAGCGTCGGGGCGAGCCACAGCGTCTGCCGGTAGTAGCGGAGCACCGGGACGTACGTCGCCGCCATCACCGCCCACGCCACGAGTCCCGCCCAGCCGGCCACGGCGGACCCCGGTGCCCCCGGGAGCGCCGCGGCGTACACCGCGACGGGCGGCACCAGATAGACGACCGTGAGCCCCGCGACCGTCCCCGCGAGCAGCAGCGGACTGTGGCGAAGCTGGGCGTAGGCGCTCCGGGACACCATCCGCCACAGGTCCGCGAGCCGTGGATAGGGGCGGACGCTGTCCACCCGCTCCGCGAGCCCCAGCCAGATCCGTCCGCCCGCCCGGCGCACCGCCCGCGCCACGGCGACGTCGTCGATCACCTCCTGCCGCACCGACTCCGGGACAGCGGCGCGTTCGGCGGTCTCCGTGCGCATCAGCACACATCCACCCGCCGCGGCCGTGGCACGCGCGGGTTCACGGTTGATCCAGCGGAAGGGGTAGAGCTGGGCGAAGAAGTACACGAAGGCGGGCACGACCAGACGCTCCCAGCCGGTCGCCACCCGCAGGCGGGCCATCTGCGACACCATGTCCAGGCCGTTCGCGTTCGCGGCCGCGACCAGTTCGCTCAGACTGTCCGGCTCGTGCGCGATGTCCGCGTCGGTGAGCAGCAGGTAGTCGGGCCGGAGGGCGCGGGCCAGGGCGATGCCGTGCCGAAGGGCCCACAGCTTGCCCGTCCACCCCGGCTCCGGGTCGCCCGGCGAGGTCACCGTCAGCGGCAGCCCGTCGTACTGCTCGCCCAGCTTGCGGGCCAGTTCGCCCGTGCCGTCCGTACTGCCGTCGTCCACGAGCACCACCGCCGCCCTGCCCGGGTAGGTCTGCCGCAGCAGCGACGGCAGGCTCTCCGGCAGCACACCGGCCTCGTCCCTGGCCGGCACGACGATCACCACCGAGGGCCATCGCACCGGCGCCGACCGCTGCGGCAGCCGCTGGTCCGTACGCCAGAAGAAGCCCTGCCCCAGCAGCAGCCACAGCCACGCGGCAAGGGAAGTCAGGGCGATCCACGCAAGGGGGCTCATTCGCCGCAGTGTGCACCACATCGCGGGAACCGCAAGGCCCGTCGGCTAGGGTGACCGGGTGAAGATCGCGCTCATGGACTCGGGAATCGGCCTCCTCGCGGCGGCCGCCGCGGTGCGCCGGCTGCGGCCCGACGCCGATCTCGTCCTCTCCTCCGATCCCGACGGCATGCCGTGGGGTCCGCGCACCACGGAGGATGTCACCGAGCGCGCCCTCACCGTCGCCGGGGCAGCGGCAGCGCACCGCCCGGACGCCCTGATCGTCGCCTGCAACACCGCGTCCGTCCATGCCCTCCCGGCGCTGCGCGCCGCGCTGGAGCCCGACCTTCCGGTCATCGGCACCGTACCCGCGATCAAGCCCGCGGCCACCGGCGGCGGCAGCGTCGCCATCTGGGCCACCCCGCTCACCACCGGGAGCCCCTACCAGCGGCGGCTCATAGCGGACTTCGCCGACGGTGCCCAGGTCACCGAGGTGCCGTGCCCCGGCCTCGCCGACGCCGTCCAGTGGGCGGACGAGGCGGGAGTGGCCCGCGCCGTGGCCGCCGCGGCAGCACTCACCCCTTCGGACGTACGCGCCGTGGTCCTCGGCTGCACCCACTACGAACTCGTCGCCGAGCAGATCCGCGCCGCCGTGGCGGTGGGCCGCCCGGAAGGGCTCCCGCCGGTGGTGCTGCACGGCTCCGCCGTCGCCGTCGCCACCCAGGCGCTGCGTCGCGCGGGTGCCCGTCCCGCGCCTTCGGCCGCACCGGACGGCGGGCTCACGGTGCTGCTCAGCGGCCGTGAGTCGGAGCTTCCCGGAGCGGCCCGGGCGTACGCAGAGGGCAGGCTGCTCGAAGCGGTGCAACCGGTCACGCCCGCACACTGAGCGACAGGCTGCCGAGAGCCGGTTTGCGCGGGACGACCTGGGCAGAAGCGGAGCAGAGGAGCCGCTTCCACGGCTTCGCGGACCTGCCCACGAGGCAGTGCTCCCGAGCCGGAAGGTGAGTACTGTGCGAAGCATGACGGACCACCCCCGTGACAAGGGGCAGGCCGGAGAGCCGCCGCCCGCACTCTGGACCGGTCGCGCGACCAACCGACTCCAGTGGGTCCTGGCCGCCGCAGGAGCGGCCTGTATGGCCCTCGGGATCGAAATCGCCGTCGACGCGCCGTGGACGTCGGGCGTCGTCGCCCTGCTGATGTCGGTCGTCGGCTGCGTCGCCGCCGGTCTGCTGATGCTCTTCGGGACCCTCGCCTTCGTCCACGTGGCGGTGAAGGTCGACAAGGACGCCATGGAGGTGCGCTGCGGCCACATGGGGGTGCCCCGGCGCAGGATTCCGCTCGCACAGGTCGTCGGCGCCGAGTTCGTCCCCCAGGTCACGCCCTGCCACTGGGGCGGCTGGGGCTGCCGCTGGCGTCCGGAGCAGGGCACCGCCGTGATCGTCCGACGGGGCGAGGGAATCGCGCTCACCCTCGGCGACGGCCGCACCTTCACGGTCACCGTGGACGACGCCGAGACGGCGGTGCAGGTGATCCGCGACCACCTCCGGCCGGGCGCGTCCACGGGGCCGACGAAGGCCGCCTGACCGGCGGTGGAGCCCGTCCTCCCGCTGCCGAACCCGTTCTCCCGTCCGCACCGGGCGGCCGCCTCCTCCACCGCCGGGACGAGCGCCGGCCGGATGCCGGGACGATCAGCGGCCCCGTGCTACGCCGCCGACCTCCGCACCGAAGCCGCGAGCCGCCGGGGCGTCCTCCGTGCCGGGGCCCGCGAGTGGCACGGTCGGCGCCGTGCCGGGCCGAGCCGACGTCGGCGGGTCGCGCCGCCGTAGACTCCGGCACGTGAGCGCCACCATCACCCCCACCGGTACCCGGCAGCCCGTGCCCGCCTCCTCCGACCGGGCCGGCCGGCTGCTGCGGCGGCTCGCCAGGCCCGCCGGGGCCCTGCTGTCCGGCGGCATGCTGTTCCTGAGCTTCCCGCCGCGCCCCCTGTGGTGGCTGGCGCTCCCCGCCTTCGCCGTGCTCGGCCGGTGCCTCCACGGACGGCGGGCGCGGGCCGCGTTCGGGCTCGGCCACCTCGCCGGGCTGGGCTTCCTGCTGCCGTTGCTGATCTGGACGGGGGAGGAGGTCGGCGCCGTCCCGTGGCTGGCCCTGGCCACGGTCGAGGCGCTGTTCGTCGCGGTGACCGGTGTCGGGATCGCCCTCGTGTCCCGGCTGCCGCTGTGGCCGGTGTGGGCGGCCGCCGTATGGGTCCTCGGCGAGGGGCTGCGCGCGCGGGTCCCGTTCGGCGGATTCCCCTGGGGCAAGATCGCCTTCGGCCAGGCGGACGGTGTCTTCCTGCCGCTCGCCGCGCTGGGCGGCACCCCCGTGCTGGGATTCGCGGTCGCGCTGTGCGGCTTCGGCCTGTACGAGACGGCCCGCCGCCTGCGTGAGTACCGGAGGACGGGCGAGCTCCCGCGGGGGCCGCTCGCCGCTGCCGCGCTCACCGTCCTCGTCCCCGTCACCGCCGCCGTCGCCGCGCTGCCCCTCGTCGACGACTCGGCCGAGGACGGCACGGCGACCGTCGCGGCCATCCAGGGCAACGTGCCGCGGCTCGGCCTCGACTTCAACGCACAGCGCCGGGCCGTCCTCGACAACCACGCGAACCGCACCGAGCAACTCGCCGCGGACGTCGCCGCGGGCCGGGTGCCCGAGCCGGACTTCGTGCTGTGGCCGGAGAACTCCTCGGACCTCGACCCGTACCGCAACGACGACGCGCGGACGGTGATCGACCGGGCCGTCAGGGCCATCGGGGCGCCGACCGTGATCGGCGCCGTCCTGACCCCCGACACCGGGCCGCTGCGCAACACCCTGATCACCTGGGACCCCGAGAAGGGGCCGGTGGCCACCTACGACAAGCGGCATGTGCAGCCGTTCGGCGAGTACATCCCCATGCGGCCCTTCGTCCGCCTCTTCAGCTCCGACGTGGACCGGGTGCGCCGCGACTTCGGCCCCGGCGACAAGGTGGGCGTCTTCGATCTGGCAGGCACCAGGGTGGGCCTCGCCACCTGCTACGAGGCGGCCTTCGACTGGGCGGTGCGGGACACCGTCACGCACGGTGCCCGGCTGATCTCCGTACCCAGCAACAACGCCACCTTCGGCCGCAGCGAGATGACCTACCAGCAACTGGCGATGTCGCGGGTGCGTGCGGTCGAGCACAGCAGGGCCGTCGTGGTACCCGTTACCAGCGGTGTCAGCGCCGTCATCCGGCCGGACGGGACGATCGTGCGGCAGACCCGGATGTTCACCCCGGACGCCCTGGTCGCCGAGGTGCCGTTGCGGTCCTCCCTGACCCCCGCGACCCGCATGGGCACACTCCCCGAGGGCGTCCTCGCGGCGCTCGCGCTCGGCGCCATGGGCTGGGTGGGTCGCACCCGCGCGAAGGAGCGTCGGGCCGCGGCCCGTTAGGGTCGGTTCATGGGCATCCCCGACTTCATCCGTGAGATCCGGACCACCGCCGGTCACCAGCTGCTCTTCCTGCCGGGGGTCAGCGCCGTGGTCTTCGACGACGACGGACGGGTGCTCCTGGGAAGACGCGCCGACACCGGCAAGTGGTCGATCATCGGCGGTATCCCCGAGCCCGGTGAGCAGCCGGCCACGGCAGCGGTGCGGGAGGTGTACGAGGAGACCGCCGTGCGTTGCGTGCCGGAGCACATCGTGCTCGTCCAGACCTTCGCGCGGCCCGTGACCTACCCCAACGGCGACCGGTGCCAGTTCATGGACGTGTGCCTGCGCTGCCGGGCCGTCGGCGGTGAGGCACGCGTCAACGACGAGGAGTCGCTGGAGGTGGGGTGGTTCCCCGTCGACGCGCTGCCCGAGCTCGAGGAGTTCGCCCTCTTCCGGATCAAGCAGGCGCTCACCGACGGCCCGACGTGGTTCGACTCCACGGTGGTCGGTTGAACTATGGGCGTTGACCACATCGGTCGGCGTTCTCGCTGTCCCTAGGGTGCGGACCATGACCATGAACCAGGGTCCCGCCCCCCACCCCGTCCCCTCCGCCGGAAAGCCGTCCGTCTCCCTCGACCTCGGCGGACGTACCGCACTGGTCACCGGTGCCGCAGGTGGTATCGGGCGTGCCTGCGCCCTGCGGCTCGCGGCGGCCGGAGCCGCGGTCCGCGCCGTCGACCGGGACGCGGTGGGCCTCGACGCGCTGCTCGGACGGGCCCAGGACCTCGGTCTCGCGGGTGCCGTGGAACCCCTCGCGCTGGACCTGACCGACCTCGACGCCGCGGAGGAGGCCGCAGCCGGTACCGACGTGCTGGTGAACAACGCGGGCCTGCAGCTCGTCCGCCCCATCGAGGAGTTCCCCCCGGACGTCTTCCGGACCGTGCTCACCGTGATGCTGGAGGCCCCTTTCCGGCTGATCAGAGGAGCGCTCCCACAGATGTACGCCAAGGGATGGGGGCGCATCGTCAACCTGTCCTCCGTGCACGGGCTCCGCGCCTCGGCCTACAAGTCCGCCTACGTGGCTGCCAAACATGGTCTGGAAGGACTGTCCAAGACCGCCGCCCTGGAGGGCGCCGCCCGTGGAGTCACCTCCAACTGCGTGAACCCGGGCTATGTGCGCACCCCCCTCGTGGAGCAGCAGATCGCGGACCAGGCCGCCGCCCACGGCATCCCGGAGGAACGGGTGCTCACGGAGGTCCTGCTGAAGGACTCGGCCCTGAAGCGGCTCGTCGAACCGGAGGAGGTCGCGGAGGCGGTCGCGTACCTCTGCACCCCGCAGTCGTCCTTCGTCACCGGTGCGTCGCTCGTGCTGGACGGCGGCTGGACCGCGCACTGAACGGACCGTGGCGACGGATCCGCGAGCAGCGGGTGACGGAGTTGTCCACACGGGTCCCGCCGTCCACAGGGCTGGCGGGACCCCCGGCCCGGCAGGTATCCCTGTGACCATGTCCCATGAACAGGCCTCCTACCTGGAGCTGCTCGCACGCGGCGCGCCCGCCGAGGCGTACGACCGGCCCGCGTTGCTCGCGCGCGCGGACGGCGCCGGCCCGGAGACGCTGTCCGGCCTGGAGCACGCCAAGCAGCTCGCCCTGCGGGTGCGCGCCGAGCTCGAAGGCAGACGCCGCCGCGAGGCGGAGCTGTCCGCGCTGTTCGAGACCGCGCACGACCTGGCCGGGCTGCGCGACCTCGACGCGGTGCTGCGGGCCATCGTGCAGCGCGCCCGGTCGCTCCTCGGCACCGAGGTCGCCTACCTCAGCCTCAACGACCCGGCGGCCGGGGACACCTACATGCGGGTCACCGAGGGCTCGGTGTCGGCCCGCTTCCAGCAGCTCCGGCTCGGCATGGGGGAGGGGCTCGGCGGACTGGTCGCCCAGACCGCCCGGCCGTACGTGACCGACAGCTACTTCGACGACGATCGCTTCCGGCACACCCGCGCCATCGACTCGGGCGTCCGCGACGAAGGACTCGTCGCGATCCTCGGCGTTCCGCTGACGCTGGGCAGCCAGGTGATCGGCGTGCTCTTCGCCGCCGACCGCCGCGCCCGGGTCTTCGAGCGGGAGCAGGTGGCGCTGCTCGCCTCCTTCGCCGCCCACGCCGCGGTCGCCATCGACACCGCGAATCTGCTGGCCGAGACGCGGAGCGCGCTGGCCGAGCTGGAGCGGGCGAGCGCCATCATCCGGGACCACAGCGCCGTCATCGAGCGGGCATCGGACGTCCACGACCGTCTCACGGAACTGGTCCTGCACGGCGGCGGGGTGCGCGACGTCGCCGGAGCCGTGTCCGAAGTGCTCGACGGCACGGTGGAGTTCGCGGAACCGGACGCGCCCTCGCTGGCCGGCGTGGAGTTCACCGGCGCCGACGGCCACGCCGTGCGGCACGCGGACGACTGGGTCGCCGCCGTGTCCGCCGGAGGGGAGCTCCTCGGCGCGCTCGTGCTGCGCGGCCATCCCGCCCTGGACCCCGTCGACCGACGCACTCTCGAGCGGGCCGCGATGGTCACCTCCCTGCTGCTGCTGGCCCGCCGATCCGCCGGCGAGGCCGAGCAGCGGGTGCGTGGGGAACTGCTGGACGACCTGCTGGACGCACCCGGACGCGACCCCGGACTGCTGCGCGAGCGCGCCGCCCGGCTGCGGGCCGATCTGGACGCCCCGCACGTCGTGCTCGCCGCACGGATCGACGCCCCGCCGGCCGGAGAGGGCGGCGACCGGGCCACCGCCGACCGTCAGCGACTGTGGTCCGCGGCCTCGCACCTGGCGGCCACCCGCCAGGGGCTGGCGGCGACCCGCGACGGCGGCACGGTGCTCCTGCTCCCGATGGGTTCCGGCGACAGCGCGTCCGAGCTGGCAGGCCGGACCGCGAAGCATCTCGGCGGCACTCTCCGCGAGCCCGTCACCGTCGGCGCCTCGGCGCCGGTCGAGGTACCCGCCACACCCGGCTCGGTCCCCGCGGCCTACGCGGAGGCGCGGCGCTGTGTGGAGGCCCTTCGGCTGCTGGGCCGTTCCGGGGAAGGGGCCGCGGCACCGGACCTGGGGTTCCTCGGTCTGCTGCTCGCCGACACCGGCGACATCGAGGGCTTCGTCCACCGCACCATCGGCCCGGTCGCCGACTACGACGAACGCCGCGGCACCGACCTGGTGCGCACCCTCGACGCCTACTTCGCCGGCGGCATGAGCCCGGCCCGAACCAAGGACGAACTGCATGTCCATGTGAACACGGTCGCCCAGCGGCTGGAACGCATCGGCAGACTCCTCGGCGAGGACTGGCAGTCGCCGGCCCGTGCCCTGGAGATCCAGCTGGCGCTGCGGCTGCACGCGATATCGGGGGCGGTCGTGCGCTGACCGGGCCCCTTCGCGGGGCTGTGCCTCGCGGACCGTCCCCGGGGCGGCGGCCGCGGGACCGGCAGGGTATGCCGCCACGGTCGCCGGACGCGCCCCCGGAGTTACCGCGTCCGCTCCTCCTCCGGCCCTCGCGCCAGGGATGGGCAAGGACGCCCGCCGTCGCCCGCGTCCTGACAGCGGGTCCTGACCACGGGCTCGGTCCATGGGGCCTCGCCACGTGCACCCCGAACGGCTTCCCCCACCGGCGGGCGCACCCGGCACGCACCCACCCCCTCGCACGCCGGGAGCCGCGTGGACCGTGCACTACGGTCCACGCGGCTCCGGGGAGGGCGGGGGTTCAGGCGGAGGCCGGAGCGTCCGCGCTCGACCCCCGGGCGCCTCGGGCCGCGTCGTCGCCCTGGACGTCCGCCTCGACGGAGGCCAGGTCGCGGTCACGGGTCTCACGGGCGCACGCCACGGCCACGATCGTGAGCAGCGCGGCCGCGATGACGTACAGCGCGATCGGCGTGGAGGTGCCGTAGTCGGCAAGCAGCGCGGTGGCGATCAGCGGTGCGGGAGCCCCGGCGGCCACCGAGGAGAACTGGGCCCCGATGGAGGCGCCCGAGTACCGCATGCGCGTCGCGAACATCTCCGAGAAGAAGGCCGCCTGCGGTGCGTACATCGCGCCGTGCAGCACCAGTCCGACCGTGACGGCGAGCAGCAGGCTGCCGAAGGACCCGGTGTCGATGAGCGCGAAGAACGGGAACATCCACGCGCCCACGCCGACCGCGCCGATCAGGTACACCGGCCGGCGGCCGATCCGGTCGGACAGCGCGCCCCAGAGCGGGATCACCGCGAAGTGCACGGCCGAGGCGATCAGCACGGCGTTGAGGGCCGTCTGCTTGCTCAGGCCCGCCGAGGTGGTGGCGTAGACGAGGATGAAGGCGGTGACCACGTAGTAGCTGATGTTCTCCGCCATCCGGGCGCCCATGGCGATCAGGATGTCCCGCCAGTGGTGCCGCAGCACCGCCACGAGCGGCATCTTCTCCACCTGTCCGGACTCCGCCTTGCGCTGCTCGGCCTGCGCCAGCGCGGCCTTGAACACCGGTGATTCGTCGACGGAGAGGCGGATCCACAGTCCGACGAACACCAGCACACCCGACAGCAGGAACGGTATGCGCCAGCCCCATGATGTGAAGGCGCTCTCCGACAGCAGGGCGGTCAGCGCCGCCAGCACCCCGGTCGCCAGCAGCTGGCCCGCCGGGGCCCCCGTCTGCGGCCACGAGGCCCAGAAGCCTCGCCGGCGTGCATCGCCGTGCTCCGACACCAGCAGGACGGCTCCGCCCCACTCACCGCCGAGCGCGAAGCCCTGGACCAGCCGCAGCACCGTCAGCAGCACGGGGGCGGCGCTCCCGATGGTGGCGTGCGTCGGCAGCAGACCGATCGCGAAGGTCGCCCCGCCCATCAGCAGCAGACTCAGCACCAGCAGTTTCTTGCGCCCGAGGCGGTCGCCGTAGTGCCCGAACACCAGCGCCCCGAGCGGCCGCGCGGCGAACCCGACCGCGTACGTCAGGAACGACAGCAGGGTTCCCACGAGTGGATCGGAGTTCGGGAAGAAGAGCTTGTTGAAGACCAGCGCCGCGGCTGATCCGTAGAGGAAGAAGTCGTACCACTCGATGGTGGTGCCGATGAGGCTCGCGGCGACGATGCGCCGCAGTTTCGAGGACTCGGGTGGAGCGGTTGCCGAGGCGGCCATGAACACCACTTCCAGGCGTTGGCGGGGACGTTTGCGTGTCGGCACAACGTAGAAAGTGGCACGTCACCATCACATGTGGTGGGACACCATAGTTCTACCTGCCGGAGTGCACCAGCCCACCATGGAGGCGGTGTCAGGCTCTCCGCGAGGCCTCGATGAGGCCATGCGGAGCGCTGCTGGATGCACCCCGTATCGATGCATTTTGGCGGTTCTGTGGTGACTCCGGTGACCGGCGGCCGTACCGCCCCCGCCCCGTCACCGGCGCCCCACTCGTCACCGGCATCTCACTCGCCACCGGCGCGTCGCCCGGCACGGCCCTGCCGGGCGACCGCGAATCCGCCGAGGACGGCAGCGGCGCGCGACGGACCGGCCGCACCCCGAGCCCGGACCGCTACTCCTGACCGGGGACGGCCATCTCCCCGAGCGGCGACCAGTCGTCCTGCGGAACGTTCATGTGGACGATGCGCGGCGTCTCGGCCAGATGGGGCGGCAGTGTCTGCTGCGCCGCCCGGAAGTGCGCGGACCGCACATGCGCGCCTCCGGCCTCTTCGTCGCGGAAGGCCTCCACCAGGACGTACTCCGTCGGGTCCTCCACGCTGCGCGACCAGTCGAACCACAGACAGCCGGGCTCGGCGCGCGTGGCCCGGGTGAAGTCGGCGGCGATCTCGGGCCAGCGGTCGGCGTGCTCGGGACGGACCCGGAACTTGGCGGTGATGAAGATCATGGAATTCCTTCGCTGATGTCTGTGGTGATGTCCGCCGCGCGGCGGCGCGGCACGGAGAACGTCCGGGCCGGCCCGGAGCCCCACCCGCGGCCGGTCTCGTCGTGCACGACCGGCCGGTGGCGAGCCGAACCGAGGCGCGAGGTCGTTCCTCCGTCCTCCCGAGGCCGCACGGGCTCGCCGAGACAGGATCGTACGACCTCCCGTCCGCCGCCGGTCCGCGGACCTGCGGGAACGAACGCGCCGCAACGGTCCCGGGACGACTTCGCCGCCCAGCGTCCCGCCGCGGCCGTCCGGGCGGCTGCAGCCGCAAGGTGACGCGCAGGGCGCGTGCGCATCCCGACGGGCCGTCAGGACCGGAGCACCAGCCGGCCGTCCGCGTACGGCAGGACCTTGGCGCGCGGGAGATGGACCAGGACGCCCTCACCCGCCGGAACCCCCTCCTCCCGCGGTGTCTTGGTCCTCACGAGCTGCCCGGCCACCTCGACCTCGAGCACCCGCTGCGCACCGTGGTCCGTGACGCTCCGCAGTCTGCCGGGGAAGGTGTTGGGACCGGGCTCCGTGACGACTTTGACGTACTCGGGCCGGACGCCTACCTGGAGCCGGGCCGGGCTCTGCGGGATGTCCCAGGCGACGGCCAGCGTCCGGCCGTCCAGGGTGAACTGCCCGTCGGTTTGGTCCACGGTCAGGAAGTTCATCGCCGGTGAGCCGATGAAGTAGCCGACGTAGGTGGACGAGGGCGCCTCGAAGAGCTGCTCCGGGGTGCCCTGCTGTACGGCGCGGCCGTCCTTCATCACCAGCACCTCCTGCGCGAAGCTCATCGCCTCGTACTGGTCGTGCGTCACATAGATCACCGTGGGTCGGAACTGCTCGGTGATCTCACGGATCCGGCGCCGCAGCGAGTGCTTCAGCTGCGGGTCGATGACGGTGAGCGGCTCGTCCATCAGCACGGCCGCCACGTCGTCGCGGACCAGGCCGCGGCCGAGGGAGATCAGCTGCTTGTCGTCGGCGGTGAGCCCCCGGGCGGGCTGCCTCAGCCGGTCGTGCAGGTCCAGGGCCTCGGCGACCTGCCGGACCTTGGCGTCGATCCTCGCCTTGTCCCAGCGCCGGCACTGCAGCGGGAAGGCGAGGTTCTCGTAGACCGTCATGGACCTGTAGATCACCGGGAACTGGAAGACCTGGGCGATGTTGCGGGCCTTCGTGGGCCGGTCCGTGACGTCGACTCCGTCGAACAGCACCTTCCCCCGCGAGGGTCTGACCAGCCCGGAGAGGATGTTCAGCAGCGTGGTCTTGCCGCACCCGGACGGACCCACCAGCGCATAGGTCTTGCCCGGTTCGAAGGTCAGCCTCAGCGGCTTGAGGGCCCACCGCTCCTCTTCGACGCCCGGCGCGTACGCGTGCCCGACATCGACGATGTCCAACTGCGCCATGTCAACGCCCTTCCACTTCAGCGAGCTCGTATGAAGGTGTCCGCACGAGCGCCCCTTGCTCGTCGAAGGCGAACAACCGGTCGTCGCGCAGGTGCAGTTCGACCGGGTCGCCGAGGCCGATGTCGTGAATGCCCTCGACCTGCACGACGAAGGGGGTCTCGCCGACGGCAACATGGACGAAGGTCTCGGAACCGGAGATCTCCACGAAGACCGCCTCCCCCTCGACTCCGCCGGTGGCCGGGCCGACGTCGGTCGCGCGCAGGCCGAACTGGTAGCGCCCGTCGGGCAGGTCGGCCAGGTGCGCTGGGGCGGGTGCGGCCTGGAGACCGGCCGCCACGATCCGGCCGCCCTCGATCCGGCCCGCGAAGATGTTCATGGGCGGGTCGTTGACGATGGACGCGACCGTCGTGGTCGCCGGGCGTTCGTACACCTCCTGCGGGGTGCCGGTCTGGAGGATCCGGCCCTCGTGCATGACCAGCACCACGTCCCCGAGCATCATCGCCTCGGCGGGTTCCGTGGTCGTGTAGACGACGATGGTGTCGCCCCGGTCGGAGAAGAGGGTCCTGAACTCGTCGCGCAGTTGTTCGCGCAACTTGTAGTCCAGGTTCGCCAGCGGCTCGTCGAGCAGCAGGATGCCGGTCGCGCGGGCCAGGGCGCGGGCCATCGCGACGCGCTGCTGCTGGCCGCCGGAGAGCTGGGAGGGCTTGCGCTTCTCGAAGTCCGCCAGCCCCACACGCGCCAGGCTCTGCCGGACCCGACGCCGGATCTCGTCCCGTGGCAGCCCGGCCCGCTTCAGCGGGAAGGCCACATTGTCGAACACGTTCAGATGCGGGTAGTTGATGAACTGCTGGTAGACCATGGCGGTGTCGCGCCGCCACACCGGCGTCCTCAGGAAGTCCGCTCCCGCCCGGGTCAGCGAGCCGGAGTCCGCCTTCTCCAGGCCCGCGAGCACCCGCAGCAGCGTCGTCTTCCCGGCCATCGTCCGGCCGATGACGGTGTGGAGCCGTCCCGGCTCGAAGGTCGCGGTCACGTTCCTGAGGTGGTCGACGCCGTCGACGGTCAGGCACAGATCGGTGGCGCACAGGTTCATCGGACGGCTCCCGACAGGTTCCCCTTGGACAGCAGGCGCTCGACCCAGAGGGCGAGCAGGACGAGCGGTGCCACGCCGAACAGCGCGGCGGCGGACAGCGTCCACCACGGTGGAATGGAGGAGTTGAGGGCGACGACCGCCTGGGGCAGCGTCTGGACCTCGGTGAAGGTCAGCCGGAAGGCGAAGAAGAAGTCGTTCCAGCCGAACACGGCGCAGAACATCGCGGCCACGGTCAGGCCGGGCAGGGAGTTCGGCAGGATCGCCCGGACGAAGGTCCGGAACGGAGGGCAGCCGTCCAGCATCGCCATCTCGTCGATCTCCCGCGGGATGCCGTTGAAGAAGTCGACCATCACCCAGACCGCGATGGGCAGCAGCAGCGCCACCGTCACGATGACCAGTCCGGCGATGGTGTCCAGGAGGCCGCCCCACTGCAGGAGGTAGAAGAAGGGGATCACCAGGACGACGGGCGGCATGATCCGCTGGGAGACGAAGAAGAAGACGATGTCGCCGTTCTTGATGAAGCCCAGCCTGAAGCGGTAGCGGGACAGCGCGTACGCGGCCAGGGACCCCAGGGCCAGGCTGACGGCGGACGCGGCGACGGTGACGACGGCGCTGTTGAGGAACGGCTCGATCACATCGACACCGCCGGCGCCGCCGAAGATGTTGCGCCAGCCGGTGAGGGTGGGCTCGTACTGCGCCCAGGGGACGTAGGTGGGGCCGCCCTGGACCGCGTTGGCGTTCTTGAAACTGGTCGTCATCGCCCAGAGGAACGGCCCCGCGACGAAGCAGGCCCACAGCGCGATCACGGTGTACTTGAACACGGGGTAGAGGCGCGACCTCATGAGTCCCCCTTCAGCTTGAAGGCCCTGGTGAGCAGGGCGGCGACGACCGTCAGCGTGACGATCATCAGGACGAGGTAGGTCAGGGACATCGCCCCGCTGTAGCCGGTCTGCTGATCGCGGAGGCCCTGGATGTAGAGGTAGTAGCCCGGGGTCTCGGTGGAGGATCCCGGCCCGCCGGACGTCAGGACGTAGACGCTGTCGGAGAGCTTGGACGCCTCGATCAGCCGGATGATGACCGCGGCTACCGAGACCGGCGCCATCAGCGGGAACGTCACCTTCCGAAAGGTGCGCCAGGTGCCGGCGCCGTCGATCGCCGCTGCCATGAACGGCTCCTTCGGCAGACTCAGCAGGCCGGCCAGCAGCAGCAGGAACATGAACGGGGTCCACTGCCACACCTCGACGGTCATGAGCGCGACCAGCGCCGGCCCCGACTCGGTGAGCCAGGGGATCGCGGTCAGACCCAGCGTCTCCAGCAGGTCGTTCGCCGGTCCCAGGGACTCATGGAAGATCGTCTGCCAGATGGCGGCCATCACCACGGGCGTGGTCATCATGGGGACGAGGAAGAGCACCCGCCAGAATCTGCGGCCGCGTACCTCGCGCCAGACCAGCAGGGCCATGCCGAACCCGATGAGGTACTGGATCAGGACCGTGCCGCCGGCGAGCAGGACCAGCCGGGTGATGGAGGCCCAGAAGCGGCTGTCGTGCAGCATCGCGGTGTAGTTGGCCCCGCCGATGAAGTCCAGCTGCGGGTTGCTGACGTTCCAGCCGGAGAAGCTGACGCGGATGGTGAACAGAAGCGGGAAGATGATGATCAGAAAGAGCGTGAGCAGTCCCGGCAGCAGGAACATGCTCTTGTGCCGGCGCAGGCCGTCCATGGTTCTCCTTGCGGAAGGGGGGTGCCCCCGGGTGGCCGGCCCGGACCGGCCGGCCACCCGGGGCGTGCTGCGGTCGGATCAGGAGTCGGCCTCGAGCACGACCACGTTGCGATAGGCGCTGCGGACCTTGTCCCTGCCGATCTGATCGGTGATCGCGGACCATTCCCTGGCCACGCCGTCCAGCGCACGCTGGGGCGAACTCTGTCCCGCCAGAGCCGCGGCGACGCCGTTGGCCAGCGCGGACATGTACTGGTTGACGCCGGGAACGCGCAGGTCGAAGACGCGGTTGGGGCTCTTCTCCATGCCGGAGAGCGTGCTCGTGTAGGACGCTGCGACGTCCTTGTCCCACCCCTGCTTCTCCCAGAACGCCGGGTCGAAGTGGGCGTTGCGGTACGGGTTGACGCCGAAGCGGCCGATGGTCAGGTCGAGGGCGGTGTTGGCCTCGTTGCTGAAGAAGCACAGGTAGTCGAAGGCCATCTGCTGACGGCTGGAGGCCTTGGCCACCGCCGAGGTCCATCCCCAGGTGAAGTAGGGCGCCTGGTTGGCCATCTTGTCCCAGGACTCCGTGGCGCGGTTGTAGACCTCCGTGGAGCCCGGCAGCGGCGCCGCCCGGACCTTGTTGCGGATCCTGCTGTCCGGCTGCTGGGCCTGGACGAAGGCGTCGTCCCAGGAGTAGGACATCAGCGTCTGGCCGCCTCCGAAGGAGAAGATCTCGTCTCCCAGGCCGAAGTTGGCGCCGCCGGGTGCCCAGGTGGACTTCGCCTTGACCATGTCCTCCAGCGCGCGGACGAAGCCGGGCGTGTTGATCAGCGGCTTCATGGTCTCGGGGTCGAAGAAGACACCGCCCTTGACGTGCGGATGCTTCACATACGGCGCCGCCCGGCTGATGAACGCGGAGAACGTCAGGTCGTCGCGCTTGGTGACCTCGGCGCTGCCGTAGTTCTTCCTGCCGTCGCCGTCGAGGTCCTTCCCGCTGAAGACCTGGGCGATCTCCTGGTACTCGGCCCAGGTCCCGGGGGCCCGGAGCTCCTTGCCCGTGGCCTTCCGGTACTCCGCCTGCCGCTGGGGGTCCTCCAGCACATCGGTGCGGATCTTGAGGTAGTGCCGGTCACCGTCCACCGGGTACTGCACGACCTCCCCGTTCCAGGTCGCCACGTCCATGTAGGCCTTGGTGACGTCCTTCATGCCGGGGCTCTCGAGGTACTTCTCCGGCACCGGCGCCAGGTACGGGGCCAGGTCGCCGATCCAGAGGGACGGGTAGAACATGACGTCGTACGCCGGCTGGCCCGCCTGGAGAGGGGTGAGGATCTTCTGGTGCAGCTCCCCGAAGGGGACGTTGACCACCTCGACCTTCCCTCCGGTGATCTCCTCGAACTGCTTGGCGTGCAGTTGGGTCGGCTCACCGATGACCGGGACGGCATGGCTGATGATCTTCAGCGTCTGTCCGGAGTAGTCCCTGCGGCTGATCGACTCGTAGCTGCAGGGGCCGGGGACGTCCTTGACCTTCGTGGTCGGGTAGTTGTTGCCGTACTTCTGGTAGCTGATCTCCGAACCGGGCTTGAAGAGCGCGGCCTTCTCCTTGGGCTTCTGCTGTTCCTCGTTCTGGGCGGTGCACGCGGTGGCGGCAAGGGCCGCGACGGCCGCGACGGCGACCAGGCCCGGGTACGGTCTGCTGCGCATGTGTCTGCTCCTGCGGTGTCAGGGAATCAAGATCGCTCGGCCGCGTACGGCTCCGGCGTGCAGGTCGTCGAGGGCCTGCCGGAAGGAGTCGAGGGGGTAGCGCTGGGTGTGCAGGGTGACCTTGCCGCGGGCCGCGAGGACCATCAGCTCGGCGAGGTCGTTGTAGGAGCCCACGAGGTTCCCGATGAAGTTGATCTCCGTGGAGATGACGTCGATCGTCGGCACGTGGAGGTGACCGCCGTAGCCGATGACGTAGTAGTTGCCGTTGCGGCGCAGACAGGCGACCCCCGTCTCGACGGCGCCCCCCTCACCGACGAAGTCCAGGACGGCCTCCGCCCCGTGCCCCCCGGTGAGCTCCCGCACCCGCTCGGCCTCGCTGCCGTCCGCGGCGAGCGTGTGGTCGGCGCCCAGTTCCCGGGCCAGCGCCAGGGCTTCCGGACTGCGGTCGATGACGATCATCTCGACGGGCGACAGTGCCCGGAGCACCTGGATCCCGATGTGCCCGAGTCCGCCCGCGCCGATGACGACCGCCCGGTCACCGGGCCGCAGCACCCGGGCCGCCTTGGCGACGGCGTGGTACGCCGTCAGCCCGGCGTCGGCCAGCGCCGCCACCGAGGCGGGGTCGAGGGACGGGGCGAGGGGCACGACGGAGCGGGCGCCGGTCCTGACGTACTCGGCGTAGCCGCCGTCGGCGTCGATGCCGGGGAAGGCCGAGTCCGTGCAGTGCACGTCGTCGCCGTCCCGGCAGGCGCGGCACAGACCGCAGGTCGCCAGCGGGTGCAGGATGACCGGGTCACCGACCCGGACGTGGGTGACGGCCTGCCCGACCTCCGCGACCCAGCCGGCGTTCTCGTGACCGATCGTGTAGGGCAGGGTGACGCCGCTCTTCTCCTTCCACTGCCCCTCCAGGATGTGGAGGTCGGTCCGGCAGACCCCGGCGCCCCCGATCCTCACGATCACGTCGAGCGGACCGGTGATCTGCGGGTCCGGCACGTCCACCAGTTCGGGCGGCTTGTCGTACTCGATGACCTGCACGGCTTTCATGGCGGCTCCCTGCGAGTCGGGGGTGATGGTGCGCCGATTACACAGGCCGCCGCTCATGGGCCGATGTCTCAGAAATCGCTCGCGGATGTCTCAATCTGATACACGGTGTGGGTGCCGCCCCGCCGAGCTGGTCCAATCACTGCAGTGAAGGATTTGTGACGCGCGCGATACGGGAGGGTTAATGCCCCGCCACCAGCCCGGAAGCTCGCTGCAGGCCGCCAGGGAGCTCTATCTGGAAGTCACCAGGGATCCCAGTGCCCGTCCGCTCGTGGTCGCCTCGTGGCAGCGCTCGATGGAGCACCGGGTGAAGTCGGGCAGCCTCGACGCCCCCTACCTGGACGACCCCAACCTCGACAGCCCCCTCGCCAGGGCGGCGCTGCCGATCCTGGACAGGCTGCACGAGCAGCTCGCCGACGACCCGGTGGCCACGATGATCACCGACAGGAACGGCGTGGTGCTCTCCCGGAAGGTGTCCCACGAGGGGCTGACGACGAACCTCAACCGCGTGCAGCTGGCCCCGGGCCATGTGTTCGCCGAGCGCTATGTGGGCACCAACGGCATCGGGACCGCGCTGGCCAGCGGCCGCCCTGTCATGATCGCCGGAGTGGAGCACTACGTCGAGGCGTTGCGGGACTTCCACTGCGCCGCCGTACCGATCCTGCATCCCACCCGGCGCACGCTGCTGGGGGCCTTCAACCTCACCACCGTCCGTCAGGGCTCCGGCGGAATGCTGATGGCCTTCGCCCGCTCGGTCGCGGCCCAGATCGAAGGGGAGATCGCGGCGATCACCTCGCGGCGCGAACGGGCCCTGTTCCACGACTACATGGCCGCCTGCTCCTCGGTGCGCCCGGAACCGGTACTGGCCCTCAACCGCGATGTCGTCATGATGAACGAGCAGCTCAGTGCGGCCGTGACCGGGTCGGACCACTACGCGCTGCTCGACCATGCCCGAGAGATCGCCGACACCCCGCGGACGGAGGGGACGCGCAGCATCGCCCTGCCCTCCGGACGGGTCGCCGAACTCAAAGTCAGCCGCTGCCGGCGCGAGGACAGCGACGCGGGCGCCGTCCTCAGAGTCCGGCTGATCGGACGCCCCCAGTCCGGACCCGCTGCCTCAGCCGCGCCTGCCCGGCCCGACCCGGGGCTGGTGGGGTCGTCCCCGCAGTGGCTGCGCGCGGTCGCCGACAGCCGGGCGGCGTTCGTCGCCGGGACGCCGCTGCACCTCCTGGGAGAGGCCGGCGTCGGCAAGAGGACGCTGGTCGAGGCCCTGCACCGGGCCCACGGCGGCGGACGCCGACTCGAGACGGCCCAGCCGCCGCCGTCCGACTCGCCCGCCGTCACCGAGCGCTGGCTGCACGACGTGGGAGAACTGCTCGCCGTGCCGTCCAACGTGCTGGTCCTGCGCGACGTCCACCTGCTGGGTGACCGGTTGCGGGAGCGGCTGGGCAAGCTGCTGGCCCACCTGGACGGCACCGCTACCGGGCAACTGGTGCTGACCGGCCAGCCCTCGACGGCCGGCGCCGACGACCGGCTCGGCCGGCTCGGCGACGCCCTGGTGGAGGTGCCGCCCCTGCGTCATCGCCACGGGGACATCGAGCACCTGGCACGCTTCTTCCTGCGCAGGTACCGGCCGAGCACGGAGAGCAGGTTCTCCCCGGAGGCCCTGACCATGCTCCGGCGATGCCCCTGGCCCGAGAACGTCCGGCAGTTCGAGTCGGTGGTGCGCGGGCTGGCTCGGCGGCCCGCGGGGCCGGTGATCCACGCGGAAGACCTCCCCCCGGAGTGCCGGGTTTCCTCGCACAAGGTCCTGACCACCATCGAGACGCTGGAACGCGATGCCATCCTGCGCGGGTTGATGGACCGCAACTCCAACGTCCAGCGCACCGCCCAGGACCTCGGTATCTCCCGCGCCACGATGTACCGCAAGATGCGCCGTTACGGGATCGTCCCGTCGAACCTGACCTGACCTGACCTGACCTGACCGGGACCCACTTGACCCCTCCGCCGGGTGGGATCGTGGCGCCCTGCCGGTGAGCGGTCGCTCACCGGCAGGAGAGCTGTGCGCGGGCGGGCGGCGGCCGGCGGAAGCGCTCAGCCCGACGGCGCGGCCGCCTCGGCCGTTGGTGCCGCCGCCGGCTGCGCCGGCGCCCGCTGTTCCCCGCGCTGAAGGCGGCTGACGACCGGCGCGGTGACCGCCGTGGTGATCAGGGCCACCAGGACCAGCATGGTGAAGAGGTCCGGCCCGATGACGCCGAGTTCGAGTCCGATGGTGAGCACCACCAGCTCCGTCAGGCCCCGGCAGTTCATCAGAGCCCCGATCGCCGTGGCCTCCCGCCAGGACCGCCCGCACAGGCGGGCGGCGACCGAGGCTCCGCCCCACTTGCCGAGCACCGCCACCCCGAGCAGTGCGCCGGCCCAGAGCCACTGCGCGGGGTCCGCCGCCAGGGCCCCGATCTCCGTGCTCAGCCCGGTGTGCACGAAGAACAGCGGCAGCAGGACGGGAACCACCACGGCGCGCAGCCGGGCTGCCGACGCCTCGATTCGCCGGTGGCCGCGCGGCGCGGCCACGCCGAACAGGAACGCGCCGAACAGCGTGTGCACCCCGATCAGGTCCGTGGCCAGTGCGGACAGGCACAGGCCGCTGAACAGCAGGACCAGGACCACCCCGTCGTTGGCCCGGTCCGCACGACCCCGCGCCGCCCACCGGGCGAGCAGGGGCCGGACGACCAGCAGCATCGCGGCACCGAAGGCGAGCGTGAGCCCGGCCGCCGACACGGCGTCGAACGGCGACCCGGCCGCGGCCAGCGCCCCCACGAGCGCCAGCAGGCACCACGCGGCCACGTCGTCCACCGCCGCGCACGCCATCGCGAGCGCGCCGAGCGGAGTTCCGTACAGCCCCCGGTCGACCAGGATCCGGGCCAGCACCGGGAACGCCGTGACGCTCATGGCCACCGCCACGAACAGGGCGAAGGGCAAGAACCCGACCCCGTCCGGGGCCAGCCGGCCGTACAGCGGGAAGGCCAGTAGCGCGCCCAGGCCCAGCGGCACCAGGATGCCCGCCTGGCTGACCACGACCGCCGTCCGTGAACTGCCGCGCAACGTGCGGAGGTCCAGCTCCAGCCCGACGAGGAACATGAAGCCCAGCAGGCCGAGCTGGCCGAGCACCGAGGTGTACGGCAGGACCGAATCCGGGAAGAGCCGGGTCTGCGCCTCGGGCCACAGCCAGCCGAGCAGGGACGGGCCGAGGACGATGCCCATCGCGATGTCGCCGACCACGGGCGGCTGGCCGAACCTGCGCAGCAGCGCGGCGCCGGCCTGGCAGGCGAGGATCGCAGCCGGTACGGCGACGAGCACCGCGGGCATGATCTCAGCCGCGGACACGGGCGGCTCCTTCGGGCGGTACGACGTGCGGCGGGCGGGGGGACGCGGCCGGCGGGGGCGCCGCCGCGGCGGCGGACCACTCGGCGTAGCGGCGCAGCCCGTACAGCAGAGGCTGAGCCGACGGGCGCACGGTGACCCGGCGGGCCTCGGCGAAGACCGCCGTGTGGTCGCCGAAGGCCGCGGTCTTCACGACCGCGCAGTCGGCGACGGCGTGGGCGGACGCGGTCAGGTGCGGGCCGCCGGCCCCCAACGGCAGTCGCCACTCGGTGCGTTCGAAGCGGGTCGGGTCGCCCGAGGCGAACAGGTCCGAGGTGCTCCGGGCCCGCTCGTGCAGCAGGTTGAGTGCGAACTGCCCCTGCGCGAGCAGCGCCTCCAGGGTCGGGCTCGCCGTGCGTATGCACACCACCAAGGTGGGCGGAGCAAGCGCGACGCTCGCCAGCGAGCTGCACGTCAGGCCGCGGGGCAGACCGTCGGCATCGAGGGTGGTGACGACGGAGACGCCCGAGGGGAAGGCAGCCATGAAGGGCCGGAGGTCCGCCTCGCGGAGGACGACGGGGTCCTCCGCCGCCGGTGTCCCCTCGGCCGGTTCTCCGTCCGGTATGTCAGGACGAGATGGGAAGGTGGGCATGTCTGACTCCCTGTGGATGACGAAGCAGTACGGCCCGGCGTCCGGCGGACTGCGCCGGGCGCCGGGCCGTGGGAACGGCTGTGGACCGGGTCCTGGACCGGCCCGGATCCGAGCCGGAGTGCTTGCGGAGCCTGGGAGGTGTCGGGGGCGGGGACCGGGGGGAACTGAGCCCCCGCCCCCGACCGGCCTACGAGTGGAGCCGCTTCAGGTACTCGTAGGCGCTCGGCAGCGTCTCCAGCAGGTTCTGCTGCTGGCGCTTGACCGTCTCGAACAGCGGCTCCGCCCCGGCCACGGACTCCGGCTTGTAGGCCAGGGCGGGGAGCGGGGCGTCCGGCTCCAGGCCCAGGCCGGCGAAGATGCAGTAGTAGCTGCCGTTCGTCCAGAAGTTGCGGAACTCGGCCTCGAAGTTGCCGTAGTACGTCGACTCGTCGGTGATGGGGGAGTTGATGGGCAGGCCGGCGCGGTACGCCGCTATCTTCCGCTGGATGTTGTCTGGGAGCGTCAGCTTCTTGTTGGCCTGCCAGAACGGCGTGTCGTTGCGCGGGGCGTAGAAGAAGTGCGCCTGGATGAAGTCGCGGGTGTCGTCGAACATCACCTCGATCTCACGGTTGAACGAGTCGATCAGACCCTCGTTGAAGGTCGTGTCGGGGAAGTGCTTGGCCAGCTGGTAGACGGCCGCGGTGATGAAGTAGATGCCCGTCGACTCCAGAGGCTCCAGGAAGCACGACGACAGCCCGATGCTGACGACGTTCTTCACCCAGGCCCGGCGGTTGCGGCCCACCCGGAACCTGATGTGGTTGAAGGCCGTCTTCTCCGGGTCCAGTCCCCACATCGCGGCGAACTCGGCCGTCGCCTCGTCCTGGTCGGTGAACTTGCTCGAGTACACGTAGCCGGTGCCGAAGCGGCCCAGCATCGGGATCTTCCAGGCCCAGCCCGAGGACATCGCGATCGCCGAGGTGTAGGGCTCCACGCCGCCGGCCTCGTCGTCGTGCGGCACGGCGGTGGCGACCGCGCTGTCGCACAACAGGTGGTCGCTCATGTCGACGAACGGCTCGGCCATCGCCTTGTTGATGAGCAGCCCGCGGAAGCCGGAGCAGTCCACGAAGAGGTCGGCGTCCAGGTCCTTGCCGCTCTTCGTCCGCAGCGAGGTGACGTAGCCCCGTTCGTCCTGGACCACCTCGGTCATCTCGTCCTCGACGTGCCGCACGCTCTGCTTCTCGACGGCGAAACGGCGCAGGAAGTCGGCCACGAGCTGGGCGTCGAAGTGCCAGGCGTAGCGGGTCGCCGAGCGCCCGTCGAGCCAGCGCGGTGCCTTCATCGCGTCCATGATCGGGGGCTCGCGGAAGCAGGCGTAGTCGAACGGCTCCGTCGTGCGGCCCTCGTACTTGCGCTTGAACCAGTAGTGCGACAGCGGTGTCTGGTCGTAGTCGGGCAGCAGCCCGAAGGGGTGGTAGAAGTGGTCGGGCCGGCCGTCGGCAAGCGTCCTGGCCGCCGACTCTCCCCGGCCCTCGGTCCGCCAGTTCACGAACCGCACGGCCATCTTGAAGCTGGCGTTGCACTCCCGCATCCACTCGTCCTCGGGGATGCCGAGGTAGTCGAAGAACGCCCGCTGCAGGTTGGGCACGGTCGCCTCGCCGACCCCGATCCGCGGAATCGTCGGCGCCTCCAGCACCGTGATGTCGACCGTTCCCTGGAGAGCCTTGCCGAGATACGCGGCGGTCATCCAGCCGGCCGTTCCGCCGCCCAGGATGACGACCTTCTTCAGTCGGGTGTCGGTGCTGGTCATGGAGCAGCCCTCATTTCTGAGTCGGGAAGCGCGGTCGGGCGCTGGGAGCCGGCGGAGAGGCGGGCCGGACGCGGCACGACCGACCGGGGCAGGACCTGAACCTCCGGCGCCGGCCGGGACCGTCGGAGCCTCAGCGTGCGCGGCCGCTCTATGACGGAACTACAGAGGCGCTATCCGGCCGGTATAGGCCGGATGTAGACCCCGGGAACAGAATCGCCGCAGGCAGAACGGCATGCGGCGGACCCCAGGAGGAAGCGATGACCACCGCGGTGACCGGAATTGCACGGCATGCGGTACGCATCCGCTTCCTGGGCGACTTCGAGTTGACCGTGAACGGCGCGCCGGTGCGGCGCTGGCGGGCCGGAAAGTCCCGGGGACTCTTCCAGTACCTCGTGATCCACCGAGGTCAGACCCTCACCCGCGACCGGCTGTACGAGGCACTGTGGCCGGGCTCCGACGGGGCCGCCGGCGACAGTTCGCTGAAGGTCGCGGCGCACGCACTGCGGCGGGTCCTCGACGCCCACCCCGACGGTTCCGGAGAGTCCGGGATCCGGCTGCACTACCGCGACTTCGGCTATGCCCTCGACATCGCCGACCTCTGGTCGGACGTGGACCGCTTCCAGGAACTCGCCCACGCCGGGCTGCGGGCCGCCTCGTCCGGCGACCGGGCCCGCGCCCGTGAACCGCTGAGGTCCGCCGTCGCGCTGTACGCGGGCGAGTTCCTGCGCGGAGAGGGTGCCGACTGGGTCGCCGAACACCGCGAGTACCTGCGGTCGCTGGCCCTGCGAGCCCTGGACGTGCTGCGCGCCGACGCAGCCGAGCGCGAGGACTTCCCGGACCTCATCGACGTCTGCCGCCGCACCCTCGGCATCGACCGTCACCACGAGGAGACCTACCGGGCGTTGATGACGGCGCACGGGGTGCGCGGCGAACACGCCTGCGTGCGTCGCTGGTACGAGCTGTGCGCGCGCCGGCTTCGGGACGACCTGGCGGTGGCGCCGTCCCGGGAGACCGACCGGCTGCTCCACGCGATGCTGCCCGCCCGGGCCTCGGTCACCCCGACGCGCACCGTACCGGTGACCACCGCGGCACTCCCCGGACTCCGCCCGCGTGCCGTACGGCGGTCCCGGCCCGACGCCCGGGCAGCCGCCCCGGGCTTCGCCACCCCCACGGCCGGCTTCAGGGCCGGGCCCCGGCCGCCCACAGCCGCCCCGGGACTCGTACCGCCCGCACGAACCCAGTGACCGAGCGACCCAGTGAGGAATCCACCGTGACCGTGCTGACCGTGCCGCAGGACTCCGCCGCGTCGACGGCCGAGCCGTCCGCACCCGCCCTGCCACCCCGCTACGACGACCAGTGGATCGGCGGCCGATGGACGGCCTCCGACGCCGAGAGCCGCCTCGTCGTCACCGACCCGGGCACCGAGAGGCCGCTCGCCACCGTGCCCGCCGGCACCCCTCGCGACGCCGACCTGGCCGTGCGTGCCGCGGCCGGGGCCTTCCCCGGCTGGGCGGCCACGCCCGTGCGCGAACGCGCCGCACTGCTGCGCCGCGTGGTGGAGGGACTGGAGCGCCGCGCCGAGGACTTCGCCCGCGTCATCACCGCCGAGGTGGGCGCTCCCACCCGCATGGCGCTGCAGACCCAGGTCGGGCTGGCCGTGGGCATGGCCGCGCACTGCGTCGAGACCGCCGCCGCCTACGACTTCGAGGAGCGGGTGGGCCACTCGCTGGTGGTCCGCGAGGCCGCCGGTGTCGCTGCCTGCATCACCCCGTGGAACGTGCCGCTGCTGCTCACGGTGCAGAAGCTGCTGCCCGCACTGGCGGCGGGCTGCACCGTCGTGCACAAGCCCAGCGAACTCACCCCGCTGCACGCCCGGCTGCTCGCCGAGGTGTTCGCCGAGGCCGATCTGCCGCCCGGTGTGGTGAACATGACCGTCGGCACCGGCGACACCCTGGGCACCGCGCTCGTCGCCCATCCGCTCGTCGACGTGGTGTCCCTGACCGGGTCGACCCGTGCCGGGCGCCGGGTGTCGGCCGTGGGAGCCGACGGTGTCAAGCGGATCCACCTGGAACTCGGCGGCAAGAACGCGAGCCTCGTCCTGGACGACGCCGATCTGGGGACCGCCGTCGGCGCCACGGTCGACCAGGTGCTCTTCAACACCGGCCAGACCTGCCTGCAGTGGAGCCGGCTGCTGGTGCCCCGTGAGCGCCAGGACGAAGCGGTGGAACTCGCCGGCCGGATCATGGACGGCTATGTGACCGGCGACCCCCGCGACCCCGCGACGGACCTGGGCCCGCTGGTGTCCGCCGCCGCGCACGCCCGCGTGGGCGAGTACATACGCCGCGGCGAGACGGAGGGCGGGGCCCGGCTGGTCCACGGCGGCGCCGGCCGGCCCGACGGGCTGCACACCGGCCACTACGTCCGCCCCACGATCTTCGCCGACGTCGACCCGCTGTCCACCATCGGGCAGGAGGAGATCTTCGGGCCGGTGCTGTGCGTCATCCCCTACGACGACGAGGACCAGGCCGTACGGATCGTCAACGGGACGCGCTACGGGCTGCACGGCGCGGTCTGGTCGGGCGACGACGCCCGGGCCGAGCGCGTGGCACGCCGGTTCCGCACCGGCCTCGTCGACGTCAACGGCGGCTCGTTCAACCCCGCCGCCCCGTTCGGCGGGTTCAAGCAGTCCGGCATCGGCCGCGAGTGCGGCGCCGCCGGACTGGAGGCCTTCCTCGAGACCAAATCGATGCAGCTGCCCCAGGCGTCCGGCGGCCAGGTGGTCGGTCCGCGCCTGCGCGCCGCCGTGCCGGCCGGGGACCCCGGCCAGGAGAGGAACGACGCATGACCGCCCACCCCGCCGCCGCGCCGGCGGTCCGGCCCGCCCCCGCGGGACCGGACGCCGCTCTCCCGCCCCTGTTCGCGGCGCTGGAGCGCTGGAGCCGCGAACGGCCCGACGACCCGGCGGTCAGCGCCGGGGACGGCGCGCTGAGCCATGCCGGGCTCGCCGCACGCACCGCGGCGATGGCCGCTGGTCTGTCCGCCGCAGGCGCCGGTCCCGAGACCGCCGTGGGCCTGCTCCTCGGGCGGTCCCGGGACAGCGTGCCCGCGCTGCTCGCCGTGTGGAGCCTGGGCGCCACGGCGGTGCCGCTCGACCCCGGGCACCCCGTGGACCGGCTGGCGTCCGCGCTGGCCGACGCCGGGGTCTCGGTCCTGGTCACCCCGGAGGTGCCCGCCGGGCTGGACGTCACCGGAGTCCGCACCCTGGACCCGGCGGGTCCCCCCTGCCGGCCGAGCGCCGCGGTCGGCCCGCTCGACGTGGCCGCTCCCGGGCCGGACACCTGCGCGTACGTCATCTACACCTCCGGAACCACCGGCCGTCCCAAGGGCGTCGAGGTCACCTACCGAGGCCTCGACACCTTCGTGCGCGCCCTGGCCGGGCTCGGTCCGCAGCCCGCCGGTCTGGGCCTGAACGCCGTATCGCCCGCCTTCGACGGCTGGCTGTGGTGCACCCTGCTCTACCTCGTGCACGGCCAGGGCGTCGCCCTCGTCGACCTGTCCCTGGACGGGCTGCGCCGGGCCGCCGAGGCCGGCCGCGAGCCGATTCCCGCGGGACTGCGCACCGCCTCCCTCACCCCGTCGCTGCTCGCGGCCCACGGCGGCGCGCTGAGCGGGGCCGAGGTCGTCGTGGTCGCCGGCGAGCAGTGCCCGGCCGCACTGGCCGGGCGCTTCTCGCGCGACCGGCGGCTGCTCAACGTGTACGGGCCGACGGAGGTGACCATCGCGGCCACCTGGGCCGACAGCGAGAGGGGTGACGATGTGAGCACCATCGGACGGCCGCTGCCCGACTACCGCGCCTATGTGCTCGATGACGACCTGATCCCGGTCGCCGAGGGCATCGAGGGCGAGCTCCACCTCGGCGGGCCCGCCGTTGCCCGCGGCTACCGCAACCGGCCGGGGCTCACCGCGGCCCGCTTCCTGCCCGACCCGTTCCAGGGCGGCGGCGCGCGGATGTACCGCACCGGGGACCTCGTGGTCCGCCGGCCCGGAGGCGAACTGGAGTACCGCGGCCGGCGCGACGACCAGGTGAAGGTCCGCGGCCACCGCATCGAGCTGGGCGAGGTCGAGCGGGTGGCCGCCGAGCTCCCCGAGGTCGTCGCCGCCGCCGCCTGCGTCCTCGGCTCGGGCCAGACGCTGGGGCTCGCGGTCGTCGCGGCACCCGGCGCGGAGGGCGCGCTGGCGGAATCCGTGACCGGGCACTGCGCCAAGCTGCTGCCGGAGGCGGCGGTGCCCGCGACGGTCCGGGTCGTCGACCGCATTCCCACCCTGACCACGGGCAAGGCCGACCGCGACGAACTCGCCCGCCGGCTCGCGGAGCCCCCACGGGAGGAGGTGGCGGGCGACGCCAACGCGCGCGAGCGCGAAGTCATGGCGGTCTGGGCCGAGGCCCTGGAGCGCGAGGTCCCCGGACCCGACGCCGACTTCTTCGAACTGGGCGGACACTCGCTCGCCGCGGCCCGCGTCGTCGCCGACCTGCGGCGGACCACCGGGCTGCGTCTCACGCTCGGAACGCTGCTCTCGCGACCGACCGTCGCGGACGTCGCCGCCGAACTCGACCGCCTGGCCGCCGAGTCGGGGGCACCGGAGACCGCTCTGCGCACCGCCGAGGGGGCCTGAGCCATGGGAAGCTGGATCTCCACCTGGCCCACCGGCCCGGACGACGCGACCCTCCCCGCACTGCTCTGCCTGCCGCAGGCAGGGGCCGGCTGCCAGCAGTTCCGCGCCTGGGCCAAGGCCCTGGCCGGAGTCGCCCAGGTCCACGGCGTGCAACTGCCCGGCCGTGAGAACCGCTGGCGCGACCCGATGCCGGAGACCTTCGGCGAGGCCGTGGAGGCGATCACCGCAGAGCTGCGACCGGTCGTCGCCGGTGGCCGCCGGCTGGTCGTCTTCGGCCACAGCTTCGGCGGACTCCTCGGCTACGAGATCGCCCGCCGGGTGACACCCGCCGTCCTGGTGGTCAGCGCCTGCCGCGCGCCCGGGCACTGGGACGGCGCCGGGCGGGGCATCGTCGAGGACGACGGGGAACTGGACAAGCTCTTCGACACCGCCGGGCTCGATCCGGCGTTCCTCGACGAGGACACCCGGGCCCTGATGGTCGCGATGCTCCGCAAGGACGCCGTGCTGTCGTTGAGTTACACCCACACCCCCGGCGACCCGCTGGGCGTGCCGGTGCACGCCTGGAGCGCGGCCGGCGACGAGACCGTCACGGTCGGGGACCTGGCCGGCTGGGCCGCCGTCACCACGGCCGGTTTCCGGGTGCACCGCGTCGAGGGCGGCCACCACGCCGTGCTGCGCCGCCCCGCGGCGGTCCTGGAACACCTCGCCGCACTGCTGCGGGACGACACGACCGCGGCCGCCACCCCCGCCTGACCGGCGGGTGATCCGCCGACAGGGCAGTCCCCTTCCCGCAGCACCGCCCCGAGCCCGGAGGACGCCGTGCCCACGACCCATCAGGTTCTCGTCAACGACGAGGAGCAGTACGCCCTTTACCCCGCGGCGCGCGAGGTGCCCGACGGCTGGACACCGGCCGGGTTCAGCGGCAGCGAGGAAGAGTGCGTGGCCCATGTCGACGCGCACTGGACCGACACCCGCCCACGCAGCGTGCGCGAAGCGACCGCCGCCACCCGCGCCGGCACCGGCACGGGCGAAGGAGCCTGAGATGCACATCGACCTGCTCGACCCGGAGCCCTTCGGGCGCAACGACTTCTGGCCCGTCTTCACCTGGCTGCGTGCCAACGACCCCGTCCACCGGCATCCAGGGCCCGGCCGTGGGGACGAGGGCTTCTGGGTACTCAGCAAGCACCGCGACATCGTACGGGTGTACGCCGACAGCGACACGTTCAGCTCGGCCCAGGGCATGCGGCTCGGCAGCGACCCCGCCGCCGTCACCGCCGTCACCCAGCGCATGCTGATCGTGTCCGACGCACCCCACCACACCCGGCTCAAGCGGGCTCTCCACCAGGCGTTCGGGCCGCAGCAGATGCCCCGGCTGGAAGCCCTCGTCACCCGTGTCGTCGCCGAACTCGTCGCCGAGACCGCCGAACTGGACGAGCTGGACTTCATCGACCTGGCCAAGCAGCTCCCCAACAGGGTGGTCTGCGCCATGATGGGCATCCCCCGCGCCGACTGGGCCTGGATCGGGGCGCTCACCACCGACGCGTTCGACTCCCCGGACGAGTCCGTGCGCAGCAACGCCCACTCGGAGATCTTCCTCTACTTCATGGAACTGCTGGCCGAGCGGCGGGCCCGTCCCGGCGACGACCTGGTCAGCCAGATCGCCCACGACACCCTCGTCGACGAGGGCGACGGAACAGCACGGCCCCTCAGCGACGAGGAGATCGTCTTCAACTGCAACGGAGTCCTCTCCGGCGCCAACGAGACCACGCGCTACTCGGCCGCCGGCGCGGTGCACATGTTCGCGCAGCTGCCGGAGCAGTGGGAGCTGCTGCGGAGCCTCGGACCCGCCGGGATCGCGCCCGCCGTGGAGGAGATCCTGCGCTGGACCACACCGGGTGTGCACGCCCTGCGCACCGCCCTGCGCGACACCGAGGTCAACGGGACGCCCATCGCCGCCGGCGACCGGGTCACGCTGTGGAACGTCTCCGCCAACCGCGACGAGGAGGTCTTCACCGACCCGCACGCCTTCCGCGTCGACCGGCGGCCGAACCGGCACGTCGCCTTCGGTCACGGACGCCACCTCTGCCTCGGGGCCCGGCTCGCCCGCTTCGAACTCGGCGCCCTGCTCACCGAGATGCTCGGCAGGCTCGACGGGTTCGAACCGACCGGACCCGCGCTCTTCAACTCCTCCAACTTCACCTGGGGCATCAGGAGCCTCCCGGTGCGGCTGCTGCGCAGCCGAGTCCCCGCACCCCGAGAAAGGGCCGCGCTGTGACCACCGCACTGACCGACTTCAACCGCACCGACACGGACTTCCCCCGCACCGGCTACCCGGAGCTCCTGGCCGCGCAGGCCGCCCGTACCCCCGCGGCCCCCGCCCTGGTGCACGGCGGCCGGGTCTGGACGTTCGAGGAGCTGGAGACCGCCACCAACCGGCTGGCGCACGCCCTGATCGCGCGCGGCGCCGGACCCGGTGAACGGATCGGTCTCTGCTATCCGCGCGGGGCCGACTACGTCATCGGATCCCTCGGGATCCTGAAGACGGGCTCCGCGATCGTGGCGCTCGACCCGGTCAACCCCGACGAGCGGCTCACCGCGATGATCGCCGACGCGGGGCCCCTGCTGGTGCTCACGCCCCCCGAGACCGCCGCGCGCCTGCCCGGGGACGTGGCCCGCGCCGAGGTGGCCACCGCCGGTCTCGACCGGCCCGGCACGCCGGTCGGCGTGGCCACCGGACCCGACACCGTCAGCCACCTCATCTACACCTCCGGGTCCACCGGCACCCCCAAGGCCGTCCTGGAACGGCACGGCGCACTCACCAACCTGGTGCACTGGACCGCCCGCGCCTACGGGGTCCGCCCCGGTGACCGGGCGTCCTGGATGTCGACACCGGGCTTCGCCGTCCAGATCATGGAGTGGCTGCCCTATCTGCCCCTCGGCGCCGCCGTCCACATCCCCGAGGCGGGCCGGGCGCAGACGCCGGAGCAGATCCGCGACTGGCTCGTCGCCGAACGCATCACGCACACCATGCTGGTCGCCGCTCTCGCCGAGCCCGTCTGGGCGCTCGACTGGCCGGTGGACACCGCGCTGCGCGTCCTGGTGACGACGGCCGAGCGGGTGCACTCCTGGCCGCCGACCGACACACCGTTCAGGGTCGTGATGACGTACGGAACGACCGAGACCACCAACGTCCTCACCTGCCTCGACCTCGGCGCGGGCGTGGACTTCACCAGCCAGGCCACCCCCGAGGCCATCCGCACGACCCGTCAGGTCCCCGTCGGAGTTCCCATCGCCAACATGCGGGTGCACCTGCTGGACGAGCACGACCGGCCGGTCCCCGACGGCGAGGTGGGGCGGCTCCACGTCTCCGGCGCCGGCGTGGCCGCCGGCTACCACGGCCGCCCCGACCTCACCGCGGCGAAGTTCCGCACGGGCGTCGCCGTCGACGGCGATCCGCACCCGGTGCTGTACGACACCGGGGACCTGGCGCGCCGCCGCGAGGACGGCGCCGTCGAACTCCTCGGACGCTCCGACGCCCAGGTGAAGATCCGCGGCTTCCGGGTCGAACTCGGCGAGGTCGAGACCCATGTGGCCCGCGTCGGCGGTGTCGCCGAGGCCGTCGTGGTGGTCCACGAACGCGCCGCCGACGACCGGCGGCTGGTGGCGTTCGTCGCCGCGGAGCCCGGCACGGACCCGGGCCCCGCGGGGATCCGGGCCGCCGTGGCCCGCACCCTGCCCTACTACATGGTGCCGTCCGCGGTCGTCGTCCTGCCGGCCCTTCCCCGCCTGCCCAACGGGAAGGTCGACCGGCGCGCCCTCCCCGAACCGCCCGAGCCCCACGACGGCGTCGGCACCGGATACGAGCCCCCGCGCAACGAGGTCGAGGACGGGCTCGTCCGGCTGTGGGCCGGGGCGTTCCGCACCGAGGTCGTCGGCGTCCACGACAACTTCTTCGACCTCGGCGGTCACTCGCTGCTCGCCTTCCAGCTGATCGACGAGATCCGCCGGCGCTACGGCGTCGAGCTGAGCCTGTCCGACCTGTCCTCCCGCCCGACCGTCGCCGAACTGGGCGAGATCGTCACCACCCGGCGCGAGGGCGGGCGGGACGGCTTCGGCGGACTGCCCGCCATCGTGCCCGACCCGGCCGGCCGGTTCACGCCCTTCCCGCTGACCGAGAGCCAGCAGGCGCTGTGGATCGGCCGCGGCGGACTCGTCGACCTCGGCAACGTCGGCTGCCACGGCTACTTCGAGTGGGAGAGCGAGCGTCTCGACGTACTCCGCTTCGAGACCGCCTGGCGCCGCCTCGTCGAGCGCCACGACGCCCTGCGCACCCGCATCCTCCCCGACGGCACCCAGCAGGTGTACGAGGAGGTCCCGGAGTACGAGATCCCCGTCACCGATCTCGGCGCGCTGGACCCGGACGCCCGCGAGGCGGAACTCGCCGTCCTGCGGGACCGGCTGTCCCACCAGGTCCTCGACGCCGACAGCTGGCCCCTGTTCGACGTGCGGATCAGCCTCCTCGGCGCCGGCCGCGCCCGAATCCACCTCTGCCTCGACTTCCTCGTCGCCGACGCCTGGAGCTACTTCCAGGTCCTCGTGCCGGACCTCGTCGCCCTCTACGCCGACCCGGCGGCCCAACTCCCGCCGCTGGGGCTGACGTTCCGCGACTATGTGCTGGCCGTCGGGAACTCCCTGCGGGACAGCGAGCTCTACCGCCGCTCCGAGTGGTACTGGCGGGACCGCCTCGCCGCACTGCCGCCCGCGCCGGAGCTCCCCGAGCGCCCGGCGGACTCCCCGGAACTGCCGGTCCGCTTCGAACGGCTCAGCCACGTGGTCCCCGTCGACCTGTGGAACCGCATCCAGGACCGGGCCGGCGACCGCAAGATCACCGCGTCGGGAGTGCTCGCCGCCGCCTACGCGGAGATCCTCGGCAGGGCCTGCGGGCAGGCCAGGTTCACCATCAACTTCCCGCTCTTCAACCGCCTTCCGCTGCACCCGCAGGTCAACTCGCTGCTCGCGGACACCACGACGACCCTGCTGCTCGCCGTCGAGCAGGAGGCCACCACCTTCGCCGGCCGCGCGCAGGCCCTCCAGCGGCGTCTTTGGGCCGACCTGGAGCACCGCTACTTCAGCGGCGTGCAGGTGCTGCGGGAACTGACCCGGCTCCGCGGCACGCTCGCCCCGGCGATGCCCGTGGTGATGACCAGCCTCGCCGGCCACCCGCCCAACCACGAGCAGAACGAGCTCGGCGTGCCCGTCTACGGCATCTCGCAGACCCCTCAGGTCTCGCTGGACTTCCAGGTCTTCGAGAAGGCGGGCGGCCTCACCTTCAACTGGGACCACCTCCCCGCGGTGTACCCGGACGGTCTGATCGAGGGCATGTTCGAGGAGTTCGTCTCCCTCGTCGAGTCCCTGGGGGAGGAGGACGCCTGGGAGCGCCACTCGCCGCCGCCCGGCGAGGACGCGACCGCCCCCGGGGCCGCCGGGGAACGGGACACCGGCGACGCCTGGGAACGCTACTGGGCGGGGATCGAGCGCACCGGCCGAGGCGGCGACGTCATCTGGGACGCCGACAGCGGCGAGGAGTTCACCTGGCTGCTGGACCAGGCCAAGCGGCACTTCCGGGACGACATGCCGGTCGTCGACCTCGGCTGCGGCAACGGCCGCTACAGCCGTGAACTCGCCGCGCACTACCCGCGCGTCGTCGGCGTGGACGTGTCCTCCAGCGCGATCGAGCACGCCGTCCGGGAGGCGCGGGAGTCGGGGGTGGCCAACGTCGACCACTTCGCCGTCGACATGACCGACGCGGCCCAGGCGGCCGCCCTCGGCGAAGGCCCTTACAACATCTTCGTCCGTGGCGTCTTCCACGTCCTCGACGACGCGGCGCGGGCCCGGCTCGCGTCCGTCGCGGGCAGGCTGCTCGGGCGCGACGGGGTGCTGATCGTCCACGAACCCGACTACTCCAGCAACTCCTTCGGCTACCTCGGCTTCGTCGGCGGCAAGCGCGGCCGGGCCGAGGACCTGGTGGGCCCGCTGGAGGCGGCCGGCGTACGGCACTCCCACCGCTTCACCCGACCCGAACTCGCCGCCGCCTTCCCGGCGGACGACTGGGAGGTGGTGCACGACCAGGCGGTACGGCTGCACGCGGTCGACCCCGAGTCGGACTCCGAGGCGCTGCTGCTCCCCGGCTACTACGCGGTGCTCCGCCGCAGGCACTGAAGGGCCGCCGGGCGGCGCACCCGCCCCCCGGCTGGACTCCCGGCACCTAGACGAGCCGCGCGGGTGCGGGCGGGGGGGGGGC
>NZ_JBFAMM010000021.1:0-137320 GCF_040656535.1 Streptomyces sp. NPDC049887 | reverse complement strand
AGCTTTGGTTTGAGGACCTCGCGCGGGAGGGGGGTGTGGGCGGGGGGAGGGGGGGGGGTGTCCGGCGCGCCGGACGCCGCCAGCGCGGCGCCGAGGGCGAGCAGCAGGGCGCGGCGCGCCGTTGCGTGGCTGATGTGCATGAGGGGTCCCCCCTGTGACGTGCGTGGAACGGGCCTCGGAGCCCGGCGTTGCGCCGGGACCGGGAGCGGCCGGTGGAGCGGTGGCGGGTACGGCGGGGTGTTGCGGTGTCGCGGTGTCGCGGTGTCGCGGTGTCGCGGTGTCGTGGGCACTGCGTGTCGGCGCGGCGGGTGTTTGCGAACCGGCGAGGCGGGCGCCGCGGCCGGCGGTCGTCGCGGGCGAGCGGGTGGGGCGTGCGGGCGCGGGCCGGGGGCTATGAGCGGGTGGGGAAGGAGGCGGACCCGGCCCCGAGTTTCCGCAGCCGCGCGATCTCCTGCTCCGTCCTCTGCTGTTTGTGCCGGAGGTCCCGGATCTCCTGCTCGATTCCGGTCCGTTCCGCGATCAGATGCCGGATCGCGTGGTCGCGGTAGTGCTGCCAGATCCGGGGATCCCGGCCGCCCCGGGCGAAGGCGAGTTCCAGCTCCTGCGTCTCCTCCAGTGCCCGCCCCACGCCGGTGTAGGGCTCCCAGGCCAGGCGGTACGACGTGAGGATCGCGAGGACACGGTGGCCGGTGCGTTCCCGTGCGGCCCAGGACTGCAGCGGGGCGCAGAGCTGGTCGGTGCCGGCTCCGGCGCGGCGGGCCGCGTAGAGCTGCGCCGCGAGTTCGCCCAGGTCCTCGGGGCTGTCCTCGGCCCGTAGGGCGGTGCGGTGCACGGCGCGGAGCGTCAGGGCCGGCGACAGTTGGGGCAGTCGGCCCGCGAGACGGCTCAGCCACTGCTCGTCCAGCTCGGACTCGTGCCAGTCGGGGTCCTCGGTCAGCAGCCGGACGGCGTCCGCGACGACCTGGACGTGCGGGCCGTGCCGGTCGAGCAGACGGGTCGTCAGTTCCCGGTCATGCCGCCCGGGACCCTCGCCGGTCTGCGGATCGACCTCCAGGACCCACTTCAGCAGCGCCTGGACCACGAACGTGGCGTTGCTCCGCATGGTGTGCGACTCCAGCTCGGCGCACAGCGTCGAGACATAGCCGTCGAGCCGGGGGCCGAGGCCGCCGGAGCCGGGCTTCTCCGGAGCCTCGGCCAGGGCCCGGAGAGCCAGCGGCGGCAGCCCTGTGAGAGCGCAGAGCACGTCCCAACGGGCGGCGGTCTCCGGTCGCACGGCCTGCGGGGGGTGGGTCAGCGCCCGGGTGAGCAGGAGGTGGGGCGGCTCCTCGAAGGGGTCGGACGGGGTCTTGAGGAAGGCGCAGTTGACGAGACGCTGGAAGAACTCCCCCTGGAGCAGGTACTCCGCGCGGCCGCACGCCGCGGCCGCCGCGAGCAGTCGTACGGCGGCCTCCGGGTGCGCGGTGGTCCACTTCCGGGAGGGCGTGCCGTGCCCGGAGTCCAGCAGTTCGTACAGCGGGGCGAGCTCCGCGCTGCCCTCGGCGCGGGGCGCGGCTCCGTCGCCGAGCCACCGGAGCCAGGCCAGGACGCCCGCGACGGGGTCGGGTCGTGCGCACAGCGCGTGGACGAGACGGCCTGCGAGGCCGGGGGTGCCCAGCAGCAGGGACTGGGTGAAGGCCATGGTGCCCGCTGCGAACGGCGCAACGGCGGGCAGCAGTTGTTCGACGACGGGGTCGGGGGCCTCCGACCCCTTCCGGTCCCGCACCTCGCCGATGACGAACGCCAGGACCTGGTCGAGGGGACCCAGGTCCTCCTTCGTGCCGGAGGTCGCGGCGCGCGCGGTCTCGAACCGCCCCCGGGCCCGTTCCGGCTCGTCGTTCAGCAGATCGTCGACGAGCTGGTCGCGGAAGGCCGCCGAGACCTCGTGGTGCCTCAGATGGCGGGCCAGGGGAGCCATGTCGGTGGAGCGGCCGGCCAACTTCTGCCCGGAGAGGACGGTGACGGATCGGGGGTCGGCCAGCGGGTGGCGGAGGGCCGCGTCGATGCGGTCGCCCTCCACCTCCCGCCCGGCGCGGACCTCCTGGGCGACGGCGAGCGCCGGGTCGAGGTCGCCGAGTACCCGGAGGGCTTCTTCGTGCGCGTCCGGGCCGTCGATGTCCATCGGTTCGCGCGCGTCCGCCAGATGCTCCAGGACCACCTCGCTCCCGTGCCGGGCCCACGCCTCGATCAGCAGGTCGCGGTAGGAGCGCGCGTCGGTGGACAGTCCGCCCACGTCCGGGAGCTCCCCGCCCCAGGCCAGGCTGACGACGCCCGGGGCCTCGTCGGGGACTCCCCAGTACAGGCGCATGGGGACCTCGGACCCGGAGGAGACCCAGGTGGCGGCCGAGAGGGTGCGGCGCATTCCGAAGGGCAGCATGGCCGCGACGCAGTCGAGGACGTCCAGCAGTACGAGCGGGTCGTACATGCGGCCCCCCGTCACCACCACCTTGCCGTCCAGCAGGTAGCCGGCGGCTGCCGCCAGCCAGTGGACTGCCTCGGTCACGCTGGGCCCGACGTGTGCGGTCACCTGGGTCACGAGCCGCCCGCCCGCCGTGACGGGCAACCGGGCCGGTCCGGCGCCCGCCGCCGCGAGCCGCGGCGCCGCGTCCAGCGCGGCCCTGGCCAGGCCGCACCAGCCGAGGGCGAGATCGCCGACCTCGGCCGCGGGCACGGCGAAGTGGCTGATCCGGCAGATCGGACGGTTCGTCCGGTCGACGGCGTCGGTGCCCTCGAGGAGGAAGACGCCCACCGTCGGGGTCCCGTTCGGTGCGGTGCAGGGCCCGATGGTGATCCAGGGCAGCCGGTCCCCGGGCGCGGGGGTGCCGGGCGACCAGTGGTGGATGTCGCCGTTGAAGTCGGCGCTCCGGTCCGGCGGGCAGGCTGCCAGCACCTTGTAACCGCTGTTGGTGTGGGGTTCCTTGCCCCACACGGCCCAGTCGGCCGTCAGTCCCGGTGCCATGGCGGGTTCTCCTCTCGTGCGCTTCTCGGGTGCCGGGTCAGGACTGCTGCGGGCCGACGCCCCGCAGGAAGAGGAAGGGTTCGAGGATGTTGACGGGTTGCGGCGGTGCGACGAAGCGGACGGCGTCGTCCACGGGGTTCACCAGGGAGGGGTTCTCGAAGTCGAAGCCCCGCTCGGGGTCGACCCAGAAGCCGACGGCGGAGCAGACGAAGTACCCGACGCGCTCGGGGGCGAAGAACAGCTCGATCTGCTGCTTGATCTCACGCAGGCTGCCGTGCGGGAAGGCCTGGCAGAGTCCGTCGAACAGGCGCTTTGCGTCCATCACCTCGGGCTGCCCGGTACGCGGGTTGAGCCGGACGTTGCCCTGTTCGCAGGCGAAGCGGAAGACGCGGTCGTCGTCGAACTTCGCCAGGCAGACGGCGATGCTGTGCGGCAGCAGATTGCCCTGGCGTTCGCCGCGCATGTTGACCTCGGTGGCGACCCCGGCGAGGACGTCGGTGAAGAAGTCCGCGTTCTGCCGGGCGTCGTCGCCGACCGGTCCGTCGTCACCGTTGACCTGCCACTCGCGGACCGGGTCCACGACGTAGACCATGGCGCGCGAGGCCCCGAGGTCCTTGATGAGCTTGCCGCCGAGGGCCGCGCCGGTCTGCGAGTGCAGGTCGAACGCCTCCCCGGGCAGGTCGCGGAGGGTGACCTTGAACTCCGTCAGATCGCGGCCGCGGTCGGCGCCGCGCCGCCAGCGCCTGCGGCCGGCGCGGGAGAACCGGGTACCGGTGAGGTCCCCGGCGAGCGTGAAGCGCACCGGGCGCTGCTCGGTCAGCGTCGCCATCGGGAACGTGCGGTCGCGGTAGAGGATGTGTGCGAGATCGCTGAGGAACTTCTTGGACGCGTGGTCCTCCGGCCACATGCTCCACCTGCCGTACATGGGGTCCTGCACCGCTCGGGACAGCGCGGCAAGCAGAGTGGACTTCCCGCTGCCCATGCCGCCCCAGAGGGTGATGGTCGACTCCGGTGCCGAGGACGGCCCCTCGGGCTCCCTGCGCTCCTCTTCCCCGGGGACCGCCTTGTCGGCGGCCGCGGTCCTCCGCTCCGGCTTCGCGGGCCTGTCCGGCTTGTTCGGCTTGTCGGCCCTGGTGGGCCTGGCGGACTTGTCGAGGACCTCCGGGCCGCCGAACCTCTCCGCGAAGCTGCCGGGCTCGGCCTGCCGGCCGGCGTCCGCGGGCGGTGCGCCGGGGGTTCGAGACTTCTCCTCGCCCGGCCCCGGGGCCGCGGGTGCGGCCGGGCCCCCGGGCGCGCTGCCGTTCGGCGGTGCGGGCCGGGCGGGCGGGGGCACCGGCGGCAGTGCGGCTCGGCCCCCGACCAGTGTGGACGGGTCCCAGACCGCGAACGGCCCCTCCGCGGACCGGTCGTCCCTTCTGGGGTCCTGCTTGCCGCCCGTCGGTGTGCTCTCGGGGCGCTTGTCGTCCTCGGGCATGGTGGTGCTCCCCCTGTCGTGGCGGCGGAGAGACGTCCGCCGCACGGTCGTTGTCCGATCCGTGCGCCCGTCGGGCGCACGGTTCGCGTTGCGGTCCTCAGCCGGCCGCCTCGTGCAGCCACTCGCCGCTCGCGCCGTCGGGAACGACGAGGCGGATGGGGGCGCCGTCCTCGGGGAGGCAGAGCGCCGGTGCCGTCACGGCGGAGGCGATGCGGTGCGGGTCGTGGCCGGCGGTGAACCGGCCGTCGGCGCCGAAGAGGTCCCACGCCCGGTCGGCCCATCGCGCGAGATGGGGTTCGCCCTCGAGGTGGTCCATCCACGCGGGCTCGTCCACGACCGCCACGCAGGAGACGCCGTCGTAGTGGCGGGCCTCGTCCAGCGCCGCCTCCCACTCGACCCGGTCGGGGCAGATGCGCACCGCGGCGCTGCGCCGCAGCACCTGCGGAGGTGCGGCGCGCGGATGCGGCGGCCGGGAGCCGAGCACGAGGAGGACCCGGTGGCTGTCCGGCCGCCACAGGTGCCGGCGGGCGGCGAGTTCCTGCGGTACGTGCTCCAGCCCGGTGGCGAAGTCGTGCCGCAGCGCGCTGTGGTGCCAGCCTGCGAGTGCGCGCTCGGCGGCCTGCGCGGTCGTCATGTCGAGCCGGTGGACGATGGGGTCGCTGTCGTTCGGGCGGTCGAGCGGCGCGTGGTCGCGGTAGCCGATGAGTCCGACGCGGAGCGTGTCGCCGCCGCCCACGGCGTGCCGCACGGCGGCTACGACGGCCGCCGCTTCCTGCATGCGTTCCTCGACGGCCGTGCCGCCGCCCGCCTGAGGGCCGGCGACCTCCACGGCGAGTACGAGGTCCACCGGGCGGGGCCGGGAGAGCCGCCGCGGCGTGGTGTGCGCCAGGGCCGTCCAGGGCGCGGTCTCCGGTTCGTGGTGCCCGTCGTACGCGAGGTCGACCCGGTCGGGCCCGCTCAGCCGGTAGTGGAGCGCCGCGCGGGAACCGGGCGGGAGTTCGAGGCGGTCGGCCCGCACCGGGAGCCATCGCGAGGCCGGTTCGCCGGGGCCGGCGGAGACGACGACGGCGGCGCTCGCCCCCGTGGTGGCTCCGACCGGCGGCGCGGCGACCGGGACCCGTACGACGGCTCCGGGGTCGCCTCCGGCCGGGTCGCCGGTGCGGCTGCCGGCCGGGAAGAGCGGGCGCCGTACGAGTCCGACCGTGCCCGAGGTGCCGTCGATGTCGGCGGCGGCGAGCCAGAGGGCGCGGCGCAGTGGGAGCGCGTCGGTGAGGTCGCCGGGGCCGGCCGGCCAGTGCGCGGGAAGCCGCAGCCGCAGGACGGGGGCGGCCTCCGGGCACAGTGCGTCGGCCGCCTGCTCGACGGGCCGCCAGCCGGCGGCCCGTACGACGACCAGGAGCGGGTCGGCGCCGAGCGGGGTCCCGCGCACGAAGGTCCGCAGTGCCCGGCCGAGGGAGCCCGTGACGTCCACGGCGGCGGGGCCCGTCCCGCCGGCGAGGAGGAAGAGCCGGCGCGGCCGTTCGTCGGGGAGGTCCGGGGAGCACGGGCGGCCGGCGGCCCCGGCCGTGAGGTCGCCCCAGGCCGAGTCGGCGAGCGTCCGGGTCGCGGGGCCGCGGCCGTCGCCGCCGTAGGCCACCCGACTCAGCCGCAGCCGCTCGCAGCCGATCTCCAGGACGTCCAGCGCGGCGAACCGCCCGCCCGCGAGGGAGGTGAGCGCCCAGCCGAGGCCCGACCGGGTGGTGCGGGCGCTCTCCCCGGCGAGGACGTCGCGCCAGGCGCGTTTCCACGCACGGGGCGCGGCAGGGGTGTCGGTGCCGGGTATCAGATGGGCCACTCGGCGGTGGTCCGGGGCCGGCGGCGTCTCGGCGGCCGGACGGCCGGTGCGCGCCGCGGGGCCGCCTTCCAGGACGTCGGCGGCGCGGAGCGCGGCGCGGAGTTCGCCGTCGAGGCCGGATCCCGCATGGTCCGGGCGCACAGTCCCCCACCCCCCGATGCGGTCGCCGGCATGTGCTGGGAACGGCCGGCCGCCGCGGTGTCTCGCACGTGGTTCAGGCATGGATGTGCCCAGGTGAGGGTGCACGCATGACTGATCGTCGGAACCCGGAGTGCCCACTCCGGATGATGCTTCACAGTAATCATCCGGTGGAGGGGGACGCAGCTCTTTTCGCAACCTTTCAACAAAATCCGTCCGGCGCGTTCCGCGATCATTCCACCGACCCCGGCGATTGGCCAAAAAGAACCGTAGACGATCGATTCTCTATTAGTAATCAGGAATTACCGAACTCAACACGGTAAGAAGATGACCGAAGTTGACTTCAAATGTTCATGACGGCCGCTCTCCGGACGACCGGAAGCGTTCCGGAAGCGGCCGCGCACGCCCTCCGGACGGCCGCGGCCTTGTGCCGCGACCTACGCCCTAGTAGGTAACGGACCACCGGATTGCCGACCCGAAGCGCGTGGGAAGGCTCCCCCGGTACGCACCGGAACGCACTCGCGACCCTTCCATTCGAGTGAACGCGGACAGGAGCGGCCATGCCCGCAGCCCGCCAGTCGTCAACGGAGCAGTTACAAAGAACACCCGCCCCCCGTGAAGAGGGACCGCCCGTTCGACCCGCCGAGCCCGCACAGCCCCCAGGTGATGCCGTGAACCCGCTGATTGGCCGCATTCCCGTGCTGGACGTACGCCCCCTCGTCGACTGCGGCCGAAGGCCCGCGAAATCGACGGTCGGCGAAACGTTCCAGATCACCGCCACCGTGTTCCGCGAAGGGCACGACGCGGTGGCCGCCAACGTCGTCCTGCGCGACCCCGGCGGCCGGCCGGGCCCCTGGACCCCGATGCGCGAACTCGCCCCCGGAACCGACCGCTGGGGCGCCGAGGTCACGCCGGACGCCGAGGGGCGGTGGACCTACAGCGTCGAGGCGTGGAGCGATCCGCTGGCCACCTGGCGGCACCACGCCGGCATCAAGGTGCCGGCCGGGATCGACGGCGCCCTGGTCCTGGCCGAGGGCGCGGAACTCTACGAACGCGCCGCCGCCGGCGTCCCCAAGAAGGCGGGCCGGGAGGCCGTGCTCGCCGCCGCCGACGCTCTGCGCGACAAGAACCGGCCGGACCGCGAGCGGCTGGAGGCGGCGCTCGCCCCGGACGCGCTCGCCGCCCTCGCCCGCCATCCACTGCGCGAACTGGTCACCGCCTCAGCCCCGTTGCCCCTCCGGGTGGAGCGCACCCGCGCGCTGTTCGGCTCCTGGTACGAGCTCTTCCCGCGCTCCGAGGGCGCCCGGGTCAAGCGCGGCAGACTCGTCTCCGGCACCTTCCGGACGGCGTCGCGGCGGCTGCCGGCCATCGCCGCGATGGGCTTCGACGTCGTGTACCTGCCGCCCGTCCACCCCATCGGCAGCACCTTCCGGAAGGGCCCGAACAACACGCTCGATGCCGGCCCCCACGACGTCGGGGTGCCCTGGGCGATCGGCTCCGCCGAGGGCGGGCACGACGCGGTCCACCCTGACCTCGGCACACTCGAGGACTTCGACGCGTTCGTACGTTGCGCCCGGGACCTGCGGATGGAGGTCGCCCTGGACTTCGCCCTGCAGTGCTCCCCCGACCACCCGTGGGTGACCGAGCACCCCGAGTGGTTCCACCACCGGGCGGACGGCAGCATCGCCTACGCGGAGAACCCGCCGAAGAAGTACCAGGACATCTACCCCATCGCCTTCGACCGGGACATGGAGGGGCTGGTCGGGGAGACCGTGCGGGTGCTGCGGCACTGGATGGCGCACGGGGTGCGGATCTTCCGTGTCGACAATCCGCACACCAAGCCGGTGGTCTTCTGGGAGAGGGTCATCGGCGAGATCAACCGGACGGACCCGGACGTGGTCTTCCTCGCGGAGGCGTTCACCCGCCCGGCGATGATGCGCACGCTCGGCGCGATCGGCTTCCAGCAGTCGTACACCTACTTCACCTGGCGCAACACCAAGCAGGAGCTGACCGAGTACCTGACGGAGCTGTCGGGCGAGGCGGCGGCCTGCATGCGGCCCAACTTCTTCGTGAACACCCCGGACATCCTGCACGCCTACCTCCAGGAGGGCGGGCGGCCGGCGTTCGAGGTGCGCGCGGTGCTCGCCGCGACCCTCTCCCCCACCTGGGGGATGTACGCGGGGTACGAACTGTGCGAGAACACCCCGCTGCGGCCGGGCAGCGAGGAGTACCTGGACTCGGAGAAGTACCAACTTCGGCCGCGGGACTGGGAGTCGGCGGAGCGGGAGGGGCGCAGCATCGCGCCGCTGGTGACCACTCTCAACCGGATCAGGCGGCGCCATCCGGCACTGCAGCAGCTCCGGAACCTCCGTTTCCACCACGCCGACAACGACTCCGTGATCGTCTACAGCAAGCGAACGGGTTCGAACACCGTTCTGGTGGTCGTCAATCTCGACCCCCACCACACCCAGGAGGCGACGGTCTCGTTTGACATGCCGGGACTCGGCCTCGACTGGCACGAGACCGTACCGGTGCGCGACGAGCTCACCGGCGAGACCTATCACTGGGGCAGGACCAACTATGTGCGCCTCGAGCCGGGCGTCACGCCTGCGCACATCGTCGTCCTGCGACCGTCCCCGCCGACCGGAGGGTCACCCACATCATGATCGTCAATGAGCCCGTCCACGACACCTTCGAGGACACCCCCGCCAAGGACCGGGACCCCGACTGGTTCAAACGCGCCGTGTTCTACGAGGTGCTCGTCCGCACCTTCCAGGACAGCAACGGCGACGGCATCGGCGACCTCAAGGGCCTCACGGCCAAACTGGACTACCTGCAGTGGCTGGGCGTCGACTGCCTGTGGCTGCCGCCGTTCTTCAAGTCCCCGCTCCGCGACGGGGGTTACGACGTCGCCGACTACACCTCGGTGCTGCCGGAGTTCGGCGACCTCGCCGACTTCGTCGAGTTCGTCGACGCCGCGCACCAGCGCGGGATGCGGGTCATCATCGACTTCGTCATGAACCACACGAGCGACCAGCACCCGTGGTTCCAGGAGTCCCGCAAGAACCCGGACGGGCCGTACGGCGACTACTACGTCTGGGCCGACGACGACAAGCAGTTCCAGGACGCCCGGATCATCTTCGTCGACACGGAGACCTCCAACTGGACCTTCGACCCGGTCCGCAAGCAGTACTACTGGCACCGCTTCTTCTCCCACCAGCCCGACCTCAACTACGAGAACCCCGCGGTGCAGGAGGAGATCATCTCCGCGCTGCGCTTCTGGCTGGACCTCGGCATCGACGGCTTCCGGCTCGACGCCGTGCCGTACCTGTACCAGGAGGAGGGCACCAACTGCGAGAACCTCCCGGCCACCCACTCCTTCCTCAAGCGGGTCCGCAAGGAGATCGACGCCCACTACCCGGACACGGTGCTGCTGGCCGAGGCCAACCAGTGGCCCGAGGACGTCGTCGACTACTTCGGGGACTTCCCGGCGGGCGGCGACGAGTGCCACATGGCCTTCCACTTCCCGGTGATGCCGCGGATCTTCATGGCCGTGCGGCGGGAGTCCCGCTACCCGGTCTCCGAGATCCTCGCCAAGACCCCGGCGATCCCGAAGAACTGCCAGTGGGGCATCTTCCTGCGCAACCACGACGAGCTGACCCTGGAGATGGTCACCGACGAGGAGCGCGACTACATGTACGCGGAGTACGCCAAGGACCCGCGGATGCGCGCCAACATCGGCATCCGGCGCCGGCTGGCCCCGCTGCTCGACAACGACCGCAACCAGATCGAGCTGTTCACGGCGCTGCTGCTGTCCCTGCCCGGCTCACCGATCCTCTACTACGGCGACGAGATCGGGATGGGCGACAACATCTGGCTGGGCGACCGGGACGCGGTGCGCACGCCGATGCAGTGGACGCCCGACCGCAACGCCGGCTTCTCGTCCTGCGATCCCGGCCGACTCTATCTGCCGACCATCATGGACCCGGTCTACGGCTACCAGGTCACCAACGTCGAGGCGTCCATGGCGTCGCCCTCCTCGCTGCTGCACTGGACCCGTCGGATGATCGAGATCAGGAAGCAGAACCGCGCCTTCGGCCTCGGCACGTTCACCGAACTCCCTTCGTCGAACCCGGCGGTGCTGGCGTACCTGCGGGAGGCCCCCGCGACCGAGGACGGCTCGGACGACCTGGTCCTGTGCGTGAACAACTTCTCCCGGTTCGCCCAGCCGACCGAACTGGACCTGCGCCGGTACAACGGCCGCCATCCGGTGGAGCTGATCGGCGGTGTCCGCTTCCCGGCCATCGGCGAGTGGCCGTACCTCCTGACCCTGGCCGGGCACGGCTTCTACTGGTTCCGGCTGCGCAAGGAGCCGGTGGCCGCGGAGCCCGTGGTGAAGGGGTCCGCGCGCAAGGCCCCCGCGCCCAAGGGCGGGTGATTCCGGCACATGCCATGTCGTGTGCGGGGCGGTTGGACCGTCCCGCACGGGGCACGATTCCCCCCATATCGAGATCCGGTCCGAGTCCGTACGGACCATCCTCCGCCGACACTCCCCCTGCCTGCGGCGGGGGGACCCCCACGCACAGCCCGGACAGCTATTATTTGCCGCAATCCGGGACACTCTTCGCAAACTGTGGTGTGCCCGGGGAAAGGACGCGATGCCATGTCGGAGGCTGCATCCACCCGGACCCCCGTCGCCCTGCTGCCTTCGCTCTCGCCCCTGCTGCGCGAGTGGCTGCCCAGGCAGCGGTGGTTCGCGGGAAAGGGGCGCCCGGTCACCGGCTTCGCGCTGGTGGCGGCGGTCGAACTGCTGCCGGTCGACTCGGCCGGCCCCGGACTGCTGCATCTGCTGCTGCGCGTCAGGCAGCCCGGCCAGACCGTGGGCTCCAGGACCGCCGTCGGGCGGACCCCGGCCGGCAGGCGCGACCCCGGGGCCGGCGGCGACTGCTACCAGCTGCTGCTCGGCGTACGCACCGCGCTGCCGCCGTACCTCGCCCCGGCGATGATCGGCCGCGTGGACGAGGGGCCGCTCGCCGGCCGGACCGTCTACGAAGGGCTGCACGACCCCCGGCTCGCCGGGTTGCTGCTGGAGCGGCTGCGCACGCCCGGCCGGTTCGGCCCGCTCCGTTTCGACCGGGCGGCTCCCGTCCCGGGCGGACTCCCGGCCCACGTGCTCGACGCCGAACAGTCCAACTCCTCGCTGGTGTACGGGGATTCGTACATCCTCAAGATCTTCCGCCGGGTGTACCCGGGGATCAACCCCGATCTGGAACTGCCCCTCGCGCTCGCCCGGGCGGGCTGCGACCGGGTGCCCGCCCCCGTCGCCTGGTTCGAGTCGGAGACGCCCGAGCCCTGCACCCTGGGCGTCCTCCAGCCGTTCCTGCGCGGCTCCCAGGACGGCTGGCAGCTGGCGCTCAAGGCGCTCGCCGAGGGCGACGACTTCACCGAGGAGGCGCAGGCCCTGGGCCGGACCACCGCGGAGGTGCACACCGCACTCGCCGCAGCACTGCCGACCGTGTCCCTGAGCGGGCCCCTGACCGAGCACCTGGCGACGGCGATGAACGAGCGTCTGGACGCGGCGCTCCGGGCCGTCCCCGCGCTGCTGCCCTACGTCCGCGGGCTGCGCGCCGCCTTCGACGCGATCGCCGGCGCGACCTTCGACGGCGACGGCAGGGCCCAGCGCATCCACGGCGACCTGCACCTCGGCCAGACCCTGCGCACACCCGACGGGGGCTGGTCCGTCATCGACTTCGAGGGGGAGCCCGCCCGCCCGCTCGACGAACGCCGCCGGGTGCAGCCCCCGGTGCGCGACATCGCCGGGATACTGCGCTCCTTCGACTACGCGGCCCGCTCCCACCGCCCCTGGAACCCTGCCTGGGCGGCACGCTGCCGTGCCGCGTACTGCGAGGGCTACGCCGACGCGTCCGGCTCCGACCCACGCGCCGAGGCGGAACTGCTGCGCGCCTACGAGACGGACAAGGCCGTGTACGAGGTCGTGTACGAGGCCCGTCACCGGCCGGACTGGCTGCCGGTCCCCATGTCCGCCATCCAGCGGCTGGCCGGCCCGGCGGGCTGACACCGCGCGTCCCGCGGCCGAGCCGCCCCGCCCCACCTTCCCCCTGAGCACAAGGAGGCCGTCCCCGTGACTCCCCGCAATGGCGTACGCCCCGCCAAACCGCTGGACGCATCCGACCGGGAACGGCTGCTCGCCGGCGCGCACCACGATCCGCACTCCCTGCTGGGGGCGCACCTGGTCCGCGGCGGCGTGGTCTTCCGGGTGCTGCGGCCCTACGCGGAGTCGGTGACGGTCCTGGCCAAGGGGCTGCGCGCCGAGCTGCACGACGACGGCGACGGATTCTTCTCGGCGCTGCTGCCCCTGCGGAAGGTCCCCGAGTACGCGCTCCAGGTCGGGTACGAGGACACGGTCGTCGAGTTCGCGGACCCGTACCGCTTCCTCCCCGCGCTCGGCGAGCTCGATCTTCATCTGATCGGCGAGGGACGCCACGAGGAGCTGTGGCACGCCCTCGGCGCCCGGCCGATGACGCACCAAGGCGTCACGGGCACCCGTTTCACGGTCTGGGCGCCGAACGCCCGCGGGGTCAGGGTCGCGGGGGACTTCAACTACTGGGACGGCACGTCCTGCGCCATGCGTTCGCTGGGAGCCTGCGGGGTGTGGGAGCTGTTCCTGCCCGGTGTGGGCGAGGGCGCGCTCTACAAGTTCGAGATCACCCGGCCCGACGGCTCCCGCACGCTCCGGGCCGATCCGATGGCGCGCCGCACCGAGGTGCCGCCCGCGAACGCGTCCGTCGTCACCGAGTCCCACCACGTCTGGCACGACGAGGCGTGGATGGCGAACCGCGGCGCCCGGCCGGTCCACGAGGCCCCGTTCTCCGTGTACGAGGTGCATCTGCCCTCCTGGCGCCCGGGACTCACCTACCGCCAGCTGGCCGACCAGCTGCCCGCCTACGTCAAGGACCTGGGCTTCACCCACGTCGAGCTGATGCCGGTGGCGGAGCACCCCTTCGGCGGCTCGTGGGGCTACCAGGTCACCGGCTTCTACGCGCCCACGGCCCGGATGGGGACCCCGGACGACTTCCGCCACCTGGTCGACGCGCTGCACCGCGCCGGCATCGGGGTCGTCATGGACTGGGTGCCGGCGCACTTCCCCAGGGACGACTGGGCGCTGGCGGAGTTCGACGGGCGCCCGCTGTACGAGCACTCCGACCCGGCCCGCGCCGCTCACCCCGACTGGGGGACCCTCGAGTTCGACTACGGGCGCAAGGAGGTGCGCAACTTCCTCGTCGCCAACGCCGTGTACTGGTGCGAGGAGTTCCACATCGACGGACTGCGGGTCGACGCGGTCGCCTCGATGCTGTACCTGGACTACTCGCGCGAGCACGGCGAATGGAGCCCGAACGAGCACGGCGGCCGGGAGAACCTCGACGCCGTGGCCTTCCTCCAGGAGATGAACGCCACCGTCTACCGGCGCTGCCCCGGTGTGGTGACCATCGCCGAGGAGTCCACCGCCTGGGACGGCGTGACCCGGGCCACGCACCACGTCGGGCCGGCGGGCTTCGGCGGTCTCGGCTTCGGGCTGAAGTGGAACATGGGCTGGATGCACGACTCGCTCGGCTACGTCGAGCACGAGCCGGTGCACCGCAAGTTCCACCACAACGAGATGACGTTCTCGATGGTGTACGCGTACAGCGAGAACTACGTGCTGCCGATCTCGCACGACGAGGTCGTGCACGGCAAGCGCGCCCTGGTGTCGAAGATGCCCGGCGACTGGTGGCAGCAGCGCGCCAACCACCGGGCGTACCTCGGCTTCATGTGGGCCCACCCCGGCAAGCAACTTCTCTTCATGGGGCAGGAGTTCGCCCAGGGCGCGGAGTGGTCCGAGGGGCACGGGCCGGACTGGTGGCTGCTGGACCCCTCCTACTCCGCCGAGGGCGACCACCGGGGGGTGCGGGACCTGGTGCGCGAGCTGAACAGGGTCTACGCGGCCACCCCGGCGCTGTGGCAGCGGGACACGGTCCCCGAGGGCTTCTCCTGGGTGGACGGCGGGGCCGCCGACGACAACGTCTTCGCGTTCCTGCGCTTCGACGCCGACGGCGCCCCACTGCTCGCCGTCTCCAACTTCTCACCCGTGGTGCGCCACGAGTACCGGCTCGGTGTGCCGCCGTCCGTGCCCGCCTGGGCGGAGGTGCTGAACACGGACGCGGCGCGGTACGGCGGCGGGGACGTCCGCAACGACGACCCGGTCAAGCCCGAGTCCGTGGCCGCCCACGGCCGCCGCACCAGCGTGCAGCTCACCCTGCCGCCGCTGGCGACGGTGTGGCTGAGGCCGGTGTGACGACCCCGAGCCGCTGGGTGGCCCTGGTCAGCGCCACATAGAGGTCGTTGGGGAGCATCCGCTCGGGCGCGACCACCAGCACCGTGTCGAACTCCAGGCCCTTGGCCTGGCGGGGGTCGAGCAGTACGACGGGCCGGGAGAGGTCGAGCGGCCCGTCGCCCCCGAGCCCGGTGAGCCCCGCGTGCAGCTCGCGCGGGGCGATGACGGCGAGCCGACCCTCCTCCGGCGCCTCGGCGGCGGCGAGGGACGCCACCTCGGCGAGGTCCAGGGTGCGCTCCCAGGGGGCGGTGCCGGTGGACCGGATGGAGCGCGGCGGGGTGAAGCCCGGGTCGGTGCTCCTGCGCCGCTCCGCCGCGTACTCCATGATCTCGGCGGGCGTACGGTAGTTGACACCGAGCCTGGCCAGCTGCCAACGGTCCTCGACGTACGGGGCGAGGATCCGCCGCCAGAAGTCCCCGCCGTCCCCCACGGCCCCCCGCCCGGGAGGTGCCCCGAGGTCCCCGGTCTGCGCCGGATCGCCGACGAGGGTCATCGAGCGGGTCGGGCAGCGGCGCATCAGCAGCCGCCAGGCCATGGCCGACAGCTCCTGGGCCTCGTCGACGATGATGTGCCCGAACGCCCAGGTCCGGTCGGCGGCGGCCCGCTCGGCGGCGCTGCGGTGGTCGACCTCCTCCTGCCGCTCGGCCATCCGCTCGGCGTCGATGACGTCGTGGGCGGCCAGCACCTCGGAGGCGTCGGCGTCGACGTCCTCCTTGTCCTCGAACTCGTAGGTGCGGGAGGCGTACGAGACGTCGAGCACGCCCTGTGCGTAGGCGATCTGGCGGGCACGCTCGGCCTCGGCGGCGGCGCGGGCCGCGGAGTCGTCCTCGCCGAGGAGCTCCGCCGCCTCGTCGAGGAGCGGCACATCTGCGGGGGTCCACGGTCCGCCGGAACGTCTGATCAGGTCCGCGTCGGCCTCGTCGGGGTGCGTGGGGTCCGCGAGGTAGTCGGCGAGGAACTCCTCGGGGGTGAGCGGCGGCCAGAGCGAGGCGATCGCGGCGTGCACCTCGGCACTGGCGGCGACGGCCTTGCCGAGCTGGGCGATGTCGTCGGGGCCGAGGAAGTTGGGGCCGCCGTACGGGTCCTCGCCGATGCGGTCGGCGAGCTGGGTGGTGAGGTCGTCGATGATGCGGAAGGCGAAGTAGGGGCGGGCCAGGTTGTGCGGCAGCCCGGTCTCGCGGGCCTTGTGCCGCGCCTCCACGGCGATGTCCCAGTCGAGGACCAGCTCGCCGTCGTCGTGGGCGATGACGATGGGCTCGCCCTTCTCGGGCACCTGCTGCCGGTCCCGTACGGCCTCGGCCAGCACGTCCGCCATGTCCGCGCGACCCTTCACGGCCGCGGCGGCGGGGCTGTCGGTGCCGGTGGCGCGGACCCCGGGGTACAGCTCCCCGACGGTCGACAGCAGCACCCCGGTCTCGCCGAGGGAGGGCAGCACCTCGCCGATGTACCCGAGGAACGCCGGATTGGGCCCGACGATCAGCACGGCCCGCTTGGCCAACTGCTCCCGGTGGGCGTAGAGGAGGTACGCGGCGCGGTGCAGCGCGACGGCGGTCTTGCCGGTGCCGGGACCGCCCTCGACGACCAGCACCCCGCGCTGCGGGGCGCGGATGATGTGGTCCTGTTCGGCCTGGATCGTGGAGACGATGTCCGCCATCCGACCGGTGCGGGCGCTGTTGAGGGCGGCGAGCAGCACCTCGTCCGCGTCGTGCGACTCGTGGCCGGTACGGGTCGGATCGGCGAGATCCATGATCTCGTCGTGGAGCGCGGTGACGGTGCGGCCCTCGGTGGTGATGTGCCTGCGCCTGCGCAGCCCGAGCGGTTCGTAACCGGTCGCGAGATAGAACGGGCGCGCGACGGGAGCCCGCCAGTCGATCAGCAGCGGCGTTCGCTCGGCGTCGTCCCTGCGGATTCCCGTTCGCCCGATGTGGTACGTGACTCCGTCGCGCCGGTCGATGCGTCCGAAACAGAGTCCGGAGTCGGCGGCATTCAGCGCGGCGATCGAGGCGGAGTGCTCGGCCACCTCGATGTCGCGCTCCACGCGTGCCTGCCGACCCGTGCTGACCTGCGCCATCGTGGCGCGCACCGCGGCCTCGGCCTCCCCGCGCAGCTGATCGAGCCGCTCATGGGCGAGGGAGACGAATTGTTGTTCCTGCCGCATTTCCTCGGTTGACAATTCAGCTCCTGACGCGCTACAGTACGTTTATTGAAGTTCTCCGTGTTTCACTTCGCACCTGAACACGGAACTATTCAATATACGCGGAGAAATACCCGGACCGTCAAATACGGACCGGGTTTTTTGTTTCCCCGGACACAGTGGCCGTCCACGCGGCCGGCTACCGCGCCACCGAGTACCAGGTGGACGTACCCAGCTTCGGCGACCGGGGCTACGTCCTGGCCGTTCCCGGCGAGGAGGGCGCGGCGCCGGCCCTGCGTCCGGCCGGGACGCGCCCCCTCGGCGCTTCCTGGACGACGCGGTACTGCGGGCCGCGACGGTCTTCCCGCTGGACCGCCGCCCGCAGAAGGTGCGGGGCGAGCACGCTGATGGATCCCGTGGTGCCGGAGAACTCCCGGCACGAGTGGCGGAACCACTGAGCCCCGCCCGCCGCCGGGGAGCCGGGCCGGTCACGGTCCGTCCGGTCGCCGCGGTCGGGGCGGCGGAGTGCGACGCGTCCCGCGGCCGCGCGGCAGCGGCAGCGGCAGCGGCAGCGGCAGCGGCAGCGGCAGCGGCCCACAAGTGCCCTGTGCATTCAGGAAGTCAACGCGCGCAAGGCATTGACGACTGCACTGCCTCCATCTACAAAACATCCTGAGAGCGCTCTCAATCACTTCCGGCACCACCCCCTCCCGGAGGTCTTCCTTGAGCACGAGCCGCATCAGCAGACTCTCCCGTACCCCACTCATCACCGCACTCACGGCCCTCGCCGTCGCCCTCACCGGAATCCTCGCCCTCGGTCCGACGAGCCCGGCCAGCGGCGCCGTCCCCCCGGCGCCAGGCTGGAACCTCCAGTGGAGCGACGACTTCACCGGTCCGAACCGGTCCCTGCCCTCCTCCGCGAACTGGCAGATCGACACCGGTCACGGCTATCCGGGCGGCCCCGCCAACTGGGGCACCGGCGAGATCCAGAACTACACGAGCAACCCGGACAACGTCAGCCTCGACGGCAACGGCAATCTGCGCATCACCCCGTTGCGCGACGGCGCGGGCAACTGGACCTCCGCGCGGATCGAGACCCACCGCGCCGACTTCAAGGCGCCGGCAGGCGGCACCCTGCGCATCGAGGGCCGGATTCAGATGCCCAATGTGACCGGGGACGCGGCCCTGGGCTACTGGCCCGCGTTCTGGGCGCTCGGCGCACCGTACCGCGGCAACTACTGGAACTGGCCCGGCATCGGCGAGTTCGACATCATGGAGAACGTCAACGGCCTCAACTCCGTCTGGGGCGTGCTCCACTGCGGGGTGAACCCAGGCGGACCGTGCAACGAGACCAGCGGTCTCGGCGCCAGCCGCACCTGCCCCGGCGCGAGTTGCCAGTCCGCGTTCCACACGTACCGTTTCGAGTGGGACCGTTCCGCCTCGCCCAACGCTCTGCGCTGGTACGTGGACGACCAGCTCTACCACAGCGTGAACCAGAACCAGATGGACGCCGGCACCTGGGCCGACATGACCGAGCACGCCGGCTACTTCATCCTTCTCAACGTCGCGATCGGCGGCGCCTTCCCGGACGCGCTGGCGGGGAGGACCCCGACCGCCGCGACCGTCCCCGGCCGCCCGATGCTCGTGGACCACGTCGCCGTGTGGACCCGTGGCGGCGGTACGACCCCGCCGCCGACCGACCCGCCGCCGACGGGCTCCTCCCAGCTGTACCTGCGCGGCGGCGGCGCCGCCGGGGACGCGACCGGGGCCGGCTCCACCGTCACGCTCGCATCGGCGGGCGGAGGCAACCACGACGGCACCCCGCACAGCCCGCAGGTGTTCACCTCCGGCCCGGTCACCCGGGCGTACAACGGCGGTTCGACGCAGTTCGACCTCTTCGTGGACGCCGGTACGACCGTCGCCAACGGCCAGCAGGTCCGGGTGAGTTACGACCGCACGGGCGACGGGACCTGGGACCGCACCGAGACGTACCACTACTTCGCGACCGACCCGGTCCCGGGCTGGGAGCACTACACCCAGGCCCGCGGTCTGCGCTCCGCCACCGGCACGCACGGCGATCTGACGAACGGCAGGGTGCGGATCGAGGTGTGGAACGCCATCGGCAACGGCGCCAGCACCCTCGGCACCGGCAACCAGTCCTCCGTCCGCATCCCCTTCGGCTGAGCGGAGGATGGCCATGCTGATCCGCAGAGTCCTGGTGGGAGCGGCTGCCCTGCTCTTCCTGGCCACGGCCGGCTGCACGACCGGCGCCGACGGGCGCACCGGCGGCGGCGCCCCGGTGAACCACAAGGCCCACTCCCACACCTACACCAAGGCCCAGGCGGCGGCGATCGTCGCCCAGGCGGCGGCCCCGCTGCGCGGGAGCGAGTTCCGCGCGGACTGCTTCTCCAGCCACCGGCGGGGCGACGACCCCATCGTGTTCCCCGGCCAGGCGGGCCGCTCCCACATCCACGAGTTCTACGGCAACAGGACGGCGAACGCCTCGTCGACGCTCCAGTCGCTGAGCGCCGGCACCACCAACTGCACACCGAGCACCGACCTCTCGTCCTACTGGACACCGACCCTCTACCAGAACGGAGTGCCCGTGGCCCCGGAGCGGGTCACCGTCTACTACCAGGGCATCACCGACCGCACCCGCGCCGTCGCCCATCCGCGCGGACTGCGGTACGTCGTCGGGAACGCCCTCGCCACCTCCCCCGACCAGAACCCGGCCGCGCGCTGGTCCTGCGTCGGACGGCCCGAGTCCAGCCGGGACTTCATGAACTGCCCGCCGGGCACGAAGCTGGAGAACTACCTGGACTTCCCCACCTGCTGGGACGGGAGGAACCTGGACAGCGCCAATCACCGCGACCACATGGCGTACGCGACCGGGCAGACGTGTCCGCCGAGTCACCCGGTGGTCGTGCCGCGACTGGAGCTGCTGATCACCTGGCCGGTGCACGGTGGCGGGCTCACCCTGGCCGGCACCCGGGGCGGGGTCAATGTGACCGACGCCCCCGGCCACACCTTCCACGGCGACTTCTTCAACGCCTGGGACCAGGCGGAGCTGGAGCGCCGGGTGCGGGACTGCGTCGTGGCGGGCTACATCTGCGGAACGGACGGACGCCCCATCGAGCAGTGAGCCGCGGGCGGCTGCCCCGTGCCCCACGGTGCCGCCGCCTCGTACGACGAGTGCCGCCGGGTCCCCCACCCCGGCGGCACTTCCGCGCGCCGGGGCGTCAGGCTCCCGGTGCCCGGAAGTCGACCTTCTTCCGCGCCGCCGCGTCGATGTCCTCGACGCTGAGCAGGGGCACGGCCCGGGAGGTGATCGCCCCCGTGGCACGGACCCTCATGGAGGTGGCGGCCATCGAGACGGCGTCGGGCATGTCCAGCACGAGGTACAGGTCGTCGTCGCCGAACGCGAAGTACATCCATTCGAGGGTTCCGCCGCAGGAGCGGAGGATCTGCTCCACTGCCTCCCGGCGCCCCGTGCCGCCCTCGGTGAGCAGGCCCTCGGTGCCCTCGGCGCTGTAGCTGGCCTGGACCAGGTATTTGGGCATCCGTCTCTCCCGTCCCGTCGCCTTTGGGTCCACCCTTCGCCACCGGCCGCGATCCGGCCAGCCGGAGTGGGCCGGGCGGGGATGCGGGCTCTGCGGCCAGGCGCCTGGGAACGCGTACGGGCCCGGGGCGGTGTGCCCCGGGCCCGTACGGTCGCGGCGGTGGCCTCAGACCTTCAGAGCCGGCTCCCTGGGGGCCTCGTCCCGCTGTTCCGGCACCTCGGCGGACGCCTCGGCCGGGGCGTGGTCGTCGACGAAGGTCGACTCGTCGAACGGGATGCGGCCGGCGAGGACCTCGGCGGCACGCTCCTTGTCGATCTCCTTGGTCCAGGTGCCGACCAGGACGGTGGCGACGGCGTTGCCCGCGAAGTTGGTCAGGGCGCGCGCCTCGCTCATGAAGCGGTCGATGCCGACGATCAGGCCGACGCCGTCGACCAGGGCGGGCTTGTGCGACTGGAGTCCACCCGCGAGGGTCGCGAGACCGGCGCCGGTGACGCCCGCCGCGCCCTTCGAGGCGATGATCATGAAGACCAGCAGCGAGATCTGCTCACCGACCGAGAGCGGGGTCCCCATCGCCTCGGCGACGAACAGCGAGCCCATCGTCAGGTAGATGGCCGTGCCGTCCAGGTTGAAGGAGTAGCCGGTCGGAACGGTGATGCCGACGACGGGCTTGGAGACGCCCAGGTGCTCCATCTTCGCGATGAGCCGCGGCAGCGCCGACTCGGAGGACGAGGTGGAAAGGATCAGCAGGAACTCCCGGCCCAGGTACTTCAGCAGCGCGAACAGGCTGACCCCGGCGACGATCCGCAGCAGGGTGCCGAGGACGAGGACCACGAACAGCGCACAGGTGACATAGAAGCCGATCATGATGACCGCGAGCGACTTCAGGGCGTCGACGCCGGTCTCGCCGACGACGGCCGCGATGGCTCCGAAGGCGCCCACCGGGGCCGCCCACATGATCATCGCAAGGATGCGGAAGACCAGCTTCTGGAGGTGGCCGATGCCGCGCAGGATCGGCTCCCCGGCGGACCCCATGGCCTGCAGCGCGAAGCCCGCGAGCAGCGCGACCAGCAGGGTCTGCAGCACCTCGCCCTCGGTGAAGGCGGAGACCAGGGTGGTCGGGACGACCCCGAGGAGGAAGTCCACGGTGCCCTCGCCTGCGCCCTCGGCCTGCTTCTCGCCCGCGGCCCTCGCGGCGTCCGTCAGCTGCAGTCCGTGCCCCGGGTCGAGGACGTTGCCCACGATCAGGCCGATGGCCAGCGCGACCGTCGACATCACCAGGAAGTAGCCGAGGGCCAGACCGCCCACGGCACCGACCTTGGCCGCCTTGCGGACCGAGCCCACGCCGAGCACGAGCGTGCAGAAGATGATCGGGGAGATCATCATCTTGATCAGGTTCACGAACCCGGTGCCGATGGGCTTGAGTTCGACGGCGACGCCGGGGGCGGCGAAGCCCACGACGACGCCGAGGACGACGGCACCGATGACGGCGAGATACAGATAGTGGGTGCGGTCCCGCCTTGCGGCTGCTGGAGCGGTTGCCACGGGGATTCCTCCTCGGCCCGATGTTTCATCCACGTCCCGGTGGATGCCCGTGACTATTCAGCACCCTGTGACCCCGGTCACCGTTGCGTGCGTTTCGTTCACACGAAATCGGCCAGGCAGACTTGGGCCATGCGCATTCCCCGCCCACGGAGCCTCGCCGGCCAGCTCTTCGCGATGCAGGTCGTGCTGGTCACCGCCATCGTGGCCGGTTTCGCGCTCTTCTCCTACGTCACGGACCGCGCTCAGGCCGAGGAGACCGCGCGCCGGCAGACGACGGCGACCGCGGCGGCCGTGGCGGACTTCCCGTCGGTGGTGACGGCACTGCGGTCCGCGGACCCGACGGCACGGCTGCAGCCGTACGCGGAGCGGCTGCGGAAGGACGCGGGGGTCGACTTCGTGGTGGTCATGTCCCCGGACGGCAGACGCTGGACCCATCCCGAACCGGGTGAGATCGGACACGTCTACCTGGGCCACATCGACGCGGCGCAGCGGGGACACACGGTCTCGGAGACGTACACGGGGACGCTGGGGCCGTCGGTGCGGACGGTGGTACCGGTGCGGGACGGCTCCGGCCGGATCGTCGGGCTCGTCAGTGCGGGCATCACCATCGACAAGATCAGCGAGCAGCTCGGCAAGCAGGTCACGGCACTGCTGGGGATGGCCGGAGCGGCGCTGGCACTGGGTGGGCTCGGAACGTACGTGATCAACGCCCGGCTGCGGCGGCACACGCACGGGATGAACGCGGCGGACCTGAGCCGTATGCACGACTACCACGAGGCCACGCTCCACGCGGTGCGCGAGGGGCTGCTGATGCTCGACGGACACCGCCGCATCGCGCTGATCAACGACGGGGCACGGGAGCTGCTGGGACTCGGCGAGGACGTCGTGGGACGGGCCCCCGACGAACTCGGCCTGCCGCCCGGACTGACGGGGGCCCTGCTGGCGAGCGAGCCGCGCGTCGACGAACTGCACCTCACGGCCGACCGGGTGCTCGTCGTCTCCACCCAGCCGGTGGTCGGCGGTGAGCGGCGCGGCACGGTGGTGACCCTGCGGGACCACACCGAGCTCCAGGCGCTGACCGGCGAACTGGACTCCGAGCGCGACTTCACCCAGGCGCTCCGCGCGCAGGCCCACGAGGCGGCCAACCGGCTGCACACCGTGGTCTCCCTCATCGAACTGGGCCGCGCGGACGAGGCGGTCGAGTTCGCCACGGCGGAACTCGAACTGGCGCAGGTCCTCACGGACCGCGTGGTGACGGCGGTCGGCGAGCCCGTCCTGGCGGCCCTGCTCCTGGGCAAGGCGGCCCAGGCCAACGAGAGCGGCGTGGAACTCGTCCTCACCGACGACAGCCGTATCGACGACGGGGTCCTGCCGCCCTGGCTCCCGCCCCGGGACCTGGTCACCATCCTCGGCAACCTGATCGACAACGCGGTCGAGGCGTCCTCGGCGAAGGGTCCGTCCGCACGCGAGGCCCGGACGGACCGGGCCGGGAACACCCCGGCGGAGGCGTCCGCGGCCGTCGGGGCCGCTGCGGCCGCCATGGCCGGCACGCATCCGTCGTCAGCGCCCGACGCCGCCGGGCCCGGGGCCGCCGGACGGTCCCCCTCAGGGCCTGGCCACGACGAACCCGGGACCGCCGTCCCCGGCGCACGGGACGCACGCGCCGGGGATCGGCCGGCGGCCCCGGGCGGGCGGGAGGACGCCGGGCCCGGAGGCCACGGCCACCGGACCGGGCCCACCCGCGCCGCGCTCGACGTGCGCGGGGACGGCGGCCACGGGCCCGCGACAGCAGCGCACTCCCGCGCCGCCGTCGGACGCCCGCGCGTCGTCGTCACCGCCCGCGCTGACGAGAACGGGCTCGTGCTGCGCGTCAGCGACACGGGACCCGGGCTCGGCCCAGGGGACACGGACAGCGTGTTCGAACGCGGCTGGTCGACCAGGGGACCTGGACGGGGCCTGGGGCTCGCACTGGTGCGGCAGGCCGCGCACCGGGGACGGGGCACGGTCGAGGCGGCCCAGGGCCCGTACGGTGGCGCCGAGTTCACCGTACGGCTGCCCCTGCACACCACGGAGGTCGAGACATGAACGGACGCCCCGGCCGGAGACGCGGGACGGAGGTGGCCGGATGACCGCCCCCGCCGGCATCCGGGTGCTCGTCGTCGAGGACGACCCCGTCGCCGCCGACGCACACGCGCTGTACGTGGGCCGCGTACCGGGGTTCACCGTGGCGGGCGTCGCCCACTCGAGGGCCGAGGCGTACCGGGTGCTGGAGCGCACCCCCGTGGAGCTGATCCTGCTCGACCTCTATCTGCCGGACGGGCACGGGCTCCGGCTGCTGCGCTCCCTGCGGGCCGCCGGGCACTGCGCGGACGTGATCGCCGTGACCTCCGCGCGCGATCTGAGCGTGGTCCGTGAGGGCGTGTCCCTGGGCGTCGTCCAGTACGTCCTCAAGCCGTTCACCTTCGCCACCCTGCGCGACCGCCTCGACCGGTACGCCGAGTTCCGCGCCACCGCCGGCGAGGCGTCCGGGCAGGACGAGGTGGACCGCGCGTTGGCGACCCTGCGCACCCCGCAGCCGGCCGCCCTCCCCAAGGGCCTCAGCGCACCGACCCTGGAGGCGGTCACCCGCACCCTCCGGGAGGCCGGGGGCGGACTGACCGCGGCCGAAACGGGTACGGCGGTGGGGATCTCGCGGATCACCGCACGCCGCTATCTGGAGCATCTCGTCACCGAGGGCCGGGCCGCGCGCAGCCCCCAGTACGGCCAGGTCGGCCGTCCCGAGCTGCAGTACCGCTGGCTCCGCTCCGGCCGCTGACCGGCACCGCGCGGTCGTGCCCATCGACACGCCGCAGGGGACGCACTTCCCCTCGACACGCCCCAACTCCCCTTCTCCGTGCGGCTGCCGGAGTGCACGGTGGACCCCCGGGGCATAATCGACGCGGTGGAACGCCCGTCGCCGGGCCGCGGCGCCGTCCGTGACGCGCGGCGCCCGTGGGAGCGTCCTCTCATGGGAACGGCCGACCGCCGGCGCAGCGGCCCGGTGGACCTTTCTACGAGTTCACACCTTGGTCGAACGCACCGTAGCCGGACGTGACTCTCCGCTCCTACGGTGTGCGCGTGCACTCCACCCCGCCTTTCAACGCTCCCGCCGCCCGCCGACTGCGCGAGGGCCTGGGGATGGCGCCGGGCCACGTCGCCTACGGGCTCCAGGCCCAGTACGGGCTCCCGGTGACCGCGGACACCGTGGTCGCCTGGGAGCGGGGACTCCTGGCGCCGGACTCCCGGGAACTGGCCGCGCTCGCGGGAGTGCTGTGGTGCTCCCCCGGCGAACTGCTCGGCACCCCGCAAAGCCTGCGCGAGCACCGTCTGGCCCGCGCACTGGGCGCCGAGGACGTGGCCCGGCGGGTGGGCATGGACCCGGCGTCGTACCGGCGCATGGAGGACGGCAACCGCTGGCGCGGAAACGAACGCCAGACCGCCGCCCTCGCCGAGGCGCTGTCCCTGACCCCGCGCGAGCTGCTGACCGCGACCGGACGTGACGGGGAGCTTGCGGAGCTGCTGCGCAGCGCGGCGACCACCCGCTGGCAGGCGTACGTGCGCCCGGTGGCGAAGATGCTGCCGCTTCCCCGGCAGCGGCTGGAGGCCGCACTGCAGCGGCTGCACACGGACTACCACGCCCGGATGGCGGCCACCTCCAGCTGGGGCGCGTCGGCCGGCTCCGGGGAGTCGGGCAGGGATTTCCTCGACCGGATCGCCGACCACTTCTGGGCGCTGGCCTCCGGCTGATTCCGGCACGGGCCCCGCGCCTCACCCGCCCGGGGACCGGGCGTTCCACGTCCGCTTCGCCGGCCCGACGGCGGGGAGCCGATCGGGTCGGGGCACACCGGGACGGGGACGCCGACGAGCGAATCGTCGAGGCGAGCACCGGCTTCGTCCCGCTGTCCGGGCCCGACGTGCCCGGCCGCCCTTGCGGAGACGACGGCCCGAATCCCCGTCAGCCATTACCTGGTTACCAGGGGGTAGATGGAGCGCTCCATTCCGTCCATCGTTGAACGCGAACATGCCAAGGCCCTCGGTTCTCCCCGACCGAAGGGCGTCCACCGGACCTCCTCAGGAGCGAACCCCCCATGCATGTACGCAGATGGACCACCCGCGCCGCGGTCTCGGCCGCCGCGCTCGCGCTCACCACGTCCATGTCGGCCACGGCCGCGGCCGGCACCGCGAGCGCCGCACCGCGGACCGTGGCCCCGGCAGCCGTCACCACCCACGCACCGCAGCGCTCGGACCTCACCGCCGCCGGGCTGGCCGGGATCGACTACGCCACCTGGCAGCGCGACGTCACGGCGGCCCTCGCCACCGCCCGTCCCTACATCGAGCAGCGCACGGCCGGCGCGTCCGGGCAGCGTCTCGCCATGGTGCTGGACATCGACAACACCTCGCTGGAGACGGACTTCCACTACTTCTGGGAGTACCCGACGCCCGCGGTCAGGCAGGTCCGGGACCTCGTCCGCTACGCCGACTCCCGCGGGGTGGACGTCTTCTTCGTCACCGCCCGGCCCGACATCATCGAGTCGCTGACGTCCTACAACCTCAGGAAGGCCGGGTACCCGGTCGACGGTCTGTACGTGCGCAGCCTGCCGGACCTGTTCGAGGAGGTCAGCGCGTACAAGACGGGCAAGCGCGCGGAGATCGAGGCCAAGGGCTACACGATCATCGCCAATGTCGGCAACCGGCCGAGCGACCTGGTCGGCGGCCACGCCGAGCGGACGTTCAAGCTGCCCGACTACGACGGCAAGCTGTCCTGAGCCCGGCCGAGCCGCGCCGTCCGCACGGGTTCCGTCCGTTTGCGGGAGTCCCGCCCGTCCACGGGGGGTCCCACCCGTCAGCCGGCCGGGTCGCACCGCGCCCGGGCCGGCGGACGGGCCCGTGCCGAGTGCGCGCCGGGCCGTCGGACCCGCGTCAGAAGACCGACTCGGCCTCGTGGACCCGGTCCTCGGGCACCGTCTTCAGCCGGGTCACCGCCTCCGCGAGCGGCACCGTGATCACCTCGGTGCCGCGCAGCGCGGTCATCCTCCCGAACTCGCCGCGATGAACGGCCTCCACCGCGTGCCAGCCGAAGCGGTTGGCGAGCACCCGGTCGTAGGCGGTGGGCGTGCCTCCTCGCTGCACATGGCCGAGGATGACCGGCCGGGCCTCCTTGCCCATCCGCCGCTCCAGCTCCGCGGCCAGCCGGGTGCCTATGCCGGTGAAGCGCTCGTGCCCGTACTGGTCGATCTCGCCCTTCTTGTACTCCATGGAGCCCTCGGCCGGGTGCGCGCCCTCGGCGACACAGATGACGGCGAACTTCTTTCCCCGGGCGAAGCGTTCCTCGACCATCTTCACCAGGTCCTCGACCTGGAAGGGCCGCTCGGGCAGGCAGATCCCGTGCGCGCCGCCGGCCATGCCGGACTCCAGCGCGATCCAGCCCGCGTGCCGCCCCATGACCTCCACCACCATGACCCGCTGGTGGGACTCCGCGGTGGTCTTGAGGCGGTCGATGGCCTCCGTGGCCACCATGACGGCGGTGTCGAACCCGAAGGTGCGGTCCGTGGAGGAGATGTCGTTGTCTATGGTCTTCGGCACGCCGACGACGGGCATGCCGGCGTCCGACAGCATCCGCGCGGCGGTCAGCGTGCCCTCGCCGCCCACCGGTACGAGGGCGTCCAGCCCGTACTTCCGCGCCAACTCCGCGCTGTTCTCGGCGGCTTCGCGGAGCCTGGAGCGCTCGAGCCGGGCCGAGCCGAGGATCGTGCCGCCGCGGGCCAGGATGCCGCTGACGGCGTTGAGGTCCAGGGTGCGGTAGTGGCCTTCGAGCAGGCCCTTGAACCCGTCCTCGAATCCGATGACTTCGTCCCCGTAGCCGGTCATCGCACGGTGCACGACCGACCGGATCACTGCGTTGAGGCCGGGACAGTCGCCGCCTGCGGTGAGAATTCCGATGCGCATCGTGCCGTGTCTCCTGCTCGCTCGTGGTGCCGGTGAGCCCCATTCGCTCGCTCGTGGTGCCGGTGAGCCTCATTCCGATTCTCACACGCAGGGCCGGGTCCACGCCGGTCCGGCGACCCCGGACCCGGCGGGCGCTTAACCCAGCCGTAGAGGTATTGTCAAGGGGATATTGCCACCCTATCGGGTTTTTCTTGAGCCCCCGAGCGCAGCGGGCACCTCGCGCTCGGCCACAGCCCAGCAGGACAGGAGAGCACGCGTGACGCGCAGCGTGTACGTGACCGGGATCGACCGCGGGGACGGTCGCCAGGTGGTGGACCTGGGAGTCATGGAGCTCCTGACCCGCCAGGTGGACCGCGTGGGGGTGTTCCGGCCCCTTGTGCACGACGGACCCGATCGCCTGTTCGATCTGCTGCGGGTGCGCTACCGGCTCTCCCAGGACCCCGCGACCGCGTACGGCATGGACTACCGCGGGGCGGCGGCGCTGCAGGCCGAGAAGGGCACCGACGAACTGGTCTCCCGGCTGGTCGACCGCTTCCACGAGGTGGCACGCGACTACGAGGTCGTGCTCGTCCTCGGCACCGACTTCCGCGCCACCCAGCTCCCCGACGAGCTGGCCCTCAACGCGCGCCTGGCCAACGAGTTCGGCGCCTCGGTGATACCCGTCGTCGGCGGCAAGGGCGAGACGGCCGAGTCCGTACGGGCCGAGGCCCGCAACGCCCACCGGGCCTACGAGGTACTGGGCTGCGACGTCCTCGCGATGATCGTGAACCGGGTGGCGGCCGAGGACCGCGACGTGATCGCCGAGCGCCTCTCGGCCCGGCTCCCCGTCCCCTGCTACGTCCTGCCGGACGAGCCGGCGCTGGCCGCGCCCACGGTCGCCCAGGTCAGCCAGGCCCTGGGGGCCACCGTGCTGCTCGGGGACGATTCCGGGCTCGCCCGGGACGCACTCGACTTCGTCTTCGGCGGCGCGATGCTCCCGAACGTGCTGAACGCCCTGAAGCCCGGTTGCATGCTGGTCACCCCCGGGGACCGCGCCGACCTGGTGGTGGGTGCGCTGGCGGCCCACTCCGCGGGCACCCCGCCGATCGCGGGCCTGCTGCTGACCCTCGACGAACGCCCGGGCGAGTCGATCCTCACCCTCGCGTCCCGCCTCGCCCCCGGCACCCCCGTCATCTCGGTGCCCGGCGGGTCCTGGCCGACGGCTGCCGAACTGTTCTCACTGGAAGGCAAGTTGAACGCCGCGACCCCGCGCAAGGCGGAGACGGCGCTGGGTCTCTTCGAGCGGCACGTCGACACCGGGGGCCTCCTCGCGCGTCTGGCGGTCGCCCGCACGGGACGGGTCACCCCCATGATGTTCGAGCACGACCTGCTGGAGCAGGCCCGTGCCGACCGACGCCGCGTGGTGCTGCCCGAGGGCACCGAGGAGCGGGTGCTGCGGGCCGCGGACGTGCTGGTGCGTCGTGACGTCTGCGATCTGACGCTGCTCGGCGACACCGACGCCATCCGCAAGAAGGCCGCCGACCTCGGCATCGACCTGGGCGACGTCCAGCTGATCGATCCCGCAGTCTCCGAGCTGCGGCCGCGCTTCGCCGAGCTGTACGCGCAGCTGCGCGCCCACAAGGGCGTCACGGTGGAGCTGGCCCACGACGTCGTCGCGGACGTCAACTACTTCGGCACCCTGATGGTCCAGGAGGGCCTGGCCGACGGCATGGTGTCGGGCTCGGTCCACTCCACGGCCGCCACGATCCGCCCCGCCTTCGAGATCATCAAGACCAAGCCCGGGGCGTCGATCGTCTCGTCGGTGTTCTTCATGTGCCTGGCCGACAGGGTGCTCGTGTACGGCGACTGCGCGGTCAATCCCGACCCGGACGCCGAACAGCTCGCGGACATCGCGGTGCAGTCGGCGGCGACGGCCTCCCGCTTCGGCGTCGAGCCGCGGATCGCGATGCTGTCGTACTCCACCGGCACCTCGGGGTCCGGCGCGGACGTGGACAAGGTGCGCGAGGCGACCAAGCTGGTGCGCGAACGACACCCCGAACTCCGGATCGAGGGCCCGATCCAGTACGACGCTGCGGTCGAACCGTCCGTCGCCGCCACCAAACTGCCGGACTCCGAGGTCGCGGGCCGGGCCACCGTCCTGATCTTCCCCGACCTCAACACCGGCAACAACACCTACAAGGCCGTGCAGCGTTCCGCCGGCGCCGTCGCCGTCGGCCCGGTGCTCCAGGGCCTGCGCAAGCCGGTCAACGACCTCTCGCGCGGGGCGCTCGTCAGCGACATCGTCAACACGGTCGCGATCACCGCGATCCAGTCCCAGGTTCAGGAGTTCACCGCATGACCGGTTCCGCCACCGCCACTCGTGTCCTGGTCCTCAACTCCGGCTCCTCGTCGGTCAAGTACCAGCTGCTCGACATGGAGGACGGCACCCGGCTTGCCGTCGGACTCGTCGAGCGGATCGGGGAGGAGACGTCACGGGTGGTGCACACCCCGCTCACCGGCGGAACCGGGAAGCGGGAGCGCACCGGTGCCGTTCCTGACCACGCCGCCGCGCTGAAGGCGGTCGCCGACGAGCTGGCCCGCGACGGACTGGGCCTGGACTCCCCCGAGCTCGCGGCGATCGGTCACCGGGTGGTGCACGGAGGGCTGAGGTTCTCCGCCCCGACCGTGATCACCGAGGAGGTCATGGCCGAGATCGAGCGCCTGGTCCCGGTGGCGCCGCTGCACAACCCGGCCAACATCACCGGCATCCGCACGGCCCGGGCGCTCCGCCCCGACCTGCCCCAGGTCGCCGTCTTCGACACCGCGTTCCACACGACCATGCCGGAGTACGCGGCGCGCTACGCGATCGACGTGGAGACCGCCGACGCGCACCGGATCCGCCGCTACGGCTTCCACGGCACCTCGCACGCCTACGTGTCCCGCCGGGCCGCCGAGCTCCTGGGCAAGGCCCCGGAAGAGGTGAACGTGATCGTGCTGCACCTGGGCAACGGCGCTTCGGCGTCCGCGGTCCGGGGCGGGCGCTGCGTGGACACGTCGATGGGTCTGACCCCCTTGGAGGGGCTGGTCATGGGTACCCGCTCCGGAGACATCGACCCGGCGGTCACGTTCCACCTCAAGCGGGTGGCGGGAATGTCCGAGGACGACGTGGACGCGCTGCTCAACAAGAGGAGCGGCCTGGTCGGCCTCTGCGGCGACAACGACATGCGGGAGATCCGGCGGCGGATCGAGGAGGGGGACGAGCGCGCGCGGCTCGCCTTCGAGATCTACATCCACCGGCTGAAGAAGTACATCGGCGCCTACTACGCGGTGCTCGGACGGGTGGACGCGGTGGTGTTCACGGCGGGGGTCGGCGAGAACTCCGCTCCCGTGCGGGAGGCTGCCGTCGCCGGTCTGGAGGAGCTGGGGCTCGTGGTGGACGCGGACCTCAACGCCGTACGGTCGGACGAGCCGCGGTTCGTCTCGCCCGACTACGCGCGGGTGGCGGTCGCCGTGGTGCCGACCGACGAGGAACTGGAGATCGCCCGGCAGACTTTCGCGCTGGTCGGCGCGGACCCTCGGGACCGCGACCGAGTGGCGCGGAAAGGCAACGCCTGAGCGGCCCGGCGCCCATTTGTACATTCCACCAGACGGAATATTCCGCGTAGAAACAAACCGATAGGATCCGCCTCATGCGCCGTTCCAAAATCGTCTGCACACTGGGCCCCGCCGTCGACTCCTACGAGCAGCTGAAAGCGCTCATCGAGGCCGGCATGAACGTGGCCCGATTCAACATGAGCCACGGAACCCACGCCGAGCACCAGGAGCGGTACGACCGCCTCCGGCGCGCGGCGGCGGAGACCGGCCGCGCCGTGGGCGTGCTCGCCGACCTCCAGGGCCCGAAGATCCGTCTGGAGACCTTCGCCGAGGGACCGGTCGAACTGGTCCGCGGCGACGAGTTCACCATCACCACCGAGGACGTGCCGGGCGACAAGTCGATCTGCGGCACGACCTACAAGGGCCTGCCCGGCGACGTCTCCAAGGGCGACCAGATCCTGATCAACGACGGCAACGTGGAACTGCGCGCGGTCGAGGTCGAGGGACCGCGGGTGAAGACGGTCGTCATCGAGGGCGGCGTCATCTCGGACCACAAGGGCATCAACCTGCCCGGTGCGGCCGTGAACGTCCCCGCGCTGTCGGAGAAGGACATCGAGGACCTCCGCTTCGCCCTGCGCATGGGCTGCGACCTGGTCGCGCTCTCCTTCGTGCGCGACGCCAACGACGTCAAGGACGTCCACAAGGTGATGGACGAGGAGGGCCGCCGGGTCCCCGTCATCGCCAAGGTGGAGAAGCCGCAGGCCGTGGAGAACATGGCGGACGTCGTCATGGCCTTCGACGGCGTGATGGTGGCGCGCGGCGACCTGGCCGTCGAGTACCCCCTGGAGCGGGTCCCGATGGTGCAGAAGCGGCTGATCGAGCTGTGCCGGCGCAACGCCAAGCCGGTGATCGTCGCGACCCAGATGATGGAGTCGATGATCACCAACTCCCGCCCCACCCGCGCCGAGGCGTCAGACGTCGCCAACGCGATCCTGGACGGCGCCGACGCGGTCATGCTCTCGGCCGAGTCCTCGGTGGGCGCGTATCCGATCGAGACCGTCAAGACGATGTCCAAGATCGTCAGCGCGGCCGAGGAGGAGCTCCTCTCCAAGGGCCTGCAGCCCCTGGTCCCGGGCAAGAAGCCGCGCACCCAGGGCGGTTCGGTCGCCCGCGCCGCCGCCGAGATCGCCGACTTCCTCGGCGGCAAGGCCCTGGTCGCCTTCACCAAGTCCGGCGACACCGCCCGCCGCCTCTCCCGCTACCGCGCGGAGCAGCCGATCCTGGCCTTCACCACGGACGAGTCCACCCGCAACCAGCTCACGCTGAGCTGGGGCGTCGAGCCCTTCATCGCCCCGTTCGTGGAGACCACCGACGCGATGGTCGACCTCGTGGACGCGGCGCTGCTGAAGCTCCAGCGCTACAGCGAGGGCGACGTCATGATCATCACCGCCGGCTCCCCTCCCGGCGTCCCCGGCACCACGAACATGGTCCGGGTGCACCACCTCGGCGGCGACAAGCACCCCGCCTGACCGGACCGCCCCGCTCGCGACTTCGGGCCGCACCCGCTGCAGGGGGTGCGGCCCGAAGTCGCGCGGGCCACCCGCACACACACGCCGAGGCGGTAGGCCACGCGCACGGCAAGCGTGAGTGGTACCGAATCCCCGTACCACTGTTGCGGTACAGTGTTCCCGTACCGCTTGCCGAGAGGAGGCGCGACATGGCCATCTCCGCCAGCGAGGCCCGCGCCAAGCTGTTCCCGCTGATCCAGCAGGTCAACGACGACCACGAGCCCGTGGAGATCGCCTCCAAGGGCGGCAACGCCGTCCTGATGTCCGCCGACGACTACCGCTCCTGGCAGGAGACCGTCTACCTCCTGCGCTCCCCCGCCAATGCCGCGCGCCTCATGGCCGCCATCGCCGAGGACAAGGCGGCCGAGACCCCCGTGATCGAGAAGACCATGGAGGAGCTCGAGGCCATGGTGGAAGGCGAAGAGTGAGGGACGTACGGTTCCGGCCCACGGGCTGGGAGGACTACCTCTACTGGCAGACCGCCAACAAGCAGATGGCGAAGAAGATCAACAGACTGATCGGCGCGATCCGGCGGGACCCCTTCACCGGAATCGGCAAGCCCGAGCCGCTGAAGGGCGACCTGTCGGGCTATTGGTCCCGCCGTATCGACGACGAGCACCGCCTCGTCTACCGAGCCGACGACAAGCAGGTCGTCATCATCAAGGCGCGCTACCACTACTGAGCAGCCCCCGTGCCCGCATGCCGCGGGTGGGGGGCGGGCTGCGTGCTCGGTTTCCGCAGAGGCCCACAACGCCCCCTCCGGGCGTGCGCGGCCCGCTGACCGTCCGGCCGCAGGTGATGGCAAGCCGTGCGGGTTCCTGCGAACCGGCGCCCGGGGGCCTGCCCAGCGCCTCGGCGATCTTCTCGGCGAGTTCGGCGGTGACCAGGCCGAGATAGGCGTAGGGCTTTCCGGCTCCACCGTCATGCGCAGCGGCCGCGCCCGTACGCACACGGAGGAGCCGTGCTCAGTGACTCACACCCGAGGACGATCCACCTTCTCGTCGTCGCGCCTCCCGTCAGGAGCGGCAGAGGTAGCCCTCAAGATCCGGACCGGTCATGGCGACGACGACTGCATTCTCTCCCGCTCCTGCGGGAAGGTGCGCCCGGTCGTCCTCCTCGCGGAGGGTCACCGGCAGGTCCGTAGGGGGCACACTCGCCCCGAGGCGGGTCCACCAGCGTGGCCAGGACGTCGAAGAACCGGCCGGACGGAAAGCGGTTGACGGCGACGCAGACCTCGTTGACGTCCACGTCGATTCGTGGCCGTCGACGGTCCGGATCAGCACGCCGTTCATGAGGTCGCCGTCGGCGGCGACCATGTGCGGCACCAGGGCTTCCCGCACGATCTCCATGTCGAGGGGCTCCCGGTCACCGTTCCGATAGCGGAGCACGAGCAGCATGCGACTCATTTTTTCCACGTCCTCACCGGAGTCTTCGGCGGGCAGATGACCTTGCTGTCCTTCCGGAACCTCCGTCCATCCCGCTTGCCGTCCCGGCAGCCGTCCAGCTTGGTGCACTCGCCCTTCCGGCCGGCGCCCGTGTACTTCATCTTCAGCTCGTAGCCGAAGCCTTCCGGTACATCGCCCGTCACCAAGAACGACGCCCTTCCCGTCCAGGTAGGGCGGTACGAGTCGACTGCGAGGTGCACGATCCCGTGCATGATGATCACCACACCCGCGCACCATCAGTCCGCCAGGCCCGTCCAGACGTTGAAGTCACCGTCGTCGACAACGTCCTCACCGAGGCCGAACTCGTCCCCGAGCGCGAGGTAGCGCTCGTAGCGCGCCTCGCTGATCGGCACGAAGAACCCCTTCAGGGCCCGTAGCAGGAGCCGGTACCCGAGGTCCGGGTCGATCTCGACGGCCTGCTCCAGGACCGGGACGACTCCGGCGATCGAGTTGTAGGAATGATGGGCCGTGGCCTGCTCGAGGGCCGGTCCCACCGACCTGATCTCGACACGGACCGCCTCCTTCAGCGCCTCGCCCGGCACCGGTGCGGCAGCGACGGGCGTGAAGGAGGGGTCGTCGCGTCGGATCCTGTCGGTGCAGATGTCCGCGATCCGGCGCAGCCACACCCTGCCGTCGATTCCGAGGCGCTCCAGATCGAACTCACGGAACGTACCCGCCAGCCACAGGGTCTCGATGTCCCGGCTGGACAGGGGTGAGTCCAGGAGGACGAGACAGTCCCTCAGCAGCTGGTGGGCGAATGCCCCGTCGATCCGGTCGGCAACACTCGTGACGACGTCCAGGCCGGCGGCCTCGCTGTTGACCCTGGGGTAGCGGATCCACTTGATCAGCCCGCTGAGCCCGATGTCGACACCGAGGTGCCGGTGTGGCTGCGCCATGCTCTCCTACTTCGGGTAGGCGGTGTAGATCACGAAGTTGTTCGGGACGTTCTGGGTCGGGTCTCCGGGGTGCGACTTCCCTCGCACCGCCTTGACATTGATGACCACCTTGTTGCCCGCGTTCACCGGCGTCTGGGCTCCCGCATGCCAGATCTTGCCGAGCGATCCCTCGTTCCGCAGCTCCCATTCGATGGGGAAGAGGTCGTAGCGAGGGTCGAAGATCTCCGACTTCGGCTTCTTCCGCTGGGCAGTGATCCAGTCCGCGAGCTTCTTCCCGTTCTTCGGGCTGCGCTGCAACCACTGCTGGAACGCCTCGTTGATGCAACGCACGGCAGTGTCCTCATCATTCCACACCGTCGCGATGCCGTCCTTGGCGGCCTTTGCCCTCGCCTGCTGGTCGTTGAGACGGACGTGCGCGCCCAGTGTGTGAGCGCCGTTCTGGCCTTCGTCGGCCAGGATGTTCAGGCAGTTGTGGACGAGCACGTCCTGGAACTGCCCACCCGTCGTACGCACGAAGAAGGTGTGCGGGCCGTCGACCGTGAGGTCGTAGACCGTGCTGGAATCCAGACCCGAGCGGTCGCGGAGGGCCGTCACCGCCCGGAAGAGGCCGTCCGGGGTGCGCAGGGGGTCGCCGACACGCAGTTCGGAGACCGTTCTCCAGCCTCGGTCCACCACGAAGAACTTGTGACCGGCGGTGCTGGTGAGCTTCCCTCCGCCGGCGACGGTGATGTCCACGAGTCGCTCGGTGTCGTGTCGGAAGGTAGCGGTGACCTTCTGATACCGCAGTTTCCCTGAGTTGGGGTCCGCAGCTGTCACCAGCTCGCCGACCTTCACCAGACGGATGGGCCGATGTGAACCGTCCGCCATCAGCACCGGGGTGTGTCCCGGGAAGCTGTTGCGCACGCAGGCGGTGAAGGCGTCCTCGTAGATGTTCACCTGCTGCGAGATCTTGGCCAGGGTCGCGGGGTCCAGGTCCAGGGCTTTGAGAGCCTTGAAGGCGTCAGCGACCCCCGTGCCCGTCTTCATCGCGGCGTCCAGGGCCTGGAGCGCCTCGGCGACCTTCGCGAACGCCTTGCCGGGGATGAAGTTGCTCGCGGCCCAGGCGCAACCGCTGGCACTGCCGTGCCAGCAATCGACGAAGTCCTGGACCAGGATCGCTTTCAGGATCTTGTACGTGGCGGTCTGCTCGATCAGATCCAGCTTGGAGAAGTACCGCGTGACTTCCTTCTTCAGACCCGGGAATCGTTTGCTCTCGACGAGCAGGGTGTCCTCGGGAGGGCAGCCACTGTCGGTGGCCGGCACGTCCGGGTTGGTGCAGAGGAAGAAGTCGACCACCGCGCTGAACGTGACCGTGAAGGTGACGGTGCAGCCCTGGAAGCCGACGGTGATTTCGCAGGGGTTGTGCTGCTTGGCGTCGGTGATCTCGATGCTGTCCTCGTCGACGACGTACCAGGTGCCGCCGACACCGGTACCCGCGCCGGTGGAGACCTGCTTGTTCGCCGCGTTGCGCGCCGCTTCCTCGGCTGCCTTCTGCGCTTCCTTGGCGTACTTCAGGGCGTCCTTGGCCGCCTGCTCTGCTTCGGTTGCGGCAGCGGCTGCTCGGTCGGCTGCGGCGCGGGCGTCCTTGGCCGCCTGCTCGGCAGCGGCGGCGGCTTCGCGTGCGGCCTGGGCGTCGAGTGCGGCCTGATCGGCGGAGGAACGGGCCTCCTTGGCGTAGCCCTCGGCGCGCCCTGCCGCCTGGTCGGCGGCGGCTGCGTCGGCGGTGGCCTGGCGGTCGTACTCGATGGTGCGAGCCAGTGACTGTGAAGCCTTGGACGCTGCCTTGGCGGCGTCGGCCGCGTAGCCCAGCGCCTCCTTGGAGTAGGTACGGGCGTCGGCCGCGTGTGCGGCGGCGTTGGCCGCGTGCTGGTAGGCGAGCTTCGCATCGCCTGTCGCCTGTTCGGCGAGGTTCTTCGCGGCTGAGGCTTCGGCCTGCGCGTTCCTGGCGTGGGCGTCGGCGACGGCCTTCTGCTGCTCCGCGATCGACTTGGACGCCTGACCGGTCAGCACGACCAGGCTCGCCGCCGAGTCGGTGGTGACGTACCGGGAGCCGAGCTGGATCGCGTCGTTGGCCGGCTTGGCGACCTGCGCCGCGGCGTTGCCGGCGTCGACGGCGGCCTGCGCGGTGACGTGGGCGAAGCCTGCCGCCTTCGCCGAAGCGGCCAGGGCCTTGGCTGCCTCCTTGTTCGCCTCGTCCGCGTGTGACTTGGCGGTCTTGGCGAGCTTCTCCGCCTCGTCGGCCAGCTTGACGGCCGTGTCGGCTTCTTCGGAGGCGTGCTTCGACGCCTTGATGGCGTCGGCCACAGCGCTGGTCGCGGTTGCGACGGCGGCGTCGGCCTTCAGCTTGGCCGCCTGGGCGGCGTCCGCGTTCGAGCGGGCCCGCTTGGCGGCCGCCTCGGCGCGGGTGGCCGCGGCATCGGCCTCGGCCGCTGCCCCGGATGCGGCATCCGCCGCGGCGCGTGCGCGGCCGGCGGCCGCTTCGGCGTCGTCCGCGTGCGCGGCTGCGGCGTTGGCTGCCGCCCTGGACTCCTGGGCATTGCTGTCGGCCTCGTGGGCCTGGGCGAACGCCTCCTTCGCGTCCGCCTTGGCCCGGGCGGCGTCCGCCTTCTGCGCGGCGTCCCACGCGTCCTCGTTCAGGTCGCGGGCCTTGTCACGCGCCTTGACCGCGTCGTCCTTCCGCGCGACCGCGGTCGCCTCAGCGGCCTCCGCCTTCTCCTTGGCGTCCTTGGCGTTGGCCGCCTCGGCCTGCGCCGTCTGCTTGTGCCGGTTGGCCTCGGCCTGCTTGGCGGCGGCGGTCTCCTTCTCCGCCTTGGCCGTCTTCTCCTCGGCCTCCGCCGCCAGCCGCTTCGCATGTGCGTCAGCAGCCGCCGCCTTCGCGTCCGCCTCCGCCTTCAGCGCGACCGCGAGCTTCGCCTCCGCCGTCTCCTTGTCCTTCCTGGCATTGTCCCGGTGCAGCTTGGCCGCGTCCGCGGCAGCCTTCGCCTGCAACTCGGCGGCGTACGCGGCCTGCTTACGGAATTCGGCCTTGGCCTGCGCGGCCTGCGCCAGAGCCCGCTGCGTGATCGTCTCGCTGTCGCCGGCGGAGGCGCGGGTGGCGGCCTCGGCGGTCTCACCGGCCTTCACCATCGCCGTCAGCGCGGCGACGGCACCCTTGGTGACCTGTGCCTTCTGCTGGCCCACCAGCAGACCACGCCCCCGCGGTGCCCCGTTCTTGTCGGCGATCGCATAGGCAGCCTGTTCGGCGGTGTCAGAGGAAGCAGCCGACTTCTCGGCCTTCGCCAACTGGGCCTTGAGCACGGCCAGCTGCTTCTTCGCCTCAGCCTGTGTGTCGATGACACCCTTCTTGGCCTTGGCGAACTGCGCCTTGTCCGGGTACGACAGGCTGTCCGTCCCCTTGTGCCCGGACGGCTTGATCAGGAACTTCTGGGCACTGGCGTTCTTGCAGTCCCAGAGCCGTGCGTCGGTGCTCTTGGTGAACGCGCTCAGGTCCAGGCACTTGCCCGTGGAGAGGCTCTTCAGGGGCGAGGCCGCGCGGACGTCGCCCTTCCACGACTGCCCCTTGGACTTGTAGCAGTCATAGATCTGGATCTTCGTGCCGTTCGCCGACGCGTTTCCGGCCACATCCAGGCACTTGAACGACCCGACGTTCCGCAGACGCAGATCGTCCTCACTGCCCTCGATCGTCCACTGCTGCGCCGCGCCGCGGTTGCAGGTGTAGATCTGAACCGGCGTGCCGTTGGTCTTGCCACCACCCTGGACATCCAGGCACATGCCCTTGGCGCCCGGCACTTCGAGCGTCACATAGCTGTCACCGATCCAGCCCACGCCGCCCGCGGACCAGTAGTCCTGCCAGCGGGCGAGATGGTCGGCGACCCAGGAGTGCCCCAGCAGGTCGCCCAGCACCTTCGCGCCGGTGGCGAGGGACGCGGTGGCGTCCTTGTTGGCGGTCAGGATCTGGTTGCGCTGAAGCTGCTGGGAGGCGATCTCCTGCTGCCACTCCGCCGCAGCGGTGGTGGAGATGTCGCGCAGCACCCTGTTCGGGTCCATCGGGTCACGCCATGCGCACGACGCGAACCGGGTCTTCAAGTCCTCGACCGCGATGCGGTGTTCCGCCGTACTCGGCTGCGGCGCGGTGCGAGGGAAGCCGCCGGAGGCGAGGAAGACGCGGGCGTTGTCCGCACCCGTCTTCTCCAGTGACCAGTCAGTCAGGTGCTCGAACGCCCCGTGCTCGGCGCGCTGACGGTCCCACTCGGGCTGCCGCGGATCGGGGTCCTTGCCGTACAACGGCGTGCCGAGATCCTTGACGGCCTTGACCGTCGCCGCGTCAGCCTTGGGCGTGGGGTCCTCGTAGAAGTCGCTTTCGCTCTTCCACCACCGGTCGGAGATCCACTTCGTCAGACCGGTCTGGCCGTAGAAGTCCTGCTTGCTGTCCCCCGGTGACCCCGGAGGCCAGTGGAAGTCCGTCCCGGTGAAGCCGGAGGGAGTCTCCAATCCTTCGAGCGGCTTCTTCCAGGTGTCCCGCAGAGCGTGGAGGGCGTCCAGCTCCTTGTCCGCGACGTCCCGGTCCTTCTGGTACGCCTGGGCGAGCGGGGTGTTCTCCCAGTGCTGCCGGTTGGCCAGCGCGTGGAGTTTGTCCTGCGGCTGGTTGAGGCCGTCCTGCGCGGTGACAGCCATCGACGGCCCGCCGAGGCGCAGCACGTCGGACATCAGGCACTGGTCCTGCCGCAGCTCCTCCGAGGGAGTGTCCTCGTACCAGTCCCAATCGTCGCTCACCTGGTCCATGCGGTCCCCGGCGATCCGGCCGAATGCGTCGGGCTGGACGGCGAGACCTCCGAGGACGGCCAGGGCGGCGACCGAGGTGACGACTGAGGTGAACGTCGCGGAAACGCGTGATCTGGGGTTGAACAACCCCGGTCTGAGGCGCAAAAGAGCATCCTTCGTAGTGAAACGAAGGCAGGCGGGGGCGACCGCCCCAGGGGGCGGTGTCGTTACACGCGGATCAGCCTGCCGTCCCGGCGCGGAGACGGGGGTGGCAGGCAGCGGCGACCAAGACGGCGTACACAGTGAGCCGACCTCGCGACATGACGGTCCGTCCCTCCCCGTGGCGGCACTGTTCCCCCGGCCGCCTATTGCTGTGCGTGCGTCGTGGAGTGGTCAAGATCCACCTCGCGCGCACGATGATCATAGGCGGGAATCGACGTGCAGAGAAGCGGTATTCCGAGTGCCCTTCAGCGTTTGGATCTCCAAGACATGAATGGACGTGCAGGTGTCACTCTGATTCGACCTGCTTTCGGCTCCGAGCTCGTGCGGGTGGTCCCGCACCATGCCCACGCGCTGCCGAACGACTGCGGGCCGCAGCCCCGTGGCAGGGGATGCGGCCCGCAGCCTTCTTCCGCGGCTCCCGGAAGAATCAGCCGGCGTTCCCGCCGGTGAAGTAGTTGTGCAGGCCGGGCACGGACAGCGTGCCGCCGAACTGGCCGGCCTGGGTCACCTTGACGTCGGTGAACATGGCGAACGGGACGTTCAGCGGCGGCGGGGTCTTCGGGCTGAACGTGACCGGGATGATGCCGAAGAGGTTGCCCTTCAGCTCCTCCGTGTACATGGTCACCGTGCCGTTGCGGATGGTGGAGGTGGAGCCCCGCTGCGCCTCGACGTGGGCCGTGGTGCCGTTGGGGCCCTCCACCAGCTGGTGGAGGTCCTTGATGTCCACGCCCGAGGCGGTGAACTTGAGGACCTTCTTGATCTTGCCGCTGCCGGTCCGCACCTCGACGATCCCCTTGTAGTCGAGGCCCGTCAGGGTGAGCCGGGAGCTCTCCAGCACCCACGGCTCGTCCGGCAGTGCCGGGATGCCGGGCTCCGCCTTGGCGTTGGCGAGTGCCTCCGGGTCGGCGGTCGGGCACGGGAAGCGCGGCTTGCCGTCGGCGCCCTCGGGGATGTCCTCGTCCTTGACGGGGTCGAGGCCCTTGACCTTGTCGTCCAGCTCCTCCACCTCGGCGCCGGCCTTCTCGGCGGCCTCCTTGATGGCTTCCTTGGTCTTGTCCGCGACCTCGTCGGTCTCGCCGGCCTCGTCGGTCACGTCCGAGACCGCGTCCTTCACCGGCTCGGTGGACTTCGACGCGGTGTCCTCGGCCGGCTTCGACTGCTCCTCGGCGGGCTCGGCCGACTCGCTCGCGGCCGGGGCGGCCTCCGGCTCCTCGTCGGGACCGTCGAGGAGGTCCTTGATGGCGTCGCCGACACCCAGCGGGTCGAGCGGGTTCCGGGTCTCGGACTCGCTCGGGGTGGGCGTCGGGGACGGGTCCGCCTGCTCGGACGGGTTCTCGTCCGCTCGGCCGGGCTCGGTAGCGGAGGGGCTCCCGCCGGGCTTCGGCTCGCCGGTCTGCTCTTCCGCGGAACCGCTCGGGGACGGCTCGGGCTTGTCCGTCTCCTCGTCGGACGGCTTCTCCGACTCCGAGGCGGACGGCGACGCGGACTCGCTGGGCTCGTCCGACCGCGTCACACAGGGACCGGGGGCGAAGGGGATGTCCTGCTTGTCGTCGGCGAGCGCCAGCTTGGGTGTCAGCCCCATGCCGACGAAGACCGCCGTGGGCATCGCGGCGAGCGCCATGGCCTTGCCTGCGGGTATCTGCAGCTTGGTCAGCAGAGACTGCCTCGGGGCCGCGTGGCGCGGCCCCTTTCTCTGGCGGGGCTCCTCGTCGTCAGCCGCGATCAGTGATGTTTCGTCACCCCGCACTGTTACCCCCGCCTTCGGAGTGGGTGGTCGTCTTCGTCATGCTCACGGTGTCCGAGAACTGCGGGCCGGGCACGAGCGGAACACCGCCGTGGTCGCCCGTCACCGGGGCGGGGGCACTCGGCTGCGCCGTACCCTCGGCCGACTCGGCGGGCTCACCCGGCGCCCAGGAGATGGAGAGCGCACCACCGGTCAGAGCGAACAGGAAACCGATGGCGAAGCCACCGAAGTTGGCCACTGGGATGGAGATCAGGGCCAGCAGAATCGCCGCAACGCCGGCGAACACCCTGACGATGTGGTGGAACCACATCGTCAGACCGAGCGTGACGAGCAGCACCCCGATGATCAGTGCGCCGGCGCCCCCGGTCGTCGCCATGGAGACCGTCATCTGACCGAGGTTGAGGCTCGCGTACGGGAAGTAGGCGATCGGGATGCCGCCCAGCAGCGTGAATAGACCCGCCCAGAAAGGCCGCTGTCCCCGCCAGTCGCGGAACTGCCGCTTCAGGACGCGGACAAAGTGTTCATTCTGCCCCGGTGACTCGGCGCTCATGGAAAGCTCCCTGGAACTGGCTTGCTGGAGAAAGAGGGAGACGGGCGGACGCGGCTGCCTCGGGCATCCCCGCCCGCCCGCACTGACCCGAGGGTCAGTAGCACTCGACGCCGGAGCCGGCGCCCTTGTGCAGGCGCATGCTCAGACCGCTCAGCTTGAAGGTGCCCGCCGTGGTGGCCCACGCCTTCTGCTCGACGCCGGTCAGCTTGACCTCCTCGGCCTGCTGAGCGAACCCGTTCTGCATGATGGTCGTGTCCTTGACCGCCGGGCCCTTGCCGATGCCATCGTCATCCGTGTGCTTGGCCGCGACGCCGATGTCGATGTTCTTGAACTCGGCGTCGGCGTCGAGCTCGGTGACATCGAGGTACAGGTTGGTCGCCTGGACGGCGTCCTTGCCCCCACCGGCTTTGAGCTTCAGGGTGATCTTGCCGAGGAGCGGCACGTCGGTGACCACCGACTGGCACATGCCTCGGATCGTCGCATTCTTGAACGACGAGATGGCCACCGGGTGGAGGACCTTCTCGTCACCCTTGGCGACGTCCTTGTAGCCCATGTCGACGCCGCCGTACTGGGCGAAGCCCGTGCCGGTCAGCGAGTCGGTCGAGACCTTGAACTCCTGGCCCGACACCGCGAACGAAGCCGCCAGCGCACCCTGGGCCAGGCCCACGCCGATCGCGGCCGTCGCGGCCACGGACGGCACCATGACGACGGCGAACCGCTTCCATCTGGTCCCACCACGAACCTGGGACATAATTTTCCTCCTTCTCGGACGTACATCTCCGGCGCGGACCGTCAAGTCCGCCCTGGGATGGGAGAAGTGCTACGTCCTCGGGAAGGAGAGCGCCGTGCCTCAGGCGCGAGCCGCGTCCGAATCACCGGCGATCACCCCCGAGCGACAACCACTGGCCACGCCTTCGCGCAACCTCGATGGACAGGCCCTGCCGGCGGGGCAGGAACCCCCCTGTCCACGGCCGGCGCCTCTGCCGCCGGCCGGCTCGGTGGGGACCCAGACCGCGGTACGCGGCTGGCTGCCGGGCTGGTGCGGTGAATGGACCGAGCGTCGCCGATCGTGGTGCATTAAGCGCCGGGGCACAAGGGGGTTCGTTACTCACTAGTAACGGACCGATAACCGCGCCACGACGGGGCGATGTCGCCCAGCGACACAGGGTGCCTCAGCCGGGCTCGCCAGACAGGGAGATTGCCACCGAAAAGCGGACAGAAGAACGCGGTTGATTTACTGCGAGTAACAGCGGCCGTGTTTACCAAGTTTTGGCAAAGCGCGGCCGCCGCCTGTCACCGTGTCGCCAAATCGGCCCGCGCGACCGGCGTTCCGGGCGGTGGCCCCACAGCAGGGCACCGCCCGGAACGGAGGCACCGGAATCCGCTCGCCTCCGACGTCAGAAGAGGACCCTCGCGAGTGCCGTGCGCGCCGCCGTCACCCGCGGGTCGTCCGGACCGATCACCTCGAAGAGCTCCAGCAGCCGCAGCCTGGCCGCGTCACGGTCCTCGCCCGCCGTGCGGCGCACGGTCTCGACGAGCCGGCCGAACGCGTCCTGCACATGGCCCCCGGCGAGGTCCAGGTCCGCCGCGGCGATCTGTGCCGATACGTCGTCCGGACGGTCGGCGGCCTCCTGGCGCACCTTCTGCGGATCCATCTCCCGCACCCGGGAGAGGAGTTCCGCCTGCGCGAGGCCGAGCTTGGCCTCGGAGTTCGCGGGGTCGTCGGCGAGGACGTTGCGGTACGCCCGGATGGCACCACCGAGGTCGCCCGCGTCGAGCGCGTCGACCGCGGCCTCGAGCACCGCGTCGTGCGGGCCGGGAGCGGGCGCGGCGACGGTCGCGGACTCGTCGGCCTCCCCGTCGACGATCAGACCGGTGAGGCCGAAGCGCTGCTCGCCGACCTGGATCAGCTGGTCGAGGGTCTCGCGGATCTGGGGCTCCGGGGCCAGCCCCTGGAAGAGCGGCAGCGCCTGCCCGGCGACCACCGCGAAGACGGCCGGGATGCCCTGGATCCCGAACTGCTGCATCAGCATCTGGTTGGCTTCGACGTCGATCTTGGCGAGCACGAAGCGGCCGTTGTACTCGCCGGCCAGCCGCTCCAGCACCGGGCTCAGCTGCTTGCAGGGCTCGCACCACTCGGCCCAGAAGTCGAGGACGACCGGGACCTCCGCCGAACGCTGGAGAACGTCCCTCTCGAAGCCCGCCTCGTCGACGTCGATCACCAGGGCGGACGGGGGCACCGCACCGCCGCCGCCCTGCCGGGCGGCCTCCGCGCGCGTCTGCTCGGCCTTGGCCTTGGCCTCACCGGCCGCCTTCACCGCGGCGAGGTCGACGACGCCACTCATGGACATGTTCCTAGGCTGCATGAGTACATCCTCCCCCCTCGGCGCGCACGAGTGAAAAATCCGGAGCGCCGGGCCTGTGCACCGGTCGTGCGCACCGGCCCCGCGCGCCCGTGCCGGGTCCCCACCCGGCGCCAGCGACTGTCGCTTTCGCTACGAGTCGTAGCGTAACTCGTCCGGAGGGGTGCCGGGGCACGCCGCCCGGTGAACTGGCTCACAACGATCCACCTACTGGCCGGTATGGTCGCCTCCATGTGCAGTCACCGTCGCCGGGCCACGACCCGTACCGGCCGTCCCCGCAGCGCCGAGGCGGACGCCGCCATCCTCGACGCCACCAGGGCGGCACTGGTGGAGCTTGGGTGGCCGAAGCTGACGCTCGGCGACGTGGCGACCCGGGCCGGGGTGGCGAAGACGACGGTCTACCGGCGCTGGGCGGGCAAGAGCGAACTGGTGGTGGACGCGGTCGCGGAGCTCTTCGACGAGCTTGAACTACCCGATCGGGGCAGCCTGGCCGCGGACATCGAGGGCGTGGTGCTGCAGTTCGCCGCACTGCTGGAGCGGCCGGAGGCCAGGACGGCGCTGATGGCCGTGGTGGCGGAGTCGACGACCGACGAGCCACTGCGCGAGCGGATCAGGGTCTCGATCGTGGACCGGCAGAAACGGCTGGTTCTGGAGGGCCGCGCCAGGGCACAGGCGCGCGGCGAGCTCCCGGAGGAGACCGACCCGGCGGCGGCCGCCCGCACCGCGGACCTGATCTTCGACGTGATCGCGGGCGCGGTCGTGCACCGGGCGCTGGTGAGCTGCGGACCCGTCGACGAGGACTGGGTCCGCCGCTTCACCGCGGTGCTGCTGGGGGGACTGGGGGCGGCGGCGCAGTCCTGACGGAGGGGCCCCGCGGGAGGTGGGACACGCCACGGCGAAAGCGTGAAGGACCGCCCGTCGGGCCGCTGCGGCGGCGTGACGGCCGGTCCTCCACCGGTTCGGGCGGGTGCGGCTCAGAACCCGGCGGGCTCGGTGTACGTGCCCCACTCGTCCCGCAGTGCGTTGCAGATCTCGCCGAGGGTGGCCTCGGCACGGACGGCGTCGAGCATGGGCTCGATCATGTTGGAGCCGTCGCGGGCGGCGGCCAGCATCCTCTCCAGCGACGCCTTGACCCGGGCGTCGTCGCGGCGGGCCTTGCGGTCGCCCAGGATGCGGACCTGCTCCCACTCGACCTCGTGGCTGACGCGGAGGATCTCCAGGTCGCCGGTGACGGACCCGTGGTGGACGTTGACGCCGACGACCCGCTTGTCGCCCTTCTCCAGCGACTGCTGGTAGCGGAAGGCCGACTCGGCGATCTCGCCGGTGAACCAGCCGTCCTCGATTCCGCGCAGGATGCCGGAGGTGATGGGCCCGATGGGGTGCTTGCCGTCCGGGTGGGCGCGCAGTCCGCGCTCCTTGATCTGGTCGAAGATCTTCTCGGCGTCCGCCTCGATGCGGTCGGTGAGCTGCTCCACGTACCAGGCGCCGCCCAGCGGGTCGGCCACGTTGGCGACGCCCGTCTCCTCCATCAGCACCTGCTGCGTGCGCAGGGCGATCTCGGCGGCCTGCTCCGACGGCAGCGCCAGCGTCTCGTCCAGGGCGTTGGTGTGCAGGGAGTTGGTGCCGCCGAGGACGGCCGCGAGGGCCTCGACGGCCGTGCGGACGACGTTGTTGTAGGGCTGCTGGGCGGTCAGCGAGACACCGGCCGTCTGGGTGTGGAACCTCAGCCACTGCGCCTTGTCGGTCTTCGCCCCGTAGACCTCCTTCATCCAGCGGGCCCAGATGCGGCGAGCCGCGCGGAACTTGGCGATCTCCTCGAAGAAGTCCAGGTGCGCGTCGAAGAAGAAGGACAGGCCGGGCGCGAAGACGTCCACGTCCAGTCCGCGGCTGAGGCCGAGTTCGACGTAACCGAAGCCGTCGGCGAGCGTGTAGGCCAGCTCCTGCGCGGCCGTCGCGCCCGCCTCGCGGATGTGGTAGCCGGAGACGGAGAGCGGCTTGTACGCCGGGATGTCCCGGGCGCAGTACTCCATCAGGTCGCCGATGAGGCGCAGATGGGGCTCCGGCTCGAACAGCCATTCCTTCTGGGCGATGTACTCCTTGAAGATGTCGGTCTGGAGCGTGCCGTTCAGGACGCCCGGGTCGACACCCTGCCTCTCGGCGGCGACGAGGTACATGCAGAAGGCGGGGACGGCGGGACCGCTGATCGTCATCGAGGTGGTGACGTCGCCGAGCGGGATGTCCTTGAAGAGGACGTCCATGTCGGCGGCGGAGTCGATGGCGACACCGCAGTGTCCGACCTCGCCGAGCGAGCGGGGGTCGTCGGAGTCGCGCCCCATGAGCGTCGGCATGTCGAAGGCGACACTGAGCCCTCCGCCGCCGGCGGCCAGGATCATCTTGTACCGCTCGTTGGTCTGCTCGGCGTTGCCGAAGCCGGCGAACTGGCGGATGGTCCAGGTGCGGCCGCGGTAGCCCGTCGGGTACAGACCGCGCGTGAACGGGTACTCGCCCGGCCATCCGATCCGCTCGAAGCCGTCGTAGGTGTCGCCGGGCCGGGGCCCGTAGACCGGCTCGACCGGATCACCGGAGAGCGTGGTGAAGTCGGCGTTCCGCTTCTTCGCGGAGTCGTAGCGGGCCTGCCAGCGTCGGCGGCCCTCCTCGATGGCGTCAGCGTCCATACCCACGAATTTACTAGGACGTCCTAGTAAATGTCGATGGCAGACCGCCGTACGCGTGCGTACGGCGGAGTGACTACGCCTTGACGACCGCCGGCTCCGACTCGCTGACCAGCGGCGCGACCGAACGTGTGACATTGCGCTCGACGAAGAAGGCGACGAAGGGAATCGTCCCGGAGAGCAGCACCCACAGCAGCCTGCCGAACGGCCACTTGGCCTTGGAGCCGAGGTCGAAGGCGAAGATCAGGTAGATGATGTAGAGGACGCCGTGCGCCTGCGAGACGGCGAAGGTGATGTCCTCACCCGTGTCGAACCCGTACTTGAACACCATGCAGGTGCACAGCACGAGCAGCATGACGGCGGTGACGTAGGCCATCACCCGGTAGCGGGTCAGGACGCTCTTCTTCATGGCGATGAGCGTAACGGTCCGCTTCGGGCGATCTTCCGGTGGGTCGGGCCCCGGGCCGAGGCGGCCCGCGACCCGTCCGCCGAGGCGGCTCAGCCCTCGTCGAAGTCGTGCGCCGCGACCCTCAGCGGCCGCAACAGCGCGAAGATCTCCGCGCACTCCTCGGTGTCGTAGGCACCGAGCCCGAAGTCCATCTCCATGAGGTCGCGGGTCGCCGCCTCGACGACCTCACGGCCCTTCTCCGTGATGGAGGCGAGCGTGCCGCGGCCGTCGTTGGGGTTGGGCCGCTTGGCGACCAGACCGGACCGCACCAGACGGTCCACCGTGTTCGTGACGGAGGTCGGGTGGACCATCAGCCGCTCACCGATCTTGGACATCGGCAGCTCCCCGGCCTTGGAGAAGGTGAGCAGCACCAGCGCCTCGTAGCGGGCGAAGGTCAGCCCGTACGGCTTGACCACGGCGTCGACCTCGGCGAGCAGGATCTGGTGGGCGCGCATGATCGAGGTGATCGCGGCCATCGAGGGCACGGGGCCCCAGCGCTGCCGCCAGAGCTCGTCGGCTCGGGCGATGGGGTCGAAGGGAAGGCTGAGCGGCTTCGGCACGGCATCGACCTTACCCACTGGTCATATGCTGGTCAGCTCTGTCTCGTACTTCGGTCCTCCCCCGCCCGCCGCACCGGCCCCCGCCGTGCGGCCCGCGGCGCAAGGGGCGCCGGGCCGGGGGCCGGGCGCAAGGCAGTCCCCCTCCGTCCGGCCGGGGACTGCCCGAAGTCGCGGCGCGGAACCCGGGTCAGACGGAGAGGTGGCGCTCGACCGTCTCGACCTTGCTCGTCAGGCCGTCCGCGACGCCCGGCCTGATGTCGGCCTTGAGGACGAGGGAGACGCGCGGGGCGCGCGCCTCGACCGCGGCGACGGCGCGCCTGACCACGTCCATCACCTGGTCCCACTCGCCCTCGACCGAGGTGAACATCGCGTCCGTGCGGTTCGGCAGTCCGGACTCGCGGACGACGCGGACCGCGTCGGCGACGTACTCGCCGACGTCCTCGCCCACGCCCAGCGGGGTGACGGAGAAGGCGACGATCACGCTTTCACCGTGCCCTCGCGGCGGGCGCGGGAGGCGATGACCTCGTCCTCGGCGGCGCGCCTGAGCTTGCGGTCGGCATAGAAGCCGCCGAACGGCAGCACCGACAGGACGAAGTAGACCGCGGCGGTCCTGACGTCCCACTTGGCGCGGTTCCAGGCGTCCAGCCAGAAGATCACGTACAGGATGAAGAGGACGCCGTGGATCGCGCCCATGACCGGGACCGCGTTGAACTCCGTCGTGCGCTTGAGCACCGAGCAGACGAGGAGCAGCAGGAAGGACACGGCCTCGGGGCCGGAGACGAGCCGGAGGCGGTGGAGGGCGGAGGCGGTCTTGATGTCCACGGCAGGCACCTTCAGGGGGGAGGGGGCGATGGTCTTGTGAACGGACGCACAAGCGTAGCCATTCTGGCACCGCGCTGTTCCCGCCCTTTACCCGGGTGGCCTCGGGGTCGGGTCAGGGTCGTGTTCATTCCTGGGGGCCTGTCCGAACACACAGCCCGCCCAGTACCTTCACCCCGTGGCAATGTTCCGACTTCAAGGCAGCAAGGTGCTCGCCGTCGACATGACCGGGGACTCCGTCAAGGCGAAGAACGGGTCCATGGTCGCGTACGACGGCCACATGGACTTCAAGAAACTGTCCGGCGGCGGTGAGGGGATCCGCGGCATGGTGACCCGCCGCCTCACCGGCGAGCAGATGACCATGATGGAGGTGAAGGGCCAGGGCACCTGCTATTTCGCCGATCGCGCCGCCGAGATCAACCTCGTCTCGCTGCACGGCGACAAGCTGTACGTCGAGTCGAGCAACCTCCTCTGCACGGACGGCGGGCTGCGCACCGGCACCAGCTTCACCGGACTGCGCGGTGGCGCGACCGGCAACGGACTGTTCACGACGACCGTCGAGGGCACGGGCCAGGTCGCGATCATGTCGGACGGCCCGGCCGTGGTGCTGCGCGTGACCCCCCAGTACCCGCTCTCCGTTGACCCGGGTGCCTACATCGCGCACCAGGGCGGTCTTCAGCAGCAGTTCCAGTCCGGGGTCACCTTCCGCACGCTCATGGGCGAGGGCGGCGGCGAGGCCTTCCAGATCCGGTTCGAGGGCGACGGGCTGGTGTACGTGCAGCCGAGCGAGCGGAACACCATCGGAGGGGACGTCTGATGCCGTTCCGCGAGATCAATTCGAAGATGGTCGAGGCGACGGTGGTCCCCGGCCAGAGGATGTACAGCCAGCGCGGCGCGATGCTCGCCTACAAGGGCGACGTCTCCTTCACCCCGAACATCGCGGGCGGTCAGGGTGGCCTGATGTCGATGATCGGGCGCCGGGTGGCCGACGAGGCGACGCCGCTGATGACGGTCGAGGGCTCCGGCACGGTCATGTTCGGCCACGGCGGCCACCACATCCAGGTCATCGGCCTGACCGGCGACACCCTGTACGTCGAGGCCGACCGGCTGCTCGCCTTCGACGGCACCCTGCAGCAGGGCACGATGTTCATGGGCTCGCAGGGCGGGGTCATGGGGATGGTGCGGGGCCAGGTCACCGGCCAGGGCCTGTTCACCACCACTCTGAAGGGTCACGGCGCGGTCGCCGTGATGGCCCACGGGGGAGTGATCGAACTGCCGATCACACCGGGCCGGCCGGTCCATGTGGACCCCCAGGCGTACGTCGCGCACCACGGCGACGTGCGGAACAAGCTCTCCACCGCGCTGGGCTGGCGCGACATGGTGGGGCGCGGCTCCGGCGAGGCGTTCCAGCTCGAGCTGAGCGGCAGTGGTGCGGTGTACGTCCAGGCGTCGGAGGAGAAGCTGTGAGCACGCCGGTGATTCATGACCCGATGACGCTGCCGAGCGACGACAACGTCAACTCGTACACCTTCTGCGTGGAGCTCAAGGGCTCCCAGTGGTTCCTGCAGAAGGGCAAGATGATCGCCTACTACGGGCGGATCGACTTCAACGGGATCGGCCACGGCCGGCTGGACCGGCTGATGCGCACCAGCTTCCACTCGCCGCTGCACGCCGGCGACTGGGTGGTGGCCGAGGGCAGCGGCAAGATGCTGCTCGCGGACCGGGCCTTCGACGTCAACTCCTTCGACCTCGACGAGGGCAATCTGACGATCCGGGCCGGGAACCTGCTGGCGTACCAGCCCTCGCTGGCCCTGAAGCAGTCGATCGTCCCCGGCTTCCTCACGCTGATCGGCACCGGGAAGTTCGTCGCGGCGTCGAACGGCCCCGTGGTCTTCATGGAGCCCCCGATCCGGGTGGATCCGCAGGCGCTGGTGGGCTGGGCGGACTGCCCCTCACCGTGCCACCACTACGACCACGGGTACATGAGCGGGGTGATGGGCGGCCTGCGGCAGCTGTCCGGGATCGGCGGAGCGTCCGGAGAGGAGCACCAGTTCGAGTTCGTCGGGGCGGGCACGGTGCTGCTGCAGTCGACCGAGACGCTGATGCCCGAACAGGCGACGGGTGCGGTCCCGCATGCGGACGGGGTGCCCGGTGGCGGCCACGGCCCTGGTCAACACGGCTCCGCCCCGCGCCTTCCCGGTCAGCTGGGGGACCTCCAGCGGCGCTTCGGCTTGTGAGCGGTAGGCTGCGGAGTGTGACGTCGAACGTCTGCACCCTTCACGGGGGACTCGGGGGTGCCGGATGTCACCGTCCCCGCCTTCGTCCGGATTTCAACTTCTTAGGGTAGCATCCATATATGGAGACCGAGACGGCCACGCGCTGGCTGAGCGACACGGAGCAGTGCGCCTGGCGCACCTATCTGGACGTCAACAGGCTGTTGACGTACCAGATGGAAAAGGATCTGCAACCGTTCGGCCTGACCAACAACGACTACGAGATCCTCGTCAACCTCTCGGAGTCCCCCGAGCGGCGCATGAGGATGAGCGACCTGGCGGCGGCCACGCTGCAGTCCAAGAGCCGGCTCTCCCACCAGATCACCCGCATGGAGAACGCGGGCCTGGTACGCCGGGAGAACTGCGAGTCCGACCGCCGCGGCCTGTACGCGGTGCTCACCGACCAGGGCATGGAGACCATGCAGAAGGTCGCGCCGCACCACGTCGAGTCCGTGCGCCAGCACTTCATCGACCTGCTGTCCCCGGAGGCACTCGCCGACCTCCACGAATCCCTCAAGCCGGTGGCGGAGCACCTGCGCGGCCGCCGCGGCAGGGTCTGACAGGGCCCGTACCAGCCGCTGAAGCGGGCTCCGGCCGCGGAACCCGCGGGACCCGACCCCGTCCCGGCGTCCGCACCCGCCGGGCGCCGCGCCGCCTCACCACGTGCCCTGGGGGAACGAGCACGGGACCGGCGCGGTGCGGGTGTGCGGGACGGGCGTTGAGGGGCCCGGACCCGCGCGGCCGCCCTCGCCGCGCGCCGGCCGGACCGCGACCCGACGGCCACGAACTCCGCCACGGTCGAGCGGACGGCACCCCGCCGGCGGCCACGAGAGGGACGGCGACCGACCGGTCCGCCTGGATTGCGGGACCGTCGCGACACGGCGCCCGGTCCAGCGGACCGCGCGCCGTGTCGCGACGGTCCCGGGCACGGTGCGGCGGTCGTGCGGACGGCGACGCAGCGGCGGGGTGCGCCCGTCCCCCCGCCGGGGCCGAGCCACGGAACCCGCTCCACGGGCCGGGAGGCCGCCGCCCTTCCGCACGCCCGGACGCGCGCCGCTCAGTCGCCCGTCAGGCCCGCGACCAGTTCGTCCGCCGCCGCGTACGGGTCCAGTTCGCCCGCGACGATGCGTTCAGCGAGCGCGCCCAGGCGGCGGTCGCCGCGGAGGTCGCCGATGCGTTCGCGGAGGGCCGTGACCGCGATGGTCTCCACCTCGTGCGCGGCGCGGCGGGCGCGGCGTTCGGCGAGGACACCGTGCTCCTCCATCCAGGCGCGGTGCTTCTCCAGGGCCTCGACGACCTCGTCGACGCCCTGCGCCCGCGCGGCCACCGTCTTCACGATCGGCGGACGCCAGTCGCCCGGCCCCCGGGACTCTCCGAGACCGAGCATGTGGTTGAGCTCGCGGGCGGTGGCGTCGGCGCCATCGCGGTCCGCCTTGTTGACCACGTACACATCGCCGATCTCCAGGATCCCCGCCTTCGCGGCCTGGATGCCGTCGCCCATCCCGGGCGCCAGCAGTACCACGGACGTGTCGGCCTGGGAGGCGATCTCCACCTCGGACTGGCCGACGCCGACCGTCTCCACGAGCACCACGTCGCAGCCGGCCGCGTCGAGGACGCGGATCGCCTGCGGCGCGGCCCAGGCGAGTCCGCCGAGGTGGCCGCGGGTGGCCATCGAACGGATGTAGACCCCCGGATCGGAGGCGTGGTCGGACATCCGCACCCGGTCCCCGAGCAGCGCACCGCCGCTGAACGGGGACGACGGGTCGACGGCGAGCACGCCGACGCGCTTGCCGGCCTTCCGGTACGCCGTCACCAGCGCCGAGGTGGACGTGGACTTGCCGACACCCGGCGAACCGGTCAGGCCCACCACGTACGCGCCGCCGGTCAGCGGCGCGAGCTCCGCCATGACCTCGCGGAGCTGCGGGGACGCCCCCTCGACGAGCGAGATCAGCCGGGCCACGGCCCGCGGCCTGCCCTCCCTCGCCTGGGCGACCAGCTGGGCGACGTCCACCATCGTGCGTGCTCCGATCTCTGAAGGTCTTACTTCGCCGGTACGCGGACGATCAGCGCATCGCCCTGACCACCGCCGCCGCACAGCGCCGCCGCGCCGGTCCCGCCGCCGCGCCGCTTCAGCTCGAGCGCCAGGTGCAGCACGATGCGCGCGCCGGACATGCCGATCGGGTGGCCGAGGGCGATCGCGCCGCCGTTGACGTTCACCTTTTCCGGGGATACCCCGAGGTCCTTCATCGACTGCACGGCCACGGCGGCGAACGCCTCGTTGATCTCGACGAGGTCGAGGTCCGAGACCTCCAGGCCGTCCTTCTTCAGGGCCTGCGCGATCGCGTTGGACGGCTGGGACTGCAGCGAGTTGTCCGGGCCCGCGACGTTTCCGTGGGCACCGATCTCGGCGATCCAGTCCAGGCCGAGCTCCTCGGCCTTTGCCTTGCTCATCACGACCACGGCGGCGGCGCCGTCGGAGATCTGCGAGGAGGTGCCGGCCGTGATCGTGCCGTCCTTGGCGAACGCGGGGCGCAGCTTGCCGAGCGACTCCACGGTGGTCTCGGCGCGGATGCCCTCGTCCTTGCTGAAGACGACCGGCTCGCCCTTGCGCTGCGGGATCTCGACGGGCGTGATCTCGGCCTCGAACAGGCCGTTCTTCTGCGCGGCCGCGGCACGCTGGTGGGACAGCGCGGCGATCTCGTCCTGCTCCGGGCGGGCGATGCCCAGGCGGGTGTTGTGCTTCTCGGTGGACTCGCCCATGGCGATGCCCTCGAACGCGTCGGTGAGGCCGTCGTGCGCCATCGCGTCGAGCATCCCGATCGCGCCGTACTTGAAGCCCTCGCGGGACTTCGGCAGCAGGTGCGGCGCGTTGGTCATGGACTCCTGGCCGCCGGCGACGACGACGTCGAATTCACCCGCACGGATCAGCTGGTCGGCGAGGGCGATCGCGTCCAGTCCGGACAGGCACACCTTGTTGATCGTGAGGGCCGGGACGTTCATGGGGATGCCGGCCTTGACGGCCGCCTGGCGGGCCGGGATCTGCCCGGCGCCGGCCTGCAGCACCTGGCCCATGATCACGTACTGCACCTGGTCGCCGCCGATGCCGGCCCGGTCCAGCGCGGCCTTGATGGCGAAGCCGCCCAGGTCGGCGCCGGAGAAGGACTTCAGCGAGCCGAGCAGCCGTCCCATGGGGGTACGCGCCCCGGCGACGATGACGGATGTGGTGCTGTTCGTTCCAGTCATGAGAGGGGATCCCCTTCCAGCGCGGCGGCTGAGGAGTGAACGAGGGTTTACTCGAACTGTACTGAGCGGTATGCGCTCGGGTCACCGGGCAGCCGGTGTGATCGCGCGCACGTTGCGTAACCACCGCCGGGAGCGCTGCACTGGAACCATGCTGACGCGAATCGACCACATCGGGATCGCCTGTTTCGACCTCGACAGGACCGTCGAGTTCTACCGGGCCACGTACGGCTTCGAGGTCTTCCACACGGAGGTCAACGAGGAGCAGGGCGTACGTGAGGCCATGCTCAAGATCAACGAGACCTCGGACGGCGGCGCCTCCTACCTCCAGCTCCTGGAGCCCACCCGTGAGGACTCCGCCGTCGGGAAGTGGCTGGCCAAGAACGGCGAAGGGGTCCACCACATCGCCTTCGGCACGGCGGACGTGGACGGTGCCGCCGGCGACATCCGGAGCAAGGGCGTACGGGTGCTCTACGACGAGCCGCGCATCGGTTCGATGGGCTCCCGGATCACGTTCCTGCACCCCAAGGACTGCCACGGGGTCCTCACCGAACTGGTCACTTCCGCCGACCCCACCTCAGCGGAGCACTGACCGCCGGGATTCCCGGCCCGGTAGAGTGGGCCGCTCCGGGCCGGGGCCGGGCCGGGGCCGCGCCGCGTCCTCGTGACTGATCTGACACCATTTCCCCGGGGGGCCGTTCAGGCGAACGGTGCTCGTTTGTGGAGAGTTGCGACCAGGGGACGGATGGGACCGCGCAGTGCGGGGCTACGAACGCCAGGAGAGCCACCGAGCTGACGACGACCACCTCTCGCGGTTCGAAGCCGAGATGGACCGGCTGAAGACCGAGCGGGAGAAGGCCGTCCAGCACGCCGAGGACCTCGGATACCAGGTCGAGGTGTTGCGCGCCAAGCTCCACGAGGCGCGTCGCACCATCGCGTCCCGTCCCGCGTACGACAGCGCCGACATCGGCTACCAGGCCGAGCAGCTGCTCCGGAACGCCCAGATCCAGGCCGACCAGCTGCGTTCGGACGCCGAGCGGGAGCTGCGCGAAGTACGGGCCCAGACGCAGCGCATCCTCCAGGAGCACGCCGAGCACCAGGCCCGTCTGCAGGCCGAGTTGCACGCGGAGGCGAACCAGCGCCGCCAGCGCCTCGACCAGGAGCTGGCGGAGCGCCGGCAAACCGTCGAGGCGCACGTCAACGAGAACGTGGCCTGGGCCGAACAGCTCCGCGCCCGCAGTGAGTCCCAGGCCCGCCGCCTGCTGGACGAGTCGCGCGCCGAGGCCGAGCAGGGCCTCGCCGCCGCCCGCGCCGAGGCCGCGCGGGTCGCCGAGCAGGCCCGTCAGCGGCTCAGCTCCGAGGCGGAGTCCGCCCGCGCCGAGGCGGAGGCCATTCTCCTGCGCGCCCGCAAGGACGCCGAGCGCCTGCTGAACGCCGCCTCCAGCCAGGCCCAGGAGGCCACCAGCCACGCCGAGCAGCTGCGCTCCGCGACGACCGCCGAGTCCGACCAGGCCCGCCAGCAGGCCGCGGAGCTCAGCCGGGGCGCCGAGCAGCGGATGCAGGAGGCCGAGGACAGGCTCCGCGAGGCGCGTGCCGAGGCCGAGAAGGCCGTCACCGAGGCCAAGGAGGCCGCGGCCAAGCTGCTCGCCGGCGCCGAGTCGGCGAACGAGCAGCGGGCCAGGACCGCCAAGTCGGAGATCGCCCGGCTGGTGGGCGAGGCCACCAAGGACGCCGAGAACCTCAGGAGCGAGGCGGAGCAGGCGCTGGCGGACGCCAAGGCCGAGGCGGAGAAGCTGGTCGCGGAGGCGTCGGACAAGGCCCGTACGGTCGCCGCCGAGGACTCCGCCGCCCAGCTCGCGAAGGCGGCGCGGACCGCCGAGGAGGTCCTGAACAAGGCGTCCGAGGACGCCAAGGACACCACCCGCAAGGCCGTCGAGGAGGCCGAGCGGATCCGCCGCGAGGCCGAGGCGGAGGCGGACCGGCTGCGCGCCGAGGCCCATGACACGGCCGAGGAGCTCAAGGGCGCGGCGAAGGACGACACCAAGGAGTACCGCGCCAAGACGGTCGAACTGCAGGAGGAGGCCCGGCGGCTGCGCGGTGAGGCCGAGCAGCTGCGTTCCGAGGCCGTCGCCGAGGGCGAGCGGATCCGCAGCGAGGCGCGCCGTGAGGCCGTCCAGCAGATCGAGGAGGCGGCGAAGACCGCCGAGGACCTGCTGACGAAGGCGAAGGCCGACGCCGACGACGTGCGGTCCAAGGCCACCACGGACAGCGAGCGCGTCCGCACCGAGGCCATCGAGCGGGCCACGACCCTGCGCCGGCAGGCCGAGGAGACCCTGGAGCGCACCCGTACCGAGGCGGACCGGCTGCGCACCGAGGCCGAGGAGCAGGCCGACGAGACGAAGGCGGCTGCCGAGCGCGCCGCCGCAGAGCTGCGCGAGGAGGCCGAGCGCGGCGTCGCCGCCCGCCAGGCCGAGGCCGCGGACGAGCTGACCCGGCTGCACTCGGAGGCGGAGGCCCGTCTCGCGTCGGCCGAGGAGTCGCTGGCCCAGGCGCGCGCGGAGGCCGAGCGGATCCGCCGCGAGGCCGAGGCGGAGGCCGAACGGCTGCGCACGGAGACGGCCGAACGCAGCCGTACGCTCCTGGAGCAGGCCGAGCGGGAGGCCGAGCGGCTGCGCACGGAGGCCGCGTCCGACGCGTCGGCCTCCCGGGCCGAGGGCGAGGCCGTCGCCGTGCGGCTGCGCACCGAGGCCGCCACGGAGGCCGAGCGGCTGAAGTCCGAGGCGCAGGAGACCGCCGACCGGGTCCGTGGCGAGGCCGCCGCGGCCGCCGAGCGGGTCGGTCAGGAGGCGTCCGAGGCGCTGGCCGCCGCCCAGGAGGAGGCGGGCCGGCGCCGCCGCGAGGCCGAGGAGATCCTCGGCGCGGCCCGTGGCGAGGCCGACCAGGAGCGGGAACTGGCCCGGGAGCAGAGCGAGGAGCTGCTCGCGGCCGCCCGCAAGCGGGTCGAGGACGCCCAGACCGAGGCGCAGCGGCTGGTCGAGGAGGCGGACCGGCGCGCCACCGAGATGGTGTCGGCCGCCGAGCAGACCGCCCAGCAGGTGCGGGACTCCGTGTCCGGTCTGCAGGAGCAGGCCGAACAGGAGATCTCCGGGCTGCGCAACGCCGCCGAGCACGCGGCGGAGCGCACGAGGACGGAGGCGCAGGAGGAGGCGGACCGCGTCCGTGCCGACGCCTACGCCGAGCGCGAGCGCGCCACCGAGGACGCCAACCGCGTCCGGGCGCGCGCCGACGAGGAGGCGGAGGCCGCCAAGTCGCTCGCCGAGCGGACCATGAACGACGCGATCGCCGAGTCGGACCGGCTGCGGACCGAGACCTCGGAGTACGCCCAGCGGATGCGCACCGAGGCGGCCGACGCGCTGGCCTCCGCCGAGCAGGACGCGGCAAGGGCCCGGGCCGAGGCCCGGGAGGACGCCAACCGGATGCGTTCCGAGGCCGCGGCCCAGGCCGACCGGCTGGTGGCCGAGGCCACGAGCGAGTCCGACCGGGTCACGAACGAGGCGTCCGAACTGCTGTCGCTCGCCGAGCAGGACGCGGCCCGGTTGCGTGCCGAGGCCGAGCAGGTCAGGGAGGACGGGGCACGCCAGGCCGAGGAGCTGCGTGCGTCCGCCCGGGCGGACGGCGAGCGGGTCCTGGACGAGGCCAGGAAGTCCGCGGACAAGCGCCGGGCCGACGCTGCCGAGCAGGCCGACCAGCTCATCGCCGAGGCGGGTGCCGAGGCGGAACGGCTGCGCGCCGAGGCGGCCGACACCGTGGGCGCCGCCCAGCAGCGGGCGGACCGCATCAGGGCCGAGGCGGAGCGGCTCCGCGAGGAGGCCGAGCGCGCCGCCGAGCAGATGCGCTCGGAGGCCCGCGAGGAGGCCGACCGTACGCTCGACACCGCCAGGAAGGACGTGGCCAAGCGCCGTGCGGACGCGGCCGAGCAGGTCGACCAGTTGATGGCGAAGGCGCAGGAGGAGGCGCTGCGGGCCACGACCGAGGCGGAGTCGCAGGCGGACACCATGGTCGGCGCGGCCCGCAAGGAGGCCGACCGGCTGGTCGCCGAGGCTACCGTCGAGGGCAACTCCCTGGTGGAGAAGGCCCGTACGGACGCCGACGAGCTGCTGGTGGGGGCGCGCGGCGACGCGACCGCCATTCGGGAGCGCGCGGAGGAGCTGCGCAGGCGCGTCGAGAACGAGGTCGAGGAGCTGCACGAGCGGGCCCGCCGGGAGTCCGCCGAGCAGATGAAGGCCGCGGGCGAGCGCTGCGACCAGTTGGTGAAGGCCGCGGAGGAGCAGCAGGCCGAGGCCGGGGCGAAGGCCAAGGAGCTGCTGTCGGAGGCCAATTCGGAGGCCGGCAAGGTGCGCATCGCCGCGGTGAGGAAGGCGGAGGCGCTGCTCAAGGAGGCCGAGCAGAAGAAGGCCGGGCTGGTCCGGGAGGCCGAGCAGGTCAAGGCGGACGCGGAACGCGAGGCCGAGCGCATGATCGAGGAGGGCAAGCGGGAGCTGGACGTGCTCGTGCGCCGGCGCGAGGACATCCAGGCGGAGATCTCCCGGGTGCAGGACGTGCTGGAGGCGCTGGAGTCGTTCGAGGCTCCGACCGGCAAGGACGGCGGGGTCAAGGCGGGGGCGTCAGCCGGGACCACACGTTCGAGTGGCAAGTCCTCCGAGAGCTAGCCACCCGAAAGGCTGGACATTCTCCATATCAAACGGGCATCAGCTCGATGACACGCCGCTCGGGCGCCTAGGATTCCCCCTAACACCTCAGCCGGTCTCATTCGACAGGAACCCCATGAGCGACACTTCCTCCCCCTTCGGCTTCGAGCTCGTGCGGCGTGGGTACGACCGCGGTCAGGTGGACGACCGCATTACCAAACTCGTCGCCGATCGTGACAGTGCTCTCGCACGTATCACCTCACTGGAAAAGCGCATCGAGGAGCTCCATCTCGAAACGCAGAACGCCCAGGCCCAGGTCAACGACGCGGAGCCGTCCTACGCGGGACTCGGCGCGCGTGTCGAGAAGATCCTCCGCCTCGCCGAGGAGGAGGCGAAGGACCTGCGCGAGGAGGCCCGTCGCGCGGCGGAGCAGCACCGCGAGCTCGCCGAGGGCGCCGCCCAGCAGGTGCGCAACGACGCCGAGGCGTTCGCGGCGGAGCGCAAGCAGAAGGCCGAGGACGAGGGCGTCCGGATCGTCGAGAAGGCGCAGAGCGAGGCGAACTCGCTGCGTACCGACGCGCAGAAGGACGCGCAGTCCAAGCGCGAGGAGGCGGACGCGCTCTTCGAGGAGACCCGCGCCAAGGCCGCCCAGGCCGCCGCGGACTTCGAGACGAACCTGGCCAAGCGCCGCGAGCAGTCCGAGCGCGACCTGGCGTCGCGTCAGGCGAAGGCGGAGAAGCGCCTCGCGGAGATCGAGCACCGCGCCGAGCAGCTGCGCCTGGAGGCCGAGAAGCTGCGCACGGACGCGGAGCGCCGTGCTCGGCAGACCGTCGAGACCGCGCAGCGCCAGGCCGAGGACATCGTGGCCGACGCGAACGCGAAGGCGGACCGTATCCGCAGCGAATCGGAGCGCGAGCTGGCGGCGCTGACGAACCGTCGCGACTCCATCAACGCCCAGCTGACCAACGTCCGCGAGATGCTGGCCACGCTGACCGGCGCGGCGGTCGCCGCTACGGGCGCCCCGGCCGACGACGAGCCGGTGTCCCGCGGCGTCCCGGCGCAGCAGACCCGCTGACGCCGCGACCGTACGGCAGTACGCTCCGCGTGCGCCCGGTGCCTTCGACGGCACCGGGCGCACGCGTCTTCCCGAGGCCCGCCCGGCGCGGCGCGGGCCGGCTGGGGGCGGTCGTCGCCGCCCGGACGCCGAAATGTCGTTGTCCGTTGGCCACATCCGCTGGCGCCGCCCCGTGGGCCCACGTAGCGTAAACGCATGATCGAGCTCGAGGGTCTCACCAAGCGTTTCGGCTCCAAGGTCGCGGTCGACCATCTCTCCTTCACGGTGCGGCCGGGCGTCGTGACCGGCTTCCTGGGGCCCAACGGCGCGGGCAAGTCGACGACGATGCGCATGATGCTGGATCTGGACAACCCCACCAGCGGGACGGTCCGGATCGACGGCAAGCACTACCGGGATCTGCAGGAACCGCTCAAGTACATCGGCGCCCTGCTCGACGCCAAGGCGATGCACGGCGGGCGAACCGCCTACAACAACCTGCTCTGTCTGGCGCAGGCGAACCGGCTCCCGGCGAGCCGGGTGGCCGAGGTCCTCGACACGGTCGGTCTGACCGCGGTGGCCAGGAAGAAGACCAAGGGTTTCTCCCTCGGCATGGGGCAGCGGCTGGGCATCGCCTCGGCGCTGCTCGGCGACCCGGAGATCCTGATGTTCGACGAGCCGGTCAACGGACTGGATCCCGAGGGAATTCACTGGATCCGCAATCTGATGAAGCAGCTTGCGGCCGAAGGAAGAACGATCTTCGTCTCCTCCCATCTGATGAGCGAAATGGCCCTCACCGCCGATCACTTGATCGTCATCGGGCAGGGGCGACTGCTCGCCGACACATCGATGGCCGATTTCATCCACCAGAACTCGCGCAGTTATGTGCGGCTGCGCTCGCCGCAGCAGGAGCGGCTGCGGGACGTGCTCCGCGAGTCGGGCCTCACCCCCGTCGAGGCCGGCAACGGCACCCTGGAGATCGACGGCGCCACCACCGAGCAGGTGGGCGAGCTGGCGGCCGAGCACCACATCGTGCTCCACGAACTGAGCTCCCAGCGCGCCTCGCTGGAGGAGGCGTTCATGCAGATGACGGCGAGCGCCGTGGAGTACCACGCGCACTCCGCCCCCGGTCACGGCCCCCAGTGGGCCCCGCGCGACAAGGGAGCCTGACCCATGGCCTCGGTACCCGCCGTTCTGCGGTCCGAGTGGACCAAGATCCGCACGGTCGCCTCAACCACCTGGACACTCGTCAGCGCCTTCGTCGTGACGGTCGTCGTCGGAGCGCTGCTGTGCGCGCTGCTCGCCTCGACGTTCGACGAGCTGCCGCCGGCGGAGCAGGCCACCTTCGACCCGACGCTCGTCAGCTTCTCCGGCATGGTGCTGGGACAGCTCGCGATGGTCGTCTTCGGTGTGCTCGTGGTCGGCACGGAGTACAGCTCGGGCATGATCCGCACCTCCCTCGCGGCCGTCCCGCAGCGGGCGACCTTCCTGTTCAGCAAGATCGTGGTGGCCGGGCTGCTGGCGCTGGTGGTCGGAATGGCGACGAGCTTCCTGAGCTTCTTCCTCGGCCAGGCCCTGCTCGGCGAGCGCGCCACCTCCATCGGCGAGGAGAACGTGCTCCGCGCGGTGATCGGCGGAGGGCTCTACATGGGGCTCATCGCGATCTTCTCCATGGGCGTCGCGGCGATGCTGCGCAGCTCGATGCTCTCGCTCGGCATCCTGATGCCGTTCTTCTTCCTGGTGTCCCAGATCCTGGCCGCCGTCCCGTACGCGAAGGACGTGGCCCGCTACTTCCCGGACCAGGCGGGCTCGAAGATCATGCAGGTCGTACCGCTGGCGATGAACAGCGAGGAGGCGCCGTACGGGCCTTGGGGCGGTCTCGGAATCATGCTGCTCTGGGTGGCGGCCGCGCTGCTCGGCGGCTTCACGGTGCTCAGGAAGCGGGACGCCTGATCGGGCCGGCGCCCTCACCGGGCAGGTCGTTCTCCGTGGCCGGAACCGTCAAGCCCCGGATATCCTCCTAACTCTTACGGGGGGCTGCGGCCATGTACGACCGTGCCCCGACGACCTGACCTGTCGATGGGGCTGGAGTAATGATCGAGGCAGTCGGCCTGACCAAGCGCTACGGCGCCAAGACGGCCGTGTACAACCTTTCCTTCCAGGTGCGGCCCGGTGCCGTCACCGGCTTCCTCGGGCCGAACGGCTCGGGCAAGTCGACGACGATGCGCATGATCCTCGGCCTCGACCAGCCGACGTCCGGCCATGTCACGATCGGTGGCCACCCGTTCCGGAACCTGCCCAACGCACCGCGTCAGGTCGGTGCGCTCCTCGACGCAAAGGCGGTCCACGGCGGGCGGAGCGCGCGCAGCCATCTGCTGTCCCTGGCCCAGCTGTCCGGCATCCCGGCCCGCCGGGTCGACGAGGTGCTCGGGGTCGTGGGCCTCCAGGACGTCGCCAAGCGGCGCTCCAAGGGCTTCTCGCTCGGTATGGGGCAGCGGCTCGGCATCGCGGCGGCACTGCTCGGCGACCCGCAGGTGCTGCTCTTCGACGAGCCGGTGAACGGTCTCGACCCGGAAGGCATCCTCTGGGTGCGCAATCTGATGAAGCAACTGGCCTCCGAGGGCCGTACCGTCTTCGTCTCCTCGCACCTGATGAGCGAAATGGCCCTCACCGCCGATCACCTGATCGTCATCGGACGGGGTCAGCTGCTCGCGGACATGAGCGTGCGGGACTTCATCGCGCACAACTCGGCGGGCTTCGCACGGGTGCGGACGCCGCACACCGAGCCTCAGCAGCGGGAGAAGCTGACCGGAGTCCTCACCGAGGCCGGCGGCCAGGTCATGCCGGAGCCGGACGGGGCTCTGCGGGTGACCGGTCTTACGCTCCCCGCGATCAGCGACCTGGCGCACGACGCCGACGTCCGGCTGTGGGAGCTCTCGCCGCACCAGGCGTCCCTGGAGGAGGCGTACATGCGGATGACCCAGGCCGCCGTGGACTACCGCTCCACGGACGACCGCAAGGCCGGTCTGATGCAGCCGCAGCCGGTGGGGTACGACCCGTCGGCGGTGATGGTGCCGGAGGTGCCGCAGCAGGGCTGGTACGCCCCGCCGCCACCCGGACAGAACCCGTACGCGGCCGAGCCCGCCGGACCTCCCACCGCGGCTGCGGCCGCGCCGCCGGCCCCTGCCGCGGCTCCCGCCGCTCCCCCGGCCCCTGCCGCCGTCCCCGCAGACCTGACCAAGAGCAACACCGAGGACGCCCGATGACGACCCCGTACCAGCAGCAGGGCGCGTACCCGCAGGGCGCCTACGACTCGCCGATCCCCGTGAGGGCGGCGCACCTCGGCGACGCGCTCGCCTCCGAGTGGACCAAGATCCGTTCGGTCCGCTCCACGATGTGGACACTCGGCGTGATGATCGTGCTGATGGTCGGCATCGGTCTGCTGTCGGCGATCGCCGTGTCCTCGGCGGAGCCCGAGCTCGGCGAGGAGTCCGTGCTCAGCCTCGGCTTCTTCGGCGTTCTGCTCGGCTCGATCTGCGTGATCACGCTGGGTGTGCTGACCATCGCCTCCGAGTACGGAACCGGCATGATCCGCACCACCCTGACCGCGTGCCCCAGCCGCGCCCGGGTGCTGACGGCGAAGGCCATCGTCTTCTTCCTGCTGGTCTTCGTGATCACGACGGTGACGGCCGCGATCGTCGGAGCCCTGCAGACGGCGATCGTGGACGCGGGCGTCAGCACCGGCGAGGACTGGTTCCGGGCCACGGTCGGCGTCGGGCTGTTCCTCGCCCTGCTCGGGCTGCTCTCACTCGCCGTCGGAGCGCTGATCCGGCACTCCGCGGGCGCGATCACCATCATGATCGGCGTGGTTCTGCTGCCGCTGGTGCTGGCCCTCTTCATGTACTCGGAGTCGCTGCGGAACGTGCAGGACTTCCTGCTCGAGTACTCCATCCCGAGCCTGCTGGGCGTGCTCTACGACGCCTCGGTGACGACCCGCGGCCCGCACGGCTGGGAGCCGCTCTGGATCATGCTGGGCTTGGCCGGCGTGACCATGGCCGCCGCCTACCTCGCCCTCGACCGGCGCGACGTCTGACCGCCTCCGGGCCGGCCGACCGGGGCCGGTCCGGGCCTTCAGTACCGAGGCGCGTTGCGGGACCGCTGCACCCGGGAGGTGCGGCGGTCCTTCGCGTTCCAGCACGCCTTGTGCCAGTGCCGCCGGTCGTCCACGCCCCCGTACTCGGGCCAGGCCACCACGTGCGGGGTGCCGGACGGGATCTCCTGGTCGCAGCCCGGGCAGCGGTAGCGTTTGCCCGCGGAGCTCGCCCCCGCGACCTGCCGGACCCGCCAGCCCTCGCCCTGCCAGCTCTCGGACCGCTCCACACCGCCGTACCTGTCGCCCATGTCGCCGGCGCGGTCGGTCGGCTTCTCCCCGCCGCGAGGGCGGTTTCTGCGCGGGGACACGTGACACCTCGAGGGCAGAGCGGACAGTTCACCCCCAAGCCTACGGTCCCGGGCAGTGGGCGGTCGTCCGCTACGGCACCGAGCACCCCACCCGCAGGGGCCGGTTACCGGAAAATCGCAACAACTTCACTCGGGGCCGTGCCTTTGGCACGTGTCAGACGTTGTTGCCTGTGTGGGGGGAATGCCGCGTCGGCCGCAAGGAGGCATCAGGCGATGCGCGTTGGAGCTTTTGTACTGGCCGCCCAGTTCCCTGGGCAGGGGCACGGAGAGGCGCTGCACCGGGCCGTTCGGTCCGCCGAGGCGGCGGAGGCCGCGGGTCTGGACTCGGTCTGGCTGGCCGAGCACCACTTCGTACCGTACGGGGTGTGCCCGTCGGCGGCGACCCTGGCCGCGCTGTTGCTCGGTCGCACGGAACGGATCCGGGTGGGCACGGCGGTCAGCGTCCTGCCGACCGTCCATCCCGTGGCGCTGGGCGAGCAGGCGGCGCTGCTGCACCTCACCTCGGGAGGCCGGTTCTCCCTCGGTGTGGGCCGCGGCGGCCCCTGGGTCGATCTGGAGGTCTTCGGAGCCGGTCTCGCGGCGTACGAGAAGGACTTCCCCGAGTCGCTGGACCTGCTGCTGCGCTGGCTGCGGGAGACCCGCGTGGGCAGCGAGGGGGAACGATTCGCTTTCCGTGAGGTCCCCGTCGTACCCCGCCCCGACGACCTGATCGGAGAGGACGGCGACGGTCCCGCAGGCCCCGAGGTGATCGTGGCCTGCACCTCCCCCGCGTCGGTCCGGCTGGCGGCCGAGCGCGGGCTGCCGATGCTGCTCGGGATGCACTGCGGCGACGAGGAGAAGGCGGACATGGTCGCCCTCTGGCGGAGCCACGCCCTCGCGGCGGGACACGCCCCGGAGTCGGTGGCCGCGGCCGGCCATGTGTCGGCCGGTGTGGCACAGATCGCGGACAGCCGCGCCGCGGCGGAGGAGACCCTCGTCAAGGCGATGCCGGGCTGGCTGAAGCAGGGCCTCGACGCGCATGTGACGGTCGACGGCCGCCGGCGTGCCATGCGCGACCCGGTCGCCTACACGGAGTTGCTGTGCCGGCTGCACCCGGTGGGCCCACCGGTGCTGGCGGCGGACCGGCTCGCGGCGACCTCTGAGCGCACCGGCATCACCCGGTTCGCCCTCCTCTCCGAGGGCTCGGGCGATCTCGCGGCGACGGAGGAGAACGTGCGGCGGCTCGGCGCCGAGGTGCTTCCGCTGCTCCGCTGAGCGGGACGACGCGCATGCGGGCCGCACGACCGTACGGCCCGCACGCCTCCCCCGGCCCGTCGTCCGGCGGAGGCTGCCGCCCCGGCATCCATGACGCCTCCCGCGATGCGGAGCGGCAGCGGAAGACATCAGCAGTCGCGCAGTTCGGGCGACTGGTTGAGCAGCTGGGCCCTTGCGGAAGTGAAGCGGGCGAGCCGCTCGTCCACCGAGGAGTCCAGCGGGAACACCGCTACGCGGTGGCAGTTCTGGAAAGCGAGTCGTACTCCGAAGTGCCGCTGCAGCGCACCCCGGATGGCGTCACTCGCGAGCGCGCGCAACAGCTGACCACGTGCCTGCTCGTCCGGCGGCGGCGTCTGGTTGTCGGCGAACTCGCCGCCGTCCACCTTCAGCTGAGCCACCAGAGAACTGATCATCTCCCATGCGAAGGGCAGGGAGGTCCGGACGCAGTCGACGAATGCAGCTTCGTCGACCTCGCCTCGCTCGGCCTGTTCCAACAGCGCCGGTGAGACGTCGAGCGACATGGGTTCTCCTCTCGCGACCCCGCTGAACGGGGTCTTACGGGCAGGGAAGGAGGCGACCGTTCCTGCCCGGTTGCGGCGCTGAAGACGACGCAGAGTGCACGACCGGCGACCTCCTGCTTCCACGTTATGCGTGCTGTCTGGTCCGCACCAGGAGAATGGGAACACAACCGGCCAACAACGTAAGGGCACAAGAGGGGCGACCCGTAGGGACTCGGACAGGGGCAGGGTGGGCGACAGGCGGAGGAATCGCGCGCGAGGAGGTCGGTCGAGTAGCGTTGCGCACCATGCGTCTCGTCATCGCCCGCTGTTCCGTGGACTACGCCGGCCGGCTCACCGCACACCTGCCCTCCGCTCCCCGTCTGATCCTGGTCAAGGCGGACGGCAGCGTCTCCATCCACGCCGACGACCGGGCGTACAAACCGCTGAACTGGATGTCCCCGCCCTGCAGCCTCAAGGAGGGGGACGACGGCGTCTGGACGGTCACCAACAAAACGGGCGAGAAACTGATCATCACGATGGAGGAGGTCCTCCACGACTCGTCCCACGAGCTGGGTGTGGACCCGGGCCTCATCAAGGACGGCGTGGAGGCGCACCTCCAGGAGCTGCTGGCAGACCGTATCGAGACACTGGGCGAGGGCTACAGCCTGATCCGCCGCGAGTACCCGACGGCGATCGGCCCCGTGGACATCCTCTGCCGCGACTCCGACGGCGCCACGGTGGCGGTGGAGATCAAGCGCCGCGGCGAGATCGACGGCGTCGAGCAGCTCACCCGTTATCTGGATCTACTGAACCGCGACCCCCATCTCGCCCCGGTACGCGGTGTGTTCGCCGCACAGGAGATCAAACCCCAGGCGCGTGTGCTGGCGACGGATCGCGGCATCGGCTGTGTGGTGCTGGACTATGACGCGCTGCGTGGCATCGAGGACGACAAACTGCGGCTGTTCTGACGCCGGCGCGCGTACGCGGGCGGCCCGCCGTTGCGCGGGCCGCCCGCGCCTCTTGCACGGGGCGCGCCGGGCGACGTGGGTGTACGCGTCGCCCTGACGGCGTGCACCCCGGACGCGGCACCCGCGGGTGCCGGGCGGCGTCGCTCCGGCGCCCCTGCCGCGGTGACGGCCGCATTGCACCGCTCCCTGTCCCGATGCCCTTGCCCGCGACCGCCCGAGCCGGAGCGGACGGGTTCGAACCGAATGGGCCCGGACCGAACCGCGCCGGGCGTGCCCGAGGCAGCGGCCCCGCCGCGCCGGCCCGGTCTCAGGGCGACGAACTGCTGGGAAGCGCCTGGTCGCCGCTGGGGCTGCTCGTCGTCGTGGTGCCCGTACCGCCGTCGGCCGTACCGCCGTCCGCCGTACCGCCGTCGGTGGAGCCGCCGTCCGCCGTGCCACCGTCGGTGGTACCGCCGTCGGCCGCACCTCCGTCCGCCGTGCCACCGTCGGTTGCACCTCCGTCCGCCGTACCGCCGTCGGCCGTTCCGCCGCTCGGGCCGCTGGACGTACCGCCGCCCGTCGACGGCGAACCCGTCGGACCCGACGACGAACCGCCCGTCGATGGCGAACCCCCTGTCGACGACGAACCACCGGTCGTGCCGCCCGTCGTCGACGAGGACGAGCCACCGGTCGTCGAGCCGGTCGTGCCCGAACCGCCCGTCGAGGGACCGCTGCCCGGCGTGGACGGGTCGCCCGCCGAGCCGCTCTCACCGGGCCGGGCGGTGCCGGGGTCCGCCGGGGCGCCACCCGACGTTCCGCCGGTGGTGCCGTCCGCGGGACGGCTCGTGGATTCGCCGGACGGCTCGTCGGCGTTGAGGCCGTCGCTCCCCTCGTCCTCGTCCGCCGACTGCTCGCTGGTCACCCGGTTCGCCGGAGCCTCCTCGTCGGAGGTCGCCCCGAGCGTCACCACGGTCCCGAGGACCACGGCCAGCAGGACGCCCGCTCCGGCGGCGACGAGATGGCGCCGGGGGCCGGAGACGACGAGCCGGCGGGCGCCGGCGAGCAGGCCGGACGGGGAGACAGGGGTGTCACGGCGGGTCACCAGCGTCTCGACCGGCGAGGAGACGGCCGCGAGGCCCATGGCCGGGGACAGCGGCTCCTCGGGATGGACGGAGAAAGCGCCCTCGCCCTCGGACGTGTCCGTGCCGGGGAGCCGGGCACCCTCCCGGTCGGCCACGAGTGCCAACGCCCTCCGGCCGACGACCGTGCCGCGCTTGTCGGCCAGCGCTCCCCGCATGGCGATGGACGCCTCGAGTTCGGCGCGCGCCCGGTCGAGGCTGCCCGAGCAGAGGGCCAGTACGCCGAGCTCGTGGAGGAAGTAGGCCTCCTCGGCGACCTCCCCCGCGGTCCGGGCCGCCTCCTGACCGGCGCGCAGGGCGCGCTGCCACGCCTGCCAGTGCAGTCCGGCCGCGAAAGCGGGTGCGGCGCTGCGGGCCAGCAGCACTGCGGTGCTGGCGTGCCCGGTCTCCTGGGCGGGCACCAGCGCGCCCAGGGCCGCGAGGATCGCGTCGGCCTCGGAGGACGCCCGAGCGGGCGTCACCGAGGGGTGCCCCGTCCACCAGGCGTAGTGCTGGGCGGCCGTGTGCGCGCGGTCGAGGGCACCCTCGCCGTAGCCGGCGGCCTCGAGCTGCGCGGCGACCCCGGCCGCCAGCCGGTAGCGGGGGCCGACGGGGCTGAGCAGGGCACAGCCGGTCAGTTCGCCGATCGCGGCGTCGGCGTGGGTGTCGCCGACGAGGGCGGGGAGGTGGGCCTGGTGCGGGACCTCGCCGCCGAGGGCCAGCGCGAACCGGAGGGCGTCCCGGGCGGACTCGCTGAGCCGGGAGGCGAGCAGCGCGGCGGGGGCGGCACCTTCGCCGAGCGTCGGCAGCGGGACGTCGGGACCGTCGCCGAAGACGTTGTCCCCGTCGTCGTCATCGTCGTCGCGCTCCTCGGGGACGTTGCGCAGGGCGTCGCGCTGCCTCAGCAGCGCACCGGCCTGGACGAAGCGCAGGGGCAGCCCCTCCGACTCGAACCAGAGGTCGCCGGCCCAGTTGGCCTCCTCGTCGGTGAGCGGCCGGTCCACGGCCCGCTCCAGTAGCTCCAGCGCGGTGCCGCGCTCGAGCCCGGAGAGGAAGACCTCTTCGACCCGGGCGTCGGCCGAGGGCGCCGCCACGTCGGGTGTCGCGGCGAGCAGGAAGGCGCATTCCGGGGTGGCGTCCAGCAGTTCGTCCAGGGCGCTCCCGCCGAACTCCAGGTCGTCCACGAGGACGACGGCGCCGATCTCGCGGACGTGTCCGAGGAGCTCCGCCCGGTCGGGGCGGTGCAGGGGCGCGTTGTGGACGGCGGTGAAGAGTTCGTACAGAAGCTCGGCGGCCGTGCGGTGGTGGCCGGAGAGGCGGACGACACCGTCGGGGGCGAGGTCCGCGCAGTCGGCGGCGACGGCGTCGAGCAGGGCGGTGCGGCCCGACCCGGCCGGGCCGGTCAGCCGTACCGTACGGCCGTGTCCCAGGAGCCGGACGAGCCGCTCACGCTCCTCCTGACGCTCCAGCAGCGGCAGCGCGGGTGCGGCCGGTCCGGGCGGGACCGGGGGCCGCCCGGCGCGCCGCAGTTCGTCGCGTTCCTCGGTGGTGTGCCGGACGGGGGCGGCGGGTTCCGTGCCGGGGCGGCAGGGCTCGATCTCACTGCCGTCGACCGGGTTGACGGTGAGTGCGAAGTCTCCCGCGACCACCCGCACCGTGCGTGCGGGAGCGGCCTTCTGGTGGGCGAACTCCGGCGGCACCGCGTCGCGCGGCGGCCGCTGCGGGGTGCCACCGTCCTCGGTGACGCGGTCGCTGTCGTACTCGTCCGGTCCCGGGTTCCTCGGGTCCATGGTCAAAGCCCCCAGATGGCGTCTCGTGCGGGAAGCCCCTCCCGGCCGGTCTGCACGCTCCGCTGCCGCTTCTGGTCCGGTGCCGGCCGTGTGGGTTCGCGAAGAGGCAGGCGACCGGAGCCTAGACGCTCACCGGGTGTCGGGGAACAGCCGGGGGGCCGCCCGCCCCAGGACGTCACGGTCTCGTGATGATTGTGCGTCCTGGCGGGTCTCGTCCGCTCAGACCCGGGGCAGGGACTCTGCGGCGATTCCACCCTCGATGGCCAGGATGCGGTGCAGCCGGGTGGCCACGAGGAGTCGCTGCATCTGCGGTGGCACGCCGCGCAGCACGAGGCGCCGGCCGCAACGGCCGGCCCGTCGGTGCGCTCCCATGATGACCCCGAGACCGGTGGCGTCCCAGGAGTCGAGATTGCTCAGGTCGAGCACGAGGTCGCCCACTCCGTCGTCGACGGCCGCGTGCAGGACCGTTCGGGCGTCCGCCGCGCTCCGGACGTCGAGGCGGCCCCCGACGACCAGCTCGGCATGGTCGCCCCTGATGTGCATATGCGCTCCCCGAGAGTGCTTTTGTCCGTCAGGTCTGACTTGTGCGTCGGTTCTCTGACTCTGCGTTCGATTGTCGCGTTCGACCGTGAGCTTCGACTGCGTATTTCTATGCACCAACTGACTGCCACACGGGCAGAGAAGTTGCCGTCTGTAAGCGAACCGATACCGAATTCACCCTGAAGGGTGAAGGTACGCAGGGGCGTACGGCCCCCGCGCACCCGGGGTCGGAGTTCAGTGCTTGTAGAAGCCCTGCCCGCTCTTGCGTCCGATGTCACCGGCGTCCACCATCCGGCGCATCAGCTCCGGCGGCGCGAACTTCTCGTCCTGCGACTCCGTGTAGATGTTGCCGGTGGCGTGGAGCAGGATGTCGACGCCGGTCAGGTCGGCGGTGGCCAGCGGTCCCATCGCGTGGCCGAAGCCGAGCTTGCAGGCGATGTCGATGTCCTCGGCGGTCGCCACGCCCGACTCGTACAGCTTGGCGGCCTCCACGATGAGCGCCGAGATCAGACGGGTGGTCACGAAGCCCGCGACGTCGCGGTTGACGACGATGCAGGTCTTGCCCACGGACTCGGCGAACTCACGGGCGGTGGCGAGCGTTTCGTCGCTGGTCTTGTAACCGCGGACGAGTTCGCACAGCTGCATCATGGGAACGGGCGAGAAGAAGTGGGCGCCGACGACGCGCTCCGGCCGCTCGGTCACGGCCGCGATCTTGGTGATCGGGATGGCGGAGGTGTTGGACGCCAGCACCGCCTCGTCACGCACCAGCTTGTCGAGCGCACGGAAGATCTCGTGCTTCACCTCGAGCTTCTCGAAGACCGCCTCGACGACGATGTCCGCGTCGGCGACCGCGTCGAGGTCCGTGGTCGTGGTGATGCGCCCCAACGCGGCCTCGGCGTCGGCCGCTTCGAGCCTCCCCTTGGCCACGAACCTGTCGTACGACGCCTTGATGCCGTCGGTACCGCGGGTCAGGGCCGCGTCGGTGACGTCACGCAGCACGACGTCCCAGCCCGCCTGGGCGGAGACCTGCGCGATACCGGACCCCATGAGTCCGGCCCCGATGACGGCGAGCTTCCTGGCCACTGAGCACCCCTTAACACACGTTTACATATCGGATCTCTGCGGAGGTTAGCGGCCTCGGGGCGCCGTGTGGCGACGAAGAGATGCGCGTCACGTCTCAGATGACGGACATCACACCGGGAGGCGCGAGGGGGCCGCTCCACGTGCCGCCCGGGCGGTGCCCGCACGGTCCAGCCGGGCCCGGGGACCCCCGGGCACGCCGGGCCCCGTACGCGAGCAGCCACCGGGAAGACCTCGGCGCGACGGACGGCCCACCGCCCCGTGGCGGTACGCCTCGACGGGCCACGGCGACCGCCCCCGCGCGGGGCGGCACACCTCCGCGGACACGGCTTAGGCTGGCCGCATGGTCAATCTGACGCGCATCTACACGCGCACCGGCGACAAGGGCACCACGGCGCTCGGGGACATGAGCCGCACGAGCAAGACCGATGTGCGCATCTCCGCGTACGCGGACGCCAACGAGGCCAACGCGGCCATCGGCACCGCCATCGCGCTCGGCGGGCTCCCGGAAGAGGTCGTGAAGGTCCTCGTGCGGGTCCAGAACGACCTCTTCGACGTCGGGGCGGACCTTTCCACACCCGTCACGGAGAACCCGGAGTACCCGCCGCTGCGCGTGGAACAGCAGTACATCGACAAGCTGGAGGCGGACTGCGACCGCTTCCTCGCCGACCTGGACAAGCTCCGCTCGTTCATCCTGCCGGGCGGCACTCCGGGCGCCGCGCTGCTGCACCAGGCGTGCACGGTGGTGCGGCGGGCCGAGCGCTCCACCTGGGCGGCCATGGAGGTGCACGGCGAGACGATGAACCCGCTGACGGCGACCTATCTCAACAGGCTGTCCGACCTGCTCTTCATCCTCGCCAGGACGGCGAACAAGGAGGTCGGGGACGTCCTCTGGGTGCCCGGCGGCGAGCGCTAGGCGTACTGCCCCGCGCGGCGCGCCCACAGCGGTCCGGGCGCCGGGCTAGCTCTCGACGCGGGCCGGCGCGCGCCCCGCGTCCTCGTCCCGGGCGCCCGCCGGAACCTTCTCCGGGCCCCTCCTCGGGGCCTTCTTCGGAAAGAGCGCGTAGCTCAGCGCGAAGAGTCCGTGGAAGGCCACGATCCGCCAGGAGGTGTGCATCCAGCTCTCCAGCGAACCCGTCCGCGCGGCGTCGCCGACGTACCAGGCGGCGGCCAGCAGCAGGCCGGTGGCGACGGCCGCGCCGACCACCGTGCCCAGCCAGACCCGGCCCTCGTGCCGGGCGCGGGCGGCGCCGTGGCGCGGGGGCTTCACGGGCGGCGGACCGCCGCCGAGGCGGTGCGCGGCATGGCCGTCGAGCCACTTGACGGTCCGGTGGCCGTGGCCCACGGTGTAGCCGATGTAGAGCGCGGCGAGGCCGTGCTTCCAGCTCGGGTCGGCCCCGTTCCTGAGGTCGAGGGCCGTCACCACCAGCAGGACGACCTCCAGCAGCGGCTCCATGAGCAGGATGGCCAGCCCGGTTCTGGGCATCCCGAGCGGATAGCGCGCGGCGAGACCGGCCGCCAGCAGCACCCAGAATCCGACCTCGCAGACGATGATCAGCGTGACGATCACGGTGGTTCCCCCTTCGTACCGGAACCAGGCTCCCCGACGGCGCACCGGGACGCGTCGTCGTCACCGACGAACCGTGACTGCATCCTTCGATGTACCCGGGCTCACCCCGGGCGGGGAGGCCGGGAGGCTTTCCGGCGTGTTTCATGGGGTGGTGACCATCCCACGCCCCCATCGCCACGACGTCCTCATCGCCGTCACCGGCCTCGCCGGCGGTCTGCTGCTGTGGTCGCTCGGTCTGCACACCACCGAGGGCGGCCGTCCGCTGTCCGGGTCGTGGGTCACGCTCGTACCGCTCTTCGCCATGTCGGTGCTGGAGCTGCTGCGGCGGACCATGCCGAGGACGGCGCTGCTCGCCGGCACGGCAGCGATCGTGGCGGACCAGTTCACACCGGGGAACCTCGCGACGGTCCTGATGTTCACGGACATCGTGTACGCGGCCGTCGTGTACGGCCCACCGGCCTCGGCCCGGCGCATCCCGTACGCCACCGGGCTGGTCACGGTCGGGGCGACGATCGGTTTCCTCACCTGGTTCCGGCATCCCTCCGCGCTGCTGGTCGGGGTGGTCGTGGGACTGGTGTCGTTCGGCCCGGCCGCGACCGGCGCGCTCGTGCGCGACCACCGCGAGGCCGCGGAGGCGGCACGGCTGCGTGCGGAGCAGACGGCGCTGCTCGCCGAGATGGACCGGCGGGAGGCGATCATCGCCGAGCGCGCCCGGATGGCCCGGGAACTGCACGACCTGGTCGCCAACCACCTCTCCGCGATCGCCATCCACTCCACCGCGGCGCTGTCCCTGGACGAACCCGCGACGACGCGGCAGGCACTCACCGTCATCCGGGAGAACAGCGTGGAGGGCCTGGCGGAGATGCGGCGGCTGATCGGGCTGCTGCGGGACAGCGGCGACGGGGCCGAGCCCGCCGTCGCCCCCACCCTGGCCGGCGTGGACGCGCTCGTGGCGCAGGCCCGCACCAACGGCGCTGCGAGCGGACTGGACTTCATGCTGGACGACGCGATCGACACGGACACGGCGCCTCCCGTCCCGGTGGCGCTCGCGGCCTACCGGATCGTGCAGGAGTCGCTCACGAACGCACTGAAGCACGCGGACGCGGGGAAGGTCGCCGTCCGGCTCACCGGCACCACCGGCCGGGCGCTGACGGTGACGGTGACGAGTCCTTACGGCAACGGGCCGGGGCCGCGGGCGCCGGGGTCGGGCGCCGGCCTGGTCGGGATGCGGGAGCGGATCGTGCTGCTGGGCGGCGAGTTCGAGGCGGGACCCGAGCCCGGCCCGGCCGGCGGCCCGGCGAAGATCTGGCGGGTACGGGCGGTGCTGCCCATGGTGGACGACAAGGAGCCCTCGGCATGATCCGGGTAGTGGTCGCGGAGGACCAGAAGTCCGTCAGGGCCGGTCTGGTCCTGATTCTGGGCAGCGCCCCCGACATCGAGGTGGTGGGCGAGGCCGGGGACGGCGAGCAGGCGGTACGGCTGGCGCGCGGGCTGCGGCCCGATCTGGTGCTGATGGATGTGCAGATGCCGCGGCTGGACGGGGTCTCGGCGACCCGTCAGGTCGTCGCGGAGGACCTCGCGGACGTCCTGGTGCTGACGACGTTCGACCTCGACGAGTACGTCTTCGGCGCACTGCGCGCGGGGGCCGCCGGCTTCCTGTTGAAGAACACCGAGGCGAAGGATCTGATCGAGGGGGTGCGCACGGTCGCGCGCGGCGAGGGCCTGGTCGCGCCGGCGGTGACCCGGCGGCTGCTCGCCGAGTTCGCCTCGCCCACGCCCGTGCCGTCGCCGGACGCTCCGGACACGGCCGTGCTCGACGTGCTGACGCGGCGTGAGCGCGAGGTGCTGTCCTGTCTGGGCGAAGGGCTGTCCAACGCCGAGATCGCGGTGCGGCTGCGGATGGCCGAGGCCACGGTGAAGACCCACGTCAGCAGGCTGCTGGGCAAGCTGGAGCTGCGCAGCCGGGTGCAAGCGGCCGTACTGGCACAGGAGTTGGGGATCTGACAGCGGCGGGCCGCCCCGCCCCGCCGCTGGTCTGGACCTCTTGACGATTGGTCCAGACCTTCCTACGCTCGCCGCACGCACACCGCGGTGAGCCCCGCGGAGTGCTCTGCACGGACCGACCCCCGACCCCGTCCGTCCGCGAACTCGAGGAGCACCCTTGAGCACGACTACCCCCCGCCCCAGAAGCAGATTCAGATCCCGAGCGACGGCGGGACTCACCGCCCTGCTGCTCCCCCTCGCCGCCATGGTCGGACTCGCCACACCGGCCCAGGCGGCCACCTCCGTCACCGCCACGTACGCCAAGGTCCAGGACTGGGGCAGCGGCTTCGAGGGCAAGTGGACGGTGAAGAACACCGGCACCACCTCGCTCAGCACCTGGACCGTCGAGTGGGACTTCCCCTCCGGCACGTCCGTGACCTCCGCGTGGGACGCCGACGTCACCGGCTCGGGCACCCACTGGACCGCGAGGAACAAGAGCTGGAACGGCACCCTCGCCCCCGGCGCCTCGGTGTCCTTCGGCTTCAACGGCGCCGGCGCCGGCTCGCCCGCCAACTGCCGGATCAACGGCGGTTCCTGCGACGGCGGTACGGTCCCCGGTGACAACCCTCCGTCCGCGCCCGGAACCCCGTCCGCCGGAGGTGTCACCAACACCTCGGTGACGCTCAGCTGGACCGCGGCCACCGACGACAAGGGCATCAAGAACTACGACGTCCTCCGCGACGGCACGCGCGTCGCGACCGTCACCGGCCTCACGTACACCGACACCGGACTCACCGCGGGCACCGACTACTCGTACACGGTGCGGGCCCGCGACACCGCCGACCAGACCGGACCCGCCAGCGGCGCCCGCGCCGTGCGGACCACCGGCGGCGACCCGGGACCCGGGCCTGGCCCCGGCTCGAAGATCAAGCTCGGCTACTTCACCAACTGGGGCGTCTACGGCCGCAACTACCACGTCAAGAACCTGGTGACCTCCGGCACCGCCGCCAAGATCACCCACATCAACTACGCCTTCGGCAACGTGCAGAACGGCCAGTGCACCATCGGCGACTCCTACGCCGACTACGACAAGGCCTACACCGCCGACCAGTCGGTCGACGGCGTCGCCGACACCTGGGACCAGCCGCTGCGCGGCAACTTCAACCAGCTCCGCAAGCTCAAGCAGCGCTACCCGCACATCAAGATCCTGTGGTCCTTCGGCGGCTGGACCTGGTCGGGCGGCTTCCCGCAGGCCGTCCAGAACCCGACCGCGTTCGCCAACTCCTGCTACAACCTGGTCGAGGACCCGCGCTGGGCCGACGTCTTCGACGGCATCGACCTCGACTGGGAGTACCCGAACGCCTGCGGCCTGTCCTGCGACACCAGCGGCCCCGCCGCCTTCAAGAACATGATGCAGGCCATGCGCACCAAGTTCGGTCCGAACAACCTGGTCACGGCCGCCATCACGGCCGACGCGAGCTCCGGCGGAAAGATCGACAAGACCGACTACGCGGGCGCCGCGCAGTACTCCGACTGGTACAACGTGATGACGTACGACTTCTTCGGCGCCTTCGACGCGGACGGCCCGACCGCCCCGCACTCGCCGCTCACGTCGTACGCGGGCATCCCTCAGCAGGGCTTCACCTCGGCTGAGGCGATCGCCAAGCTCAAGGCCCAGGGCGTTCCGGCGGGCAAGCTGCTGCTCGGCATCGGCTTCTACGGCCGGGGCTGGACTGGTGTCACCCAGTCCGCGCCGGGCGGTTCGGCCACCGGACCTGCCCCCGGCACGTACGAACAGGGCATCGAGGACTACAAGGTCCTCAAGAACAGCTGTCCCGCGAACGGCACCGTCGCCGGGACGGCCTACGCCCACTGCGGCTCCAACTGGTGGAGCTACGACACCCCGGCGACCATCGGCAGCAAGATGAGCTGGGCGAAGAACCAGAGCCTGGGAGGCGCGTTCTTCTGGGAGTTCAGCGGGGACACCGCGAACGGTGAGCTGGTGAGCGCGATCAGCACGTCGCTGGGATAGCCGCAGCACGCGAACGGGGGTGGTGCCCGGCACCACCCCCGTTTCCCGTACGGCACGACGTGGGCGGGCGGCTCACCCCGCGCCCCGGCGCCGCCCTACACCGTCACCGGATAGGACAGCAGAAGGCTCACGGCCGCCAGCAGTGCCGCCACGGTGAGCCCGAGCAGCACACGCTGCGCTCGCCCCGCGCGGGCCCGCCCGGCCACCGCGGCGAAGAACAGGACCAGCGCGAACAGCACGGCGGTCAGCACGTAGTTGTCCGATCGCTGGTTCGCCTGGCGCGCCGTCGCCGACTTCCGTTCCGCCTGGCTGAGCAGACGATCGGCCGCCTCGTCGGCGGCGAGTCGGTACTCCGGCATGGCGAAGGGCGTCGGCGGCGCCTCGGGGTTCGTCAGCGGACGGTTCAGGAGCCAGGCGGACACGGCCGGCTTGAACTCCTGGCGGAACCGGGCGAAGAGGAAACCTGAGACGCTGTTCGGGTCCGGTGTGTACACACCCTCGGGCCGCTTCGACGGGTCGGCGGCGATCTCCTCGTTGAGCGCGGTGAGCCACTGCGTGAAGGAGATGACGTCGATGGTCACGAGCTGGCCCGCCTCGGCCGAACGCCGGGAGGACTCGGTGCGCGCCGCGGACGCCTGCGCGTAGGAGTTCGCCTGCACACCACTCCACTTGGCGCTCTGGAAACCGGCCCACGCGGTACCGACCGCTGCCAGCGCGAGGATGACCGTCAGAAAGAGTTCGATACGGTCCCGTCCGCGCCGCGCCTCCACCGGTTCGTCACCGGCCGGACCTCCCGTCCCGGCACTCGCCCGGTCCGGTCCGCCGTCGTCCGCGCCCTCCTCGGCACGCCCGTCCGCTGTGCTCATGGCGCGAGCCTATGGGTGCGGAGATCGGAAAGTGACGCCAACCGGTCCGCAGTCGTCCGGGCGGGGGCGCAACGAGCCGAGTATCACCCGGATTCCGTAAGGACACCGGACCGGCCGCGGGGCAAGGGCCCTCCCCCGGACTCCGTCCGGGGGCACCCCCAACCAACGAGGACCCTTCAACCAGGCCACATTGACCCTCCCCCAGACTCCGTCCGGGGGCACCCCCAACCAACGAGGACCCTTCAACTAGGCCACATTGACTCGTTGGCCAGGAGGTGCCGCCTCCAGCCAGGCCAGGAAGCCGGTGAGCGCGTCCTCGCTCATGGCCAGTTCGAGGCGGGTGCCGTGGTGCAGACAGCCGAGGACGACCGCGTCCGACAGAAGCGCCAGCTCCTCCTCGCCCTCGGGCAGGCGCCGGGAGACCACCTCGATCGCCGAGCGCTCCAGGGCGCGCCGCGGGCGGAGGGCATAGGAGAAGACCCGGAACCACTCCACCCGGTCGCCGTTGTAGCGGGCCACGCCGTACACCCAGCCCTTGCCCGAGTGGTCGCCGCCCTCCGGCACGTTCCAGCGCAGGCTGCAGTCGAAGGTGCCGCCCGAGCGCTGGATCAGCCTGCGGCGCAGACCGAAGACGAAGAGCCCGATCACCACCAGTGCGACGACCAGTCCGCTCACGAGCAGAGCGAGGAACATCTTCACCGACCTCCTCGCTTCGTCCCGTAGCGGAATACGACCTGCACCTGCATCTGCACCTGCATCGCCTCAGCCGCGACCTGGTCTGGAGAAGTCCAGTCCGGGCCGCGGCTGAGAGTGGTTCATCGGCGGGGTGCGCTCAACGCACCGCCACCGCGCGCAGCCGAACCTCGGCGCGCCGCTCGGCGGCGGCGTCGTCGTCGGCCTTGGCGCGCTCCAGCGCACGCTCGGCGCGCTGGGCGTCGATCTCGTCCGCCAGCTCGGCGATCTCCGCCAGCAGCGACAGCTTGTTGTCGGCGAACGACATGAAACCGCCGTGCACCGCGGCGACGACCGTTCCCTCGTTCGTACGGATGGTCACCGGGCCCGACTCCAGCACACCGAGCAGCGGCTGGTGACCGGGCATGACGCCGATGTCGCCGGACGTGGTGCGCGCGACGACCAGGTTGGCCTCGCCGGACCAGACCTGGCGGTCGGCGGCGACCAGCTCGACGTGCAGCTCAGCAGCCAAGGGTGGCTCCTCGGGTCACCACCCGGCGGTCATGCCGGGTGTTGGGTCATAAGTCTAATGGGGGCCCGGGCGCCGAAACGCCCGGGGCCGTCCGGGGCCCGCCGCGCGGGCGGCTGATTCAGTACCCCGGAAGGGCGTGAGAAGGGGGGCGGGACGGACCCCGCCCCCCGTCATGAGTCACGGGACTCAGGAGACGCCGAGCTCCTTGGCGTTCTTCTTGAGGTCCTCGAGACCACCGCACATGAAGAAGGCCTGCTCCGGGAAGTGGTCGAAGTCGCCGTCGCAGATCGCGTTGAACGCGGCGATCGACTCGTCCAGCGGAACGTCCGAACCGTCCACACCGGTGAACTGCTTCGCCGCGTGGGTGTTCTGGGACAGGAACCGCTCGACACGACGGGCACGGTGGACGACCAGCTTGTCCTCCTCGCCCAGCTCGTCGATGCCGAGGATCGCGATGATGTCCTGGAGGTCCTTGTACTTCTGCAGGATCCCCTTGACGCGCATGGCGGTCGTGTAGTGGTCCTGCGAGATGTAGCGCGGGTCCAGGATGCGGGACGTGGAGTCCAGCGGGTCCACCGCGGGGTAGATGCCCTTCTCGGAGATCGGACGGGAGAGAACCGTCGTCGCGTCGAGGTGGGCGAAGGTGGTCGCCGGCGCCGGGTCGGTCAGGTCGTCCGCGGGGACGTAGATCGCCTGCATCGAGGTGATCGAGTGACCGCGGGTCGAGGTGATGCGCTCCTGGAGGAGGCCCATCTCGTCCGCCAGGTTCGGCTGGTAACCCACCGCGGACGGCATACGGCCGAGCAGGGTGGACACCTCGGAACCCGCCTGGGTGAAGCGGAAGATGTTGTCGATGAAGAACAGCACGTCCTGCTTCTGCACATCGCGGAAGTACTCCGCCATGGTCAGACCGGCCAGGGCGACGCGCAGACGGGTGCCCGGGGGCTCGTCCATCTGGCCGAAGACCAGGGCGGTCTTGTCCAGAACACCGGACTCTTCCATCTCGGCGATGAGGTCGTTGCCCTCACGGGTGCGCTCACCGACGCCGGCGAACACGGAAACACCCTCGTGCAGCTTCGCCACACGCATGATCATTTCCTGGATGAGGACGGTCTTGCCGACACCGGCACCACCGAACAGACCGATCTTTCCACCCTTGACGTACGGGGTGAGAAGGTCGACGACCTTCAGGCCGGTCTCGAACATCTCGGTCTTCGACTCGAGGTCCTCGAACTTCGGGGCCTTGCGGTGGATCTCCCAGCGCTCGGACTCCTGGCCGTTCGCCTCCGGCTCGTTCAGCACCTCACCGAGGGTGTTGAACACCTTGCCCTTGGTGAAGTCACCGACCGGGACGGTGATGCCCTTGCCCGTGTCGGTCACCGCGGCCTGGCGGACCAGACCGTCGGTGGGCTGCATCGAGATGGTGCGGACGACGCCCTCGCCGAGGTGCTGCGCGACCTCGAGCGTGAGGGTCTTGGTGGTGCCCGGGTTCGCCGGGTCCGGCACCTCGACGTTCAGCGCGTTGTAGATCTCCGGCATCGCGTCGACGGGGAACTCCACGTCGACGACCGGGCCGATGACCCGCGCGACGCGGCCAGTGGCCACGCCAGCAGGAGCGGTCGGCTCAACAGTGGTGGTCATTAGTAGTCACTCCCCGCGGTCGCGTCGGCCAGGGCGCTCGCGCCACCGACGATCTCGCTGATTTCCTGGGTGATGTCGGCCTGGCGGGCCGCGTTGGCAAGTCGGGTGTACGTGTTGATCAGATCACCCGCGTTGTCGGTCGCCGACTTCATCGCCTTGCGGCGGGACGCGTGCTCGGAAGCCGCGGCCTGCAGCAGTGCGTTGTAGATCCGGCTCTCGACGTACCGCGGAAGCAGTGCGTCGAGGACGTCCTCCGCCGACGGCTCGAAGTCGAACAGCGGAAGCAGTTCGTCCTTCCCGCCGCCCCCGGTCTCCGCCTTCGCCTCGTCGAGGCTGAGCGGCAGCAGCCGGCCGTCGATCGGCGTCTGCGTCAGCATCGAGACGAACTCGGTGAAGACGATGTGGAGCTCGTCCACGCCGCCCTCGGCCGTCTCCTTCTCGATCGCCTCGATCAGCGGTGCCGCGATCTCCTTGGCGTTGGCGTACGACGGGTTGTCGGTGAAGCCCGTCCACGAGTCCGCGATCTTCAGTTCACGGAAGCCGTAGTAGGCCACGCCCTTGCGGCCGACGACATAGGTGTCGACCTCCTTGCCCTCGCCGCGGAGCCGCTCGGTCAGCCGGGCGGCCGTCTTGATGGCGTTCGAGGAGTAGCCGCCGGCCAGCCCGCGGTCGCTCGTGAGGAGCAGGACCGCGGCACGGGCCGGGGACTCCGCCTCCGTGGTCAGCGGGTGCTTCGTGTTCGAACCGGTGGCCACCGCCGTGACCGCGCGGGTCAGCTCGGTCGCGTACGGCGTTGAGGCCGCCACCTTGCGCTGCGCCTTGACGATGCGCGAGGCGGAGATCATCTCCATCGCCTTGGTGATCTTCTTCGTCGCGGTGACCGACTTGATACGACGCTTGTAGACCCGGAGCTGGGCTCCCATGAGTCAGGTCCCTTCCGTCGTCACTTCGAGACGTTGACGGTCGCCGGAGCGTCCTCGCCGAGCAGCCTGCCGTCGGAGGTCTCGAACTGCTTCTTGAAGTCGGCGATCGCCTCGGCCAGCTTCTCGAGCAGGTCGTCGGACATCTTGCCGCCCTCGCGGATGGAGGTCATCAGCGTCTTGTGCTCGCGGTGCAGGAACTCGAGCAGCTCGGACTCGAAGCGGCGGATGTCCTCGACCGGGACGTCGTCCATCTTGCCGGTGGTGCCGGCCCAGATGGAGACGACCTGGTTCTCCGTCGGGTACGGGGCGTACTGCGGCTGCTTCAGCAGCTCGACCATGCGCTTGCCGCGCTCCAGGGCGGACTTGGAAGCGGCGTCCAGGTCGGAACCGAAGGCGGCGAACGCCTCCAGCTCGCGGTACTGGGCCAGGTCCACACGGAGTCGGCCGGAGACCTGCTTCATGGCCTTGTGCTGGGCGGAGCCACCGACGCGGGAGACCGAGATACCGACGTTCAGGGCCGGGCGCTGACCGGCGTTGAACAGGTCGGACTCCAGGAAGCACTGGCCATCGGTGATGGAGATGACGTTGGTCGGGATGAACGCCGAGACGTCGTTGGCCTTGGTCTCGACGATCGGCAGACCGGTCATCGAACCGGCGCCCATGTCGTCGGACAGCTTGGCGCAGCGCTCCAGAAGACGGGAGTGCAGGTAGAAGACGTCACCCGGGTAGGCCTCACGGCCCGGCGGGCGGCGCAGCAGCAGCGACACGGCGCGGTAGGCGTCGGCCTGCTTCGACAGGTCGTCGAAGACGATGAGGACGTGCTTGCCCTCGTACATCCAGTGCTGGCCGATGGCCGAGCCGGTGTACGGCGCCAGGTACTTGAAGCCGGCCGGGTCGGACGCCGGGGCGGCGACGATCGTCGTGTACTCGAGTGCACCGGCCTCCTCCAGCGCGCCACGCACGGACGCGATGGTGGAGCCCTTCTGGCCGACGGCGACGTAGATGCAGCGGACCTGCTTCTTCGGGTCGCCCGAGCGCCAGTTGTCGCGCTGGTTGATGATCGTGTCGACGGCCAGGGCGGTCTTGCCGGTCTGGCGGTCGCCAATGATCAGCTGACGCTGGCCGCGGCCGACCGGGGTCATCGCGTCGACGGCCTTGTAGCCCGTCTCCATGGGCTCGTGGACCGACTTGCGCTGCATGACCGTGGGGGCCTGCAGCTCGAGGGCGCGGCGGCCCGAGGTCTCGATCTCGCCGAGGCCGTCGATCGGGTTGCCGAGCGGGTCGACAACGCGGCCGAGGTAGCCCTCGCCGACGGCGACGGACAGGACCTCGCCGGTGCGCTGGACCGGCTGGCCCTCCTCGATGCCGCTGAACTCACCGAGGACGATGGCACCGATCTCGCGGTCCTCGAGGTTGAGGGCGAGGCCGAGGGTGCCGTCCTCGAACTTCAGCAGTTCGTTGGCCATCGTCGAGGGAAGACCCTCGACCTTCGCGATGCCGTCGCCGGCAAGGCTGACCGTACCGACCTCCTCGCGCGAGGCCGCGTCCGGCTTGTACGACTGGACAAAGTTCTCCAGCGCGTCCCGGATCTCCTCCGGCCGGATCGTGAGCTCCGCCATCTGGGTTCCCTGCTCTCCTTGTTGGGCCCGAAGTTTCTTTGGGGGTCTGGGGCTGTGTCCATGACGGCTCGCGCCGCGGGACCCCCAGGAATCCTCTGCGGCCCAACCGGGCCGCTCTAGCAATTCTTGTTTGACTTGGTGGCCGGTCAGCCCGCGAGACGGCGCTGCGCCTCGGCGATGCGGTCCAGGACCGTACCGTCGATCAGCTCGTCGCCGACCCGCACCGAGATCCCGCCGAGGACCTCGGGGTCCACGTCCAGGTTCAGGTGCATCTCGCGGCCGTACACGTTCGCCAGTACGGCTCCGAGGCGCTGCTTCTGCCGGTCGGACAGCGGTACCGCGGAGGTGACCACGGCGACCGTCCGGTTCCGGCGCTCGGCGGCGAGCTTGGAGAGGGACTCGAGTCCCGCTTCCAGGCTACGTCCACGCGGGGCCGTGACGAGACGGGCCACTAGCCGCTCGGTGCCGGCGTTGGCCTTGCCCCCGAGGAGGCTGCGGACCAGCTGGGACTTGGCGGCCACCGTGGCGGTCCGGTCGGTCAGCGCGGCGCGCAGCTCCGGGTTGGAGGAGACGATCCGGCCGAACCGGAACAGCTCGTCCTCCACGTCGTCCAGGGCGCCGGCCTTCTGCGCGGCCGTGAGCTCGGCGGTGGTCGCCAGCTCCTCGAGCGCGTCCACCAGGTCGCGGGACTGCGACCAGCGGGAACGGACCATGCCGGAGACCAGGTCGACGGCCTCGCCGCCCACCTGACCGCTCAGCAGTCGCGCGGCCAGCTCGACCTTGCCCTCACCGGGCTGCGCCGGGTCGGTCAGGACCCGACGCAGCGACACCTCGCGGTCGAGCAGCGCGGTAACGGCGACCAGCTCCTCGGCGAGCTTCGCCGCGTCGACCGACGTGCTGTCGGTCAGCGCGTCGAGACGCTCGCGTGCGGCGGCCAGTGCCTCGCGGCTCGCTCCGTTCATCGGGCAGCCTCGGCCTTCTCCTCGAGCTCGTCGAGGAAGCGGTCGATGACGCGGCTCTGGCGGGCGTGGTCCTCGAGGGACTCACCGACCAGCTTGCCGGCCAGGTCGGTGGCGAGCTTGCCCACGTCCTGGCGCAGCGCGGACGCCGCTGCCTTGCGGTCGGCCTCGATCTGGGCGTGACCGGCGGCGACGATCTCCTCGCGCTGCCGCTGGCCTTCCGCGCGCATCTCGGCGATGATCGCGGCGCCCTGCTCCGTGGCCTCCTGGCGCAGACGCGCGGCCTCGTGACGGGCCTCGGCGAGCTGAGCGCGGTACTGCTCGAGCACGCTCTGGGCCTCGACCTGGGCCGCCTCGGCCTTCTCCATGCCGCCTTCGATGGCCTCGCGGCGCTCTTCCAGAACCTTGTTGATGTTCGGGAGGAGCTTCTTGGCGAGGAAGAAGAAGACGATGGCGAAGGCGATCGTGCCGACGAGCAGCTCGGGACCCGGGGGAAGGAGCGGGTTCTGCGCTCCCTCCGCCGCCAGCTGAAGGTTGGCGATCACATCAGTGCCTTTCGTCGATAAATGGTCGGTGAGGGCCTAGATCACGGACCGTAAACGAACGGCATGACGATGCCGATGAGGGCGAGCGCCTCACAGAAGGCGAAGCCGAGGATCTGGTTGGCACGGATCAGGCCGGCAGCCTCGGGCTGACGGGCCAGAGCCTGGGTGCCGTTACCGAAGACGATGCCGACGCCGATGCCGGGGCCGATGGCGGCGAGGCCGTAACCGATGGAGCCGAGCGAACCGGTGACAGCGGCGAGGGTCTCAGTGGCAGCCATGCTGATTCTTCCTTTTCATTCACGGACCGGTGGGGGTTGGCCACCGGACGTTCGGGGGGTGGTGCGGGCGAGGTGCGACTCAGTGGTGCTCGGCGAGAGCGCCCTGAATGTAGGAGCAGGCCAGCAGGACGAAGACGTACGCCTGGACGGCCTGGACGAAGAGCTCGAAGCCGATCATGCCCATCGTCATCACGAAGGAGACGCCGGCGGCCGGGATCAGCCAGCTGTTCAGCAGGTACCAGGAGGCGACGGTGAACATCACCAGCATCAGGTGACCGGCGAACATGTTGGCGAAGAGCCGGACCGCGTGGGTGAACGGGCGGACGAGCAGGTTCGAGAAGAACTCGATGAACGACACGAGCCACTTGATCGGGCCGAGCGAGGGGTCGTAACCGGTGATGTTCTTCCAGCCGCCGACGAAGCCGTGGCGCTTGAAGGTCAGGGACACCCAGAGCACGTAGACGATGAGCGCCAGGACCATCGGGTACGCGATGATCGACGCCACCGGGAACTGCGCCAGCGGGATCACGGACCAGATGTTCATGATCCATACGAAGAAGAAGATCGAGACCATCAGCGGGACGTACTTCTCGCCCTCGCGCTTTCCGATGGTCTCGTAGACGATCCCGCGGCGCACGAAGTCGTAGCCGGCCTCGCCGATCATCTGCAGCTTGCCCGGGACGACCTTCGCCTTGCCGAACGCCGCATAGAAGAAGCCGACGACGACGAGCGTGGTGATCAGCGCGAGCAGCATCACCTTGTTGAAGCCGTAGCCGCCGACGGTGAAGATCGGCTGGAAGAGGAAGGAGTGCAGGCCCGGTGCCGGAAAGCCACAGCCGTTGTCGGCCATGATGCGGCAGCTCCAGTCAAAGGCGAGCGTGGTCTGTTCAGCACTCACCGCGGGCTCCTTCGGCGTGACGCATGGGTTCGGCAACCTCGTTGTGTCGGCGCGGCGCGCAGCCGCGAGTCGGCACCGGACTGGTGTTTCGGATGTGGGGGCGGCGGTCAGGCATCGAGGCCTCGCGTTCGAGCAGGCGTCAGCTCAGATGCCCGCGCCCGCAGTGCCGCAGTTGGCACCGGACGATAGCAGTTTCTCGAACGCGCACTTATCCCGGCCCTACCCGTCACGTCGACGGCCCCGTCTTCTCGCCCTTGCGGGGATCCGACGGCTCCGGTTCGACGTAGAGGATCTTGGCCTTCATGTGGGCACGGGCCTGCGCGGCCACCCAGACGAGCGTCGACGCGACGATGGAGGCCGCGAACGTCCTGGGGTTGAACAGCGTGGTGTCCTTGAAGGCGGCGACGAAGATGAACAACACGAGCAACTGGGTCGTGTAGAGCATCAGGCCCATCGCCTGGAACAACTGCGGGAGGTGCTTCGCCGTCCTCTGCAGGACCACGATCCCGATCCCCATGAAGACGATGACCACCAGGGTGCCGACGATCGCGCCGAGGGCTCCCTTGCCGCCGGCGAGCACACCGCTGACGACCGCGGCGATCACGCCGACGGCAGCGGTGGGCACGACGGTCTGAAGGAGAGTCCGGACGTCGTTGGACGGCATGGCGGCGGCTCCGCGGGGTGGTGGGGGCACTGGTGTCGTCAAGGACGAGCGTAGATCCGGTCCGAGGTGGGTCTCGGGCACCGAGGACACCGTCGCACTGCGGTCTCCCGGCTCTGTCTCCGGCTCTCGTGAACCGTATCACAAACTATTTGAATAGGTCTTTACCCGCTGGTGTGCCAACTCTCACACATGAGAGTGAGGCCGCGCGTGTGTGCATGACGGTAGACCACTTTGTCTGGTAATGGCCTTGAATGAGCCTGGCGTCGGCATCCCGCGACGCACGGAGCGCAGGAACCCTGGTCCCTGCGACCACGGAGAAGACGCGCCCCGGTCCCGCGGCCGACCCACTCCGTTCGTCACATTGTGCGACCGATCGCACCATGCGTCTGTTGACGCTACTTCCTCGCCGCCGTGAACCGCGAGCGCGCGCCGATCGCCGTCGCCCCGTTGATGCCGGCAGGCACCGGGATGCGCCCCTCGTCGGGGCTGACCGCGGCAGCGTCGGCGGGATCGGTGGGATCCGGTGCCGTGGCGGCCGGGACGCCCGGTACCGCCGTGGGCGGCGCCGGCACCACGGGGCGCGGACGGCGGCGGTAGCGCGGCGGGACGAAGGACTCCGCCCAGCGCGGCGCCCGCGGGGTGAAGCGCGGCAGCAGCAGGAGCACCAGGCCCACGAAGCTGAGCACCACGATCGCGAAGACGATCCACATCGAGGCGCTGTGCACCGAGTACAGGACCACGCCGAACGCGATCAGGGCCGACCAGAAGTACATGATCAGCACCGCACGGCTGTGCGAGTGCCCGATCTCCAGCAGTCGGTGGTGGAGATGGCCGCGGTCGGCGGCGAAGGGCGACTTGCCCTTCCAGGTCCGGCGGACGATCGCCAGCAGCAGATCCGCCACGGGGATCGCGATGATCGTCAGCGGCAGCAGCAGCGGGATGAAGACCGGCAGTGCCGCGTGGGTGGCCTGCCGGGTGCTTCCCTCGAACAGCTTCAGCGCGTCCGGGTCCACCTGGCCGGTGACCGAGATCGCGGACGCGGCCAGCACCAGGCCGATCAGCATCGACCCCGAGTCGCCCATGAAGATCCGCGCCGGATGCATGTTGTGCGGCAGGAAGCCCAGGCACATGCCCATAAGGACGGAGGCGAACAGCGTCGCCGGGGCCGCGGCCTCGATCCCGTAGCCGAACCAGATCCGGTACGCGTACAGGAAGAACGCCGCGGACGCGATGCACACCATGCCCGCGGCCAGACCGTCCAGGCCGTCCACGAAGTTCACCGCGTTGATCGTGATGACGACCAGCGCGACCGTCAGCAGCGTGCCCTGCCACTGGGTCAGGGAGACCGTGCCGACGCCCGGGATCGGCAGCCACAGGATCGTCAGACCCTGCATCACCATCACGCCCGCGGCGATCATCTGGCCGCCGAGCTTGATCAGGGCGTCGATCTCGAACTTGTCGTCCAGCACACCGATCAGCCAGATCAGCGCGGCGCCGGAGAGCAGGGCGCGGGGTTCGTTGGACAGTTCGAACACGCTGTTGAGATTGCTCAGGTGGTCGGCGACGAGAAGGCCGGCGCAGAGGCCGAAGAACATGGCGATGCCGCCGAGCCGCGGCGTCGGTTCGCGGTGGACGTCGCGGGCCCGGATCTCCGGCATCGCTCCGGTCGCGATGGCGAACTTCCGCACCGGTCCGGTCAGAAGGTAGGTCACCGCAGCCGTGACACAGAGCGTCAGCAGGTAATCACGCACGGGCTGCCCCAGAGGAATCGCTGGCCATCTCAGCCCCACACACTAGCTTTGTTGGCCACATGCTTGAGGACATACGAGCGGCCCGGACGGTTGCAGGGCCTTCGCGTCTGCCCTCAATACGGCGGAAACCTCCCCACCAGTTCCCGCACCTCTTCGCGAACGCGGTGGATCTCCTCGCCCTCCGCACGCAGCGCCGTGGTGAAGAGCACGGCGATCCTCGCCATCTCGGCCTCACCCATGCCCTGGGTGGTGACGGCCGCGGTGCCGAGGCGGATGCCACGGCCGTCGCCGTACGGCAGCGCACAGGTGTCGAGCACCATCCCGGCGGCGGCGAGCCGACCGCGCGCCGTGCGGCCGTCCACGCCCAGCGGCGCCGGGTCCGCGGTGATCAGATGGGTGTCCGTGCCGCCGGTGGTGACCGCGAAGCCCTCCGCCTCCAGCCCTTCCGCCAGGACCCTGGCGTTGGCGACGACGTGGTGGGCGTAGCCGGCGAACCCCGGGGTCGCCGCCTCGCCGAAGGCCACGGCCTTTGCGGCGATCGTGTGCATCTGGGCACCACCCTGGGTGAAGGGGAACACCGCCCGATCGATCCGCTCCGCCAGATGGCTGCCGCAGAGGAGCATCCCTCCGCGCGGACCGCGCAGCACCTTGTGCGTCGTGGCGCACACGACGTCCGCGTACGGGACCGGACTGGGGGCCGCTCCCCCGGCGATCAGGCCCATCGGATGCGCGGCGTCGGCGATGAGGTACGCACCCACCTCGTCGGCGATCTCCCGGAACGCGGCGTAGTCGAGGTGCCGGGGGTAGGAGATCGAGCCGCAGACGATCGCCTTGGGGCGGTGCTCGCGGGCGAGCCTGAGGATGTGCTCGTGGTCGAGCAGCCCCGACTCGGCGTCGACGCCGTACGGCACGAACGTGAACCAGCGGCCGGAGAAGTTGGCCGGTGAGCCGTGTGTGAGGTGCCCGCCGAAGGCCAGGCCCATCGCGAGGACGGTGTCGCCCGGCCGCAGCAGCGCCGCGTACGCGGCGAGGACGGCCGAGGAGCCGGAGTGGGGCTGCACGTTGGCGTGGTCGGCGCCGAAGAGGGCGGTGGCGCGGTCGACGGCGATCCGTTCGGCGGCGTCGACGAGTTCGCAGCCGCCGTGGTGACGCGCACCGGGATAGCCCTCGGCGTACTTGTTGGCGAGCGGGGAGCCCAGCGCCGCGAGGACCGCCGGCGAGGTGAAGTTCTCCGCGGCGATCAGCTGGAGGCTGTCGGCCTGCCTGGTCGTCTCGGCGAGCACGACCTCGGCGATCTCGGGGTCCTGGCGGCGCAGAACGTCGAGGCCGGCGGGCGCGGCAGGGGTGCGGGCGGGTGCGGGGGTACTGACCGGCATCGTGGTCTCCCGGCCTCACGTGGGGGGGTGTACGGCCCCTCCAATGTAGGCCCGGGCGGGCATGGCCGCCCGGTGTCCGGCGGCCCGGATTCGGCCGTCCGGCCCTCGCCCCCGATCACCGGCCCGGGACCGCTCTTCCGGTGCTCGTCACCCGGGGCGGGGACGTGCGGCGTTCCGGGCCGCCACGCACGCCGACCGGGGCGACCGCGGCGGGTACGTCGTGGGGTCCGGCGTCCCGGACCGGGTGAGCGCGAGGACGAGGTGCGGGGACGACGGGCCGGAAGCGTGAGCGGCGGCCGTCGTCCGGAACGCCCCGGCCAGGGCCCGGGCGGGCCGGCCCCTGAGACGGTGCGGAGACCACGGGGAGTGCGAGGAGCACATGGCAGCGGCCCGCCCCGCCGTGGTCCTCAGCGGCGGGCCGGTACGCCCGTGAGCGCAGTCAGCACGGGGTCGAGCGCCTGGTGGATCTCGTCGCCGATGGAGCGGAAGAAGGTGATGGGCCCCCCGTACGGGTCGTGGACCTCGTCCGCCTCCGCGCTCGGCGCCAGCAGCCAGCCGCGCAGTGCCGCGGCCGCCCGGACCAGGGCCCGGGCCCGCTCGACGACACCGTCGTGGTCGGGGTCCGGCAGGGTCGCCGGGTCTATCGCCCGGACGAGCCGGGTGAACTCCTTCAGCGTGAATGTGCGCAGACCCGCGGAGTGGCCCATGGAGATGACCTGCGCGCGGTGGTCGCGGGTGGCGGTGAGCACCAGGTCCGCCCGGATGACGTGCTCGTCGAGCAGCTCGCGCCCCGTGAAGCCGCTGGGGTCCGCGCCGAAGTCGGTGAGGACCGTCGCGGCGTTGGCCTCCATGGGCGCCCCCTCGTGGCCCCAGGTGCCCGCGCTCTCCACGAGCAGCCCCCCGGTGAGGGGGTCGCCCAGCCGGTGGCTCAGGGCATGCCGCGTCAGCCGCTCGGTGATCGGCGAGCGGCAGACGTTGCCGGTGCTGACGTGGAGGATCCGGAATGTGCCGCCGACGGCGGCCGTACCTTCTATGCCACGCCCCTCAGGGACGGTCACTGCGCCGGCCCCCGGCTGTTCGCTCCGGTCACGGCGCCACCTCGAGGTCGGGTACGACCTTGCGGAGTTCGTCCGCCTCCAGGGCGCCCGCGCGCAGCAGGACCGGCACCTTGCCGGTGACGTCGACGATCGAGGACGGCACGTTGCCGGGCGTCGCGCCGCCGTCGAGGTAGACGGAGACCGAGTCGCCCAGCATGTCCTGCGCGGCGTCGCAGTCCTCGGGTGCCGGGTGTCCCGTCAGATTGGCGGAGGACACGGCCATGGGGCCGACCTCGGTGAGCAGTTCGATGGCGACCGGGTGCAGCGGCATGCGGATGGCGACGGTGCCGCGGGTGTCCCCGAGATCCCACTGGAGCGAGGGCTGGTGCCGGGCGACGAGCGTCAGCGCACCGGGCCAGAAGGCGTCGACGAGCTCCCACGCCTGCTCGGAGAAGTCGGTGACCAGGCCGTGGAGCGTGTTCGGGGAGCCGATGAGGACCGGGGTGGGCATGTTGCGGCCACGGCCCTTGGCCGCCAGCAGGTCGGCGACGGCCTCGGAGCTGAAGGCGTCCGCGCCGATGCCGTAGACGGTGTCGGTGGGCAGCACGACGAGCTCGCCGCGCCGGACGGCCGAGGCGGCTTCGCGCAGGCCGGTGGTGCGGTCCGTCGCGTCGTTGCAGTCGTATCGCCGAGCCATCAGCGGGCCTCCTCGTTTTCGGTCACACGGTTGTTCCCCCGGCAGCCGGCCGGGAGGACCCCCACCGAGTCGCTCGGGCGGGCGTCGACGGCCGGTCGTGCGCGGTCCCGGGCCGACCGGGACCCTCGCGCGGTCTTCCTCATGGCAGGGCCTTGCGGGCCGTCGCGAAGCGCGGTCGATTGTTCAGGTCGGGGTGGTCGGCCGCGTCCGCCCAGCCCGCCTCCTCGTTGAAGATCCAGGGCACCTGGCCGCCCTGGGTGTCGGCGTGCTCGACGACGACGAGACCGCCCGGGCGCAGCAGCCGGTGCGCGGTGCGCTCGATGCCGCGGATGGTGTCGAGACCGTCCTCACCGGAGAAGAGGGCCATCTGTGGATCGTGGTCACGTGCCTCGGGCGCCACGTACTCCCACTCGGTGAGCGGGATGTACGGCGGGTTGGAGATGACGAGGTCGACCTGGCCGTCGAGCTCGGGCAGGGCGGCGAGGGCGTCACCGTGGTGGACGCTGACCCTGGACCCCTCGGCGTTCTTCCGGGTCCAGCCGATCGCGTCGTCGGACAGCTCCACGGCGTGCACGCGCGATCGCGGGACCTCCTGGGCGACGGCCAGGGCGATGGCGCCCGAGCCGGAGCACAGGTCGACGACGAGCGGCTCCACGACGTCCATGGCGCGCACCGCGTCTATGGCCCAGCCGACGACCGACTCGGTCTCCGGCCGCGGCACGAAGACGCCCGGGCCGACCTGGAGCTCCAGATAGCGGAAGAAGGCGCGCCCGGTGATGTGCTGCAGCGGCTCGCGGGCCTCGCGGCGGGCGACGGCCTCCCAGTAGCGGGCGTCGAAGTCCGCGTCCTTGACCAGGTGCAGTTCGCCGCGCTTGACGCCGTGGACGAACGCGGCGAGTTCCTCCGCGTCGAAGCGCGGTGAGGGCACGCCGGCGTCGGCCAGCCGCTGGGTGGCCTGGGCCACCTCGGCAAGCAGCAAGGAGCGGGGGTACCGGGGTCGTCCCCCGGGGAGCGACTGCACGCTGGTCCTCCGGGCTGGGCGGGGCTGTCGGGGTTTCGCGGCTTACGCCGCGGCGAGCTTCGCGGCGGAGTCGGCGTCGACGCAGGCCTGGATCACGGCGTCCAGTTCCCCGTCGAGCACCTGGTCCAAGTTGTACGCCTTGAAGCCGACGCGGTGGTCCGAGATGCGGTTTTCCGGGAAGTTGTACGTACGGATCTTCTCGGAGCGGTCGACCGTGCGGACCTGGCTGCGGCGGGCGTCCGCCGCCTCCTGCTCCGCCGCCTCCTGGGCCGCCGCGAGAAGCCTGGAGCGCAGGATACGCATCGCCTGCTCCTTGTTCTGGAGCTGGCTCTTCTCGTTCTGGCAGGAGGCGACGACTCCGGTCGGGATGTGCGTGATGCGCACGGCGGAGTCCGTGGTGTTGACGGACTGGCCGCCGGGTCCGGAGGAGCGGTAGACGTCGATGCGCAGATCGTTGGGGTTGATCTCCACGTCGATCTCCTCGGCCTCGGGGGTCACCAGGACACCGGCGGCGGAGGTGTGGATCCGTCCCTGGGACTCGGTCGCGGGGACCCGCTGCACCCGGTGCACCCCGCCCTCGTACTTCAGACGCGCCCAGACGCCCTGGCCGGGCTCCGGCGTCGCGTTGCCCTTGAGCTTCACGGCGACCTGGACGTCCTTGTAGCCGCCGAGCTCGGACTCGGTGGCGTCGATGATCTCGGTCTTCCAGCCGACGCGCTCGGCGTAGCGGAGGTACATCCGCAGCAGGTCGCCGGCGAACAGCGCGGACTCGTCGCCGCCCGCGCCCGCCTTGATCTCCAGGATGACGTCCTTGTCGTCGCTGGGGTCGCGGGGCACCAGCAGCAGCCGCAGCTTCTCGGTGAGCTCCTCGCGCTGCTTCTCCAGCTCCTTCACCTCGGCGGCGAAGTCCGGGTCGTCCGCGGCGAGTTCACGGGCCGTCTCGATGTCGTCCCCGGTCTGCTTCCAGGAGCGGTAGGCGCCGACGATCGGGGTCAGTTCGGCGTACCGCTTGTTGAGCTTGCGCGCGTGTCCCTGGTCGGCGTGGACCGAAGGGTCGGCGAGCTGCTTCTCGAGGCCGGCGTGCTCGCCGACCAGTTCCTCGACCGCTTCGAACATCGAAGGCTCCTGGTTCTCGTACGGCTGGGTGGCTGCGGGAGAGACGGCAAAGCGCCGGTCCCGGCCGCCCGCGCAGGGGCAGCCGAAGACCGGCGCAGTGGCTCGCTACTTCTTGGCGGAGCCGGCAGCCTTGCCGAAGCGGGCCTCGAAGCGGGCCACACGGCCACCGGTGTCGAGGATCTTCTGCTTGCCCGTGTAGAACGGGTGGCACTCGGAGCAGACCTCGGCGCGGATGTTGCCGCCCTGGATCGTGCTACGGGTCGTGAACGACGCGCCACAGGTGCAGCTCACCTGGGTCTCGACGTACTCGGGGTGGATGTCGCGCTTCAAGGTGTCTCCTAGATTCGGGAGGGCGCCGGGTCGCACGCGCGGGATGCGCGGACGTGAACCGGGGCCGACGTACCAGTCTGCCAGGACCGGCCGCATCTCCCAAAACCGGGGGTCGCCGCCGATTGTTCCCGTCCGCCCCTCCCCGCCCTGGGAGGACTCGGCCGTGCTCCCGGCCCGCTGCGGGCCCCGGTCGCGGACGGCCGGGCCGGACGGGGCTCGGACGGCCGGGCCGGACGGGGCTCACGCACCGGTCCGGCTACTTCACGACGCCCTTGGCCTGCCCGTCCGCGGTGCCCTCGGTGGCGGAGGCGGGGATCGGCAGATCGTTGCGCAGCGCAGCCCAGACCTGCGCGCCCTGTTTCTCCAGGGGCACGACTCGGTTCGGGTCCCGCTTGTCGTAGTCCACCGGCATGGTGATCATCTGGATGTCCCCGGGGCCGAGGCCCTTGAGGCCGTTGGCGAGGCCGATGAGCTCCTGGACGGAGTCGAGCTCGGAGTCGGGAGTGATCGCCTTGGTGGCGGTGTCGGCGAGGTCGTACAGCTTCTTCGGGTTGCTGAACACGCCGACGTCCTTGACCTGCTGGATCAGCGCCTTGATGAAGGCCTGCTGCAGCTGGATCCGGCCGAGGTCGCTGCCGTTGCCGACGGACTTGCGGGTGCGCACCAGCCCGAGGGCCTGGTCCCCGCTGAGCGTGTGCGTGCCGGGTTCGAGGTCGAGGTGGCTCTTGGAGTCCCTGATCGCCTCGGTGGTGGTGACGTCCACCCCGCCGAGTTCGTCCACGAGCTTCTTGAAGCCGGTGAAGTCGACCTCCACGTAGTGGTCCATCCGGATGCCGGAGATCTTCTCGACGGTCTTCACCGCACAGGCCGGGCCGCCGACCTCGTACGCCGTGTTGAACATGGCGCGGCGCTCGCCGGGAACGTCGTCGCCCCGGCTGTCGGTGCAGCCGGGCCGGTCGATCAGGGTGTCGCGGGGCACGGACACGACGGCGGCCTTCCTGCGGCCCTCGTATATGTGCACGATCATCGCCGTGTCGGAGCGGGCGCCGCCCTCGTCCCTGCCGTACTCGCCGTTCGCGCCGGCGCGGGAGTCGGACCCGAGGACGAGGATGTCCATGGAGCCGTTGTCGACGTCGTCCGGACGGTCGGTGCCGAGCCGGCCGCTGATGTCCACGCCCTGGATGTTGCCGTCGAGCTTGAGGTAGACCCAGCCGAGCCCCGACCCCCCGACCAGCACGAGCCCGGCCACGGACCACGCGGCGAGGGTCGCGGCCCGGCGCCGCGCGGTGGGCGGCTTGCGGCGACTTCCCGTACCGCCTATTCGGCCCTTGCTCTGGTCCGCCATGGCTCCCCAAGTCCTCGAAGGTCCCATTACCCCCGGCCACGGTCTTCAGGCACGGTTTCGTCCACCCTGTCAAGCTTTGTTGCTCCACCTGTGAGACCTGCGAGGGGCGAGAAGGGTTGCACGGGCAGCTGAGAGGTCCATGAGAAACGCATGACGAAGGGCCTGTGCGCATCGAATGGAACCGAGGCGCACAGGCCCTTGGTGACCTGCGTCGACGCTCCGGCGGGCGGCGGGGGCCGAGGGCTCGTCCGCCGCGGACCGCCGCCGGGGCGTGTGGTGGACGCCCCACCACGCCCGGCGGCTTCCGCCGGATCCGTCCAGGTCTGCGACCCTTGCGGGATCAGCCGAACAGGTTGTATGCCTGCCAGCCGCTGCCCATCGCTACGCGGGCGTTGAAGCCGCCGTTGCCCTTGCCCGGGTAGAGCCAGAGCTTGCCCGCGGTGTCGCGGGTCAGCACGTCCGCGTGACCGTCGCTGTTGACGTCGCCGGTGGTGACGATGGCGTTCATGGCGCCGAAGGCGCCGACCAGGACGGGGGCCGCCCAGGGCTTGGTGGCGACACCGGTGCCCTTGTAGAGGTAGGTCTTGCCGTCGCTCTTCCGGGCGAAGATGTCGGCCTTGCCGTCGGCGGTGAAGTCGCCGTGACCGCGGACCATCGTGAACGTGCCCCAGCCCGAGCCGACGGCGATCGGCGCGGCGAATCCGCCGTTGCCCCTGCCGGGGTAGACGCGCATGGTGCCGGTGGAGTCGATCGCCAGCATGTCGGGCAGCTCGTCGCCGGTGACGTCGCCGGGGGCGACGATCTGCTTGTGCTTGCTCCAGCCCTTGGCCACGAGCTTGAACGCCCAGTCGCCCTCGGTGCCGCCGGGGCCGGGCACGTAGTGGTCCCAGTAGACGTCGCCGTTGGCGACGCGGTACAGCAGGTCCTCGTTGTCGTCCCGGTCCAGGTCGGTCTGCACCAGCAGGTTGACGCCCTTGAAGCTGCCCAGGTTGTGGGTGCGGGTGAGACTCGTCACCTTGGAGTGCCAGCTGAACAGGGAGTTGTCCGAGGCACGGCGGGCCATCAGGTCCGCGGTGTGGTCAGCGCTCCAGTTGGCGTCGTCGACACGTGACTGGATCGGCGCGGAGTACGTGGTCGCCTTGGCGTACACGCCGTACTTGCCGGCGGCCGAACAGTTCTCGTCGCCCCAGGAGACGATGCCGGCGAGCTTGCCGCCGACGACCAGCGGGCCGCCGGAGTCACCGTTGCAGGTGGTCTCGCTGGTGGCGTCCGAGCCGGTGGGCGCGGCGCCGGCGCAGACCATGTGGCCCTTGATGAAGCCGTCGGGGTAGGCGGCGGCGCACGAGGTGTCGGAGACGATGTCGGCGTCGGCGACCTTCAGCGTCTGCGAGGAGCTGTTGGGGTTGGTGGAGCTGGTGCGGCCCCATCCGTACACCTTGCCGTCGCGACCGGCCTGGTACAGCGCGGAGTCGGTCGGCTGCGCGAGCGGCAGCGTCTTGACCGTGGACGGCACCGAGGATGTCAGCGTCAGCACGGCCACGTCGTTGTCGATCGTGTACGGGCTGTACTGCGGGTGGTTCCACTGGCGGTAGGCGCCGAGCACGGTGCCGCCGTGGAAGTCCCAGGAGCCGTCGGTGTTCTGGGTCGGCATCCGGTCGGTACCGACGACGACCGCGCCGTCCTGGTACCACTTGATGCCCTTGACGCAGTGCGCGGCGGTGGCGACCTTGGTCGGGGCGATCACGACGCCGCCGCAGAAGTAGCTGCCCTCGGCGTCGGAGAAGTGGAGCTGTGCCATCCAGGGCGCGGTGGAGATGGTGGTCGTGGAACCACCGATGATGCGAGCGCTCGGCGCGCTGCGGGTCTCCTCGGCGGCGGCTGCGGAGTCGGGCTGCTCGATGAGGGACCGCTCGTTCTTCGCATCGGCCTTCATGGCCGCGACCACGCGTCCCCGCAGCTCGCCCTGCGACGGCTGGGCGGGCTTCTGCGACTCGGCGGTGATCTGCGGTGTCTCACCGGCCTCGGCCGACCCGGAGCCGGTGATCGCTATGCCGGCGCCGGTCAGCGCGACGATGGCGGCGACAGCAGGTACCGCGAGTCTCATGCGGCGCTTGTGCCGGCCACCGCGGGTGCGTATCTGCACTCGGTAACCCCTTGGGTAGACCCGGCAGAGCGCGACCGCCCCACCGGAGAAATCTCTGGTGTCGGTGGGGCACAACTGGTCTTGTGGGCAGCACGCCTCAAGAGGCCCCCCGGCCTCGACTGGTGCCGCGCAGTGGATTCCCCCCCACCCGGAATCGCCGATGATACGCGTGTCAACTGACGGTTGACCAGTGGACGGTGGGGCTCCGGCGAAACGAGACCGCCCCGTCACCTGCGGGTGACGGGGCGGTCCGGTTGCCGATCAGGCGACGTCAGTCGCCGTTCGGCGCCGGCGTCGTCTTCTGGATCTGCAGCAGGAACTCGGCGTTCGACTTCGTCTGCTTCATCTTGTCGAGCAGCAGCTCGATCGCCTGCTGCTGGTCGAGTGCGTGCAGCACCCGGCGCAGCTTCCAGACGATGGCGAGCTCCTCGCCGCTGAGCAGGATCTCCTCCTTGCGGGTGCCGGACGCGTCGACGTCCACCGCGGGGAAGATGCGCTTGTCGGCGAGCTTCCGGTCGAGCTTGAGCTCCATGTTGCCGGTGCCCTTGAACTCCTCGAAGATCACCTCGTCCATGCGCGAGCCGGTGTCGACCAGCGCGGTGGCCAGGATGGTCAGCGAGCCGCCGTCCTCGATGTTGCGCGCGGCGCCGAAGAAGCGCTTCGGCGGGTAGAGCGCGGTCGAGTCGACACCACCGGACAGGATGCGGCCGGAGGCCGGGGCCGCCAGGTTGTACGCACGGCCCAGTCGGGTGATGGAGTCCAGCAGGACGACCACGTCGTGGCCCAGCTCGACGAGACGCTTGGCGCGCTCGATGGCCAGTTCGGCGACCGTGGTGTGGTCCTCCGCCGGGCGGTCGAAGGTCGAGGAGATGACCTCGCCCTTGACCGACCGCTGCATGTCGGTGACCTCCTCCGGACGCTCGTCGACGAGGACGACCATCAGGTGGCACTCGGGGTTGTTGTGGGTGATCGCGTTGGCGATCGCCTGCATGATCATGGTCTTGCCGGTCTTCGGCGGGGCCACGATCAGTCCGCGCTGGCCCTTGCCGATCGGCGACACGAGGTCGATGATCCGCGTGGTCAGCACGCCCGGGTCCGTCTCCAGACGGAGTCGGTCCTGCGGGTAGAGCGGGGTCAGCTTGTTGAACTCCGGGCGGCCGCGGCCGGATTCGGGCGCCATGCCGTTGACGGAGTCCAGACGGACCAGCGCGTTGAACTTCTCGCGGCGCTCGCCCTCCTTGGGCTGCCGGACCGCGCCGGTGACGTGGTCACCCTTGCGCAGACCGTTCTTGCGGACCTGGGCGAGGGACACGTACACGTCGTTCGGGCCGGGCAGGTAGCCGGAGGTCCGGATGAACGCGTAGTTGTCCAGGATGTCGAGGATGCCCGCGACGGGGATCAGCACGTCGTCCTCGGCGAGCTGCGGCTCGCCGCCGAACTCCTCGCGGCCGCGGCGGCCACGGCGGTCGCGGTACCGGCCACGGCGCCCGCGCCGGCCGCCCTGCTCGTCGTCGAAGTCGTCCTGCGGGCCGCCGCCCTGCCGCTGCTGCTGGCCGCCCTGCTGCTGGCGCTGGCCGCCGCCCTGCTGGTCGTCGCCCTTGCCGCCGCGGCGGTCGCGCTGACGGTCACGGCGGTCGCCGCGCTCACCGCGGTCGCGCCGTCCGTCGCCGCGGCGCCCCTCGGCGGTCTCGGTGGCCGCCTCGGCCTTGGCCTCCGGCTGCCCCTCGGTCCTGGTCTCGGCACGGACCTCGGTCTTGAGGTCGCCCTTCGCCTCGCCCTTGGCCGCGTCGCCCTCCGGGCTGCCCGCGGGAGCGGTGGCCCGGCGGCGACGGCGCTCGCCCGCCGGGGCGTCGTCGCTGGCAGGCTGACCGGGGATGTCGATCTGCTGCTGGGCGGCCGGGGACTCGGCCTTCGGCTCGGCGGCTCCCTCACCCGTACGGGCCTTGGAGGCGGCGCGGCGCTTCGGCTTCGTCTCGGCCGTGCCGCCGGCGGCCTCGGAGCCCTTGGCAGCGGCTCCTCCGGCGGCCTGCGCCTCCTTGATGACCTCGATCAGCTGGCTCTTGCGCATCCGCGCGGTGCCCCTGATCCCGAGGCCCGAAGCGACCTGCTGGAGCTCGGCCAGGACCATGCCCTCGAGGCCGGTGCCGGAACGGCGGCGCCGGGAGGTGGTGCCAGTGGCAGCACCTGCGGCGGGCGCGGCGGTGTCGACACTGTTGTCGGCAGTCACGCCCATCAGATCGGTGGTGTCGCTCACGAAGGGTCCTTCCCTGGAGCGGACGTCGGCCTTCTGGCTCGGCGACCGGTTGTGCTGTCCGGCGCGGTCCTCGATCTTTCTGATCGCGGACCGGAGCCGGGGCGGTGGTCCGCCGGGGTACGGCGGAGGAATGTACGTGCAAGGTCCGGCCCGAGTTCCCCCTGCTCGGCCCTCTCTTCGGGCGAAGCGAGGGGTGTCGTGCCGGTTCCGGAGCGTGCTCGAAACTGCTCAGGCAGGCTGCTCAGGCAGTTGGGGAGGCTCCCGGAAGAATGGCGGTCCCGGAAAGGGACGCGAAGCACCGCGCCACAAGATTGTGGGCTGCGTACTTGAGGTTAACACTACCGGCTCCAACAAACATTCCCCCTCTCTGTCACCGGCAATCCCGTGTCGCTACGAAGCGAGCGGGAGAACGCTCGCTCCCGCGGCGTCGAGGGCGAGCCTGTTCGCCGCCCAGCCCTCGCCCGCCAGCCGTGCGACCTTGTCGGCCGCACCGTCCTCGGCCAGCGCGAGCACGGTGGGACCCGCACCGGAGATGACCGCGGGGACGCCGTCCGCGCGCAGTCGGTTCACCAGGTCGACGCTCTGCGGCATCGCCGGGGCACGGTACTCCTGGTGGAGACGGTCCTCGGTGGCGGGAAGCAGCAGCTCGGGGCGCCTGGTGAGGGCCTCGACGAGCAGCGCCGCACGGCCAGCGTTGACGGCGGCGTCCACGTGCGGGACCGTGCGCGGCAGAAGACCGCGGGCGGTCTCGGTGAGCACCGGCCTGCTCGGCACGAAAACCACCGGAACGATGGATTCGGATGGGTCCATCCTGATCGCACGGGCCGCGCCGGCGTCGGTCCAGGCGAGGGTGAACCCGCCGAGGAGGCAGGCGGCGACGTTGTCGGGGTGACCCTCGATCTCGGTGGCGAGCTCCAGCAGCGCCGCGTCGTCGAGCCTGGCGTCGCCGCCTATGGTCACCGCCCGGGCGGCCACGATGCCCGCGCAGATGGCGGCCGAGGAGGAGCCGAGCCCGCGGCCGTGCGGGATGCGGTTCGCGCAGACGACCTCGAGGCCGCGGGGCTGCCCGCCGAGCAGGTCGAAGGCCGTGCGCAGCGAGCGAACGAGAAGGTGACTCTCGTCGCGCGGCAGCGTGTCGGCCCCCTCACCGGCGATGTCGATGTGCAGCCCGGTGTCGGCGACACGGACGACGACGTCGTCGTACAGGCCCAGCGACAGGCCGAAGGCGTCGAAGCCCGGTCCGAGGTTGGCGCTGGTGGCGGGCACGCGCACTCGGACGGCGGCGGCGCGGAACGCGGGACCGGCCATCGATCGACGACACTCCTTGGTTCTGATCGGTGCTGATCTCGATGATCTGTGTGATCGGGTCTGATCGGCGTGATGATGACGTGAAGTTGCGAAGACCCACGGGCCGGTGACGGCAGCGACCGCGGCATATGCGGCGGCGGGGTTGCGTACAGCCTATCCAAGGAAGGTTCCGCGGCGACACAGGGCGCACAGGAGGCGCGCGATGCGTGTCGCACTCCCCTGTGTGCCTCTTCGGGACATGCCGGGCGACTTGCGGTCTACGCGCGCCACGCTCGTGAGACGCGGCCCGGCGCACGGGAGACCGCCCCTCGGGCACCCGCGCCTCCACGGCACCGCCACCGGCGCATGCGCCGGTGGCGGTGCGGCCGCACCCACTCGTGCGACCGCTCCCGCGCACGGCACGACGTCGCCCCCGCGGCCCGGGAGCGGTACGGGGCAGCCACCGGCCCCCGGCCCGGGCGGGAACGCCTCAGACGAGCCCGAGCTGCTGCGCCGCCGCGGCCGCGTCCACCGGGACCGTGAGCGGCTGGGGCGCTCCGGCGACCGCCCAGTCGGGGTCCTTCAGGCCGTTGCCCGTGACCGTGCAGACGATCCGCTGGCCGGCTTCGACCTTGCCCTCCTCGGCGGCCTTGAGCAGACCGGCCACCGAGGCGGCCGAGGCGGGCTCCACGAAGACGCCCTCGCGCGAGGCCAACAGTTTGTAGGCACGCAGAATCTGACGATCGGTCACCTCGTCGATGAAGCCGCCGGACTCCTCCTTGGCCGCCAGCGCGAACTCCCAGGAGGCGGGATTGCCGATCCGGATCGCGGTCGCGATCGTCGACGGGTCCTTGACGACCTCGCCGCGCACGATGGGCGCGGAACCGGACGCCTGGAAGCCCCACATACGGGGAGTACGGGCCGACATTCCGTCCGCCGCGTACTCCTTGTAGCCCCTCCAGTACGCCGTGATGTTGCCGGCGTTGCCGACCGGCAGCACATGGACGTCGGGCGCGTCGCCGAGCGCGTCGACGATCTCGAAGGCCGCGGTCTTCTGGCCCTCGATCCGGACCGGGTTCACCGAATTGACCAGCGCCACGGGGTAGTTCTCGGACAGCCCCCGGGCCAGCACCAGGCAGTCGTCGAAGTTGCCGTCGACCTGCAGGATCTTCGCCCCGTGGACCAGCGCCTGCCCCAGCTTGCCCATCGCGATCTTGCCCTGCGGGATCAGCACGGCGGACACCATTCCGGCGCGGCCCGCGTAGGCCGCGGCGGACGCCGAGGTGTTGCCGGTGGAGGCGCAGATGACGGCCTTCGCCCCCTCCTCCTTGGCCCTGGTGATCGCCATCGTCATCCCGCGGTCCTTAAAGGACCCGGTCGGGTTGGCACCCTCGACCTTGAGATGTACGTCACACCCCGTGGCCTCGGAGAGGGACTGCGCGAAGACGAGCGGCGTGCCGCCCTCGCCGAGAGTGACGACCGGCGTCGTGTCCGTCACCGGAAGCCGGTCACGGTACTCCTCGATGATGCCGCGCCACTGGTGAGTGCGAGTGCTCATGGGTCCTTACTCTCCTTCAACCCGCATGATGCTGGCGACACCGCGCACGGTGTCGAGCTTGCGCAGCGCCGCGACGGTCCCCGAGAGGGCGGCGTCGGGCGCGCGGTGGGTGACGACGACGAGCGAAGCCTCGCCGTCCTTGCCCGTCTGGCGCACCGTGTCGATGGATACGCCGTGCTCGGCGAAGACCGTCGCCACCTGGGCGAGCACACCCGGTTTGTCGGCCACGTCGAGGCTGATGTGGTATCGCGTCACGACCTCGCCCATCGGACTGACGGGCAGCTGCGTGTACACGGACTCGCCGGGCCCCGTCGCCTCGGCGAGCTTGTTGCGGCAGACGGCGACCAGGTCGCCGAGCACGGCGGAGGCGGTCGGCGAACCGCCGGCGCCGGGGCCGTAGAACATCAGCCGGCCGGCCGCCTCGGCCTCGACGAACACCGCGTTGTACGCCTCGCGGACGGACGCCAGCGGGTGGCTCAGCGGGATCATCGCCGGGTGCACGCGGGCCGTCACCGACCTGCCGTCCGCCGCCCGCTCGCAGATCGCCAGCAGCTTGATGGTGCATCCCATCTGCTTGGCGGAGGCGAAGTCCGCGGCGGTGACCTCGGTCATGCCCTCGCGGTACACGTCGTCGAGGCGCACCCGGGTGTGGAAGGCGATCCCGGCGAGGATCGCCGCCTTGGCGGCGGCGTCGAAGGCCTCGACGTCGGCGGTCGGGTCGGCCTCGGCGTACCCGAGGGCGGTGGCCTCGTCCAGGGCCTCGGAATAACCGGCGCCCGAGGTGTCCATCTTGTCGAGGATGAAGTTCGTCGTCCCGTTGACGATGCCGAGGACCCGGTTGACCTTGTCGCCCGCGAGGGACTCGCGCAGCGGCCTGATCAGCGGGATCGCACCGGCCACGGCGGCCTCGAAGTAGAGGTCCCGACCGTGTTTCTCGGCGGCGGCGTACAGCGTGGCGCCGTCCTCCGCGAGCAGCGCCTTGTTGGCGGAGACGACCGAGGCGCCGTGCTCGAAGGCGGTGGTGATCAGCGTCCGCGCGGGCTCGATACCGCCGATGACCTCGACGACCACGTCGATGTCGGAGCGCGAGACGAGCGCCTTGGCGTCGGTGGTGATGAGCTCCTGCGGGATCCCCTCACGGACCTTGGCGGGACGGCGGACGGCGACCCCGGCGAGCTCCACCGGGGCCCCGATCCGAGCGGCGAGGTCGCCGGCGTGCGTCGTCATGATGCGCGCCACCTCTGAGCCGACCACTCCACAGCCCAGCAGCGCCACCTTCAGCGGACGCGTACGCATCATCCGACCTCGATTCCTTCATAAAGCAGAGTGCGAACCAGTCTCACCCACCGCACGGGGCTTTCCGCTCCCCGTCCGGATTCTGAGACATATATTTCATCAGCCGACATCCAGACGCAGGAGATCTTCCTCCGTCTCACGCCGGACGATCACCTTCGCCTGGCCGTCGCGCACGGCGACGACGGGCGGGCGGAGCGCGTGGTTGTAGTTGCTGGCCATGGAACGGCAGTACGCGCCCGTCGCCGGCACCGCGATCAGGTCGCCCGGCGCCAGATCGGCCGGCAGAAAGGCGTCCCGTACCACGATGTCGCCGCTCTCGCAGTGCTTGCCGACGACGCGGACGAGCATCGGCTCGGCGTCACTCGACCGCGAGACCAAGGCCACGCTGTACTCGGCGTCGTACAACGCCGTCCGGATGTTGTCGGACATGCCACCGTCGACGCTGACGTACGTCCGCAGCCCCTCGAGCGGCTTGATCGTGCCGACCTCGTACAACGTGAAGGCGGTCGGCCCGACGATCGCGCGGCCCGGCTCGACGGAGATGCGGGGCGTGCGCAGACCGGCAGCCTCGCACTCCCGGGTGACGATCTCGCTCAGCGCCTTGGCGATCTCGTGCGGCTCGCGCGGGTCGTCGTCGGAGGTGTAGGCGATGCCGAGACCGCCGCCGAGGTCGATCTCCGGGAGCTCGACGCCGTGCTCGTCCCGGACCTCCTTCAGCAGTCCGACCACCCGGTGGGCGGCCACCTCGAAGCCGGAGGTGTCGAAGATCTGCGAGCCGATGTGCGAGTGGATGCCGACGAGCTCCAGCCCCTCCAGCCGAAGGGCCCGCCGCACCGCCTCCGCCGCCTGCCCGCCCGCGAGCGCGAGACCGAACTTCTGGTCCTCGTGGGCGGTGGCGATGAACTCGTGGGTGTGGGCCTCGACGCCGACGGTGACGCGGATCTGGACACGCTGGCGCCTGCCGAGTGACCGGGCGATGTGCGCGACGCGGACGATCTCCTGGAAGGAGTCGAGGACGATGCGCCCGACACCCGCCCGCACCGCCGTCTCGATCTCCTCGGGGGACTTGTTGTTGCCGTGGAAGGCGATGCGCTCGGCGGGCATCCCGGCGTCGAGCGCGGTGGTCAGCTCGCCACCGGAACAGACATCGAGGTTGAGCCCCTCCTCGTTCAGCCAGCGCACGACGGCGCGGGAGAGGAACGCCTTGCCCGCGTAGAAGACGTCGGCGTCCTTGCCGAAGGCGTCGGCCCAGGCACGGCAGCGGGCACGGAAGTCCGCCTCGTCGAGGAAGTAGGCAGGGGTGCCGAACTCCTCCGCGAGCCTGGTGACTTCGATGCCGGCGACGGTGACGACGCCGTCGCCGGAGCGGTTCACGGTACGCGACCAGACCTTCTCGTCCAGCACGTTGAGGTCGGCCGGCGGGGCGGCGTAATGGCCCTCGGGGAGGACGTCGGCGTAACGGGGCCCGGCGGGGTGTGCGGAACGGCTCATTCTTCTCTCACATCTACAGGTGTTCGGGTGCGCTGATGCCGAGCAGGGCCAGGCCACCTGCCAGCACCGTCCCGGCGGCTTCGGCGAGGGCGAGCCGGGAACGGTGGGTGGCCGAGGGTTTCTCGTCACCGACGGGCAGCACGGTCTGCTGGAAGCCGAGCAGGGCGTCGGCGATGGCCTCGAGATGGCGCGCGACCCGGTCGGGGGCGCGCAGCCGGGCGGCGGACTCCAGGACGGCGGGGTGGTCGCCGAGAACGCTGAGGAGCGCGGAGGAGGCCCCGGTGCCGCGAACGGGGCCGGGCGGGTGCGGGTCCGCGGTGCGGCGGACAGAGCCCGACGGGAACGGGTCCGCGGTGCGGCGGACAGAGCCGGGCGGGAGCGGGCCATCGTACGCACCGCGCGCGGGGGAAGGGTCCCCGTCGTAGGAGACGCGCCCGTCGTACGCGACGGCCTCGTGGCGCGCGGCGCTCCCGCCATGCGAGACCTCCCCGACGTACGAGACGTCATCGTCGTACGAAACGCACCCGTCGTACGCGACGGGGATGCCGAGCCGCTCGGCCGCACGCAGCAGGGCCCTGCTGCGGGAGTATGCGTACCGGACCCGGAAGAGCGCGTTCGACTCCCTCTGTACGAGCAGGGCGCCGTGCGCGAGAGGCTGGTCGTGGGCGGCGGGCCGGAGCAGCGCCCAGAGGGCGGCATCACGGCCGGCACGGTCGAAGATCGCCTCGTCCTGGACGGGGAGGGCGGTGATCCGCTCGGTGCCCCCGGGCTCGACGACGGCCGTCGCGCCCTGGGCCGCCAGCAGCCGCACGACGGTGTCGGTGATCACCCCGGCGCGGAGTTCACGGGCCGGCGCGAAGCCGAAGCGGACCCCGGAGAAGCCGTCACCGTGCCCGTACTCCGAACCCCGTTCACCGATCGCACGCAGGAGCAGGGCTGCCGGGTCACCACCGAGGGTGAAGTTCAGGAAACCGGGCCCGGTGATCTCGACCCGATCGATGCCGGGAGTGTCGGCGATCCGGGCTCTCAGCACTTCCGCTACGTCCCGGGCCTTCCGCCCGGCAGGCCCGGCGAGCCGGAGCGCGACATTGGTGGAGTAGTCCCCACGACCTCCGGGGCGGGGGCGCTCGACCTTGATCCGCTCAGGTACGGGTGCGTGCAGGGCGCCCTCCTCGACCGCACGGCACACGGCGCCCAGCACGGTACGGGAGAGATCTGCGGGGGTCACGGGACAAGCGTATGGGAGAGAGGGGGTGTGATCGCGAACCGGTTTCGCCATGCGGTCAGCCCCGCGTACTCCCCGCCCTCCCGGCACCATGCCTGCCGTCCACGGACGGCGGACCCTCCCCGTACATCAGCCGTCGGACGAGCCGCACCAACTCGGCGGGCTCGAAGGGCTTGGCGAGAAAGGCGTCGACGCCGGCGGCGACACCCGTGTCGACCTCGTGCTGCGTACATGCGCTTATGATCGCGACGGGCACGCGCCTGGTCCTCGGATCCGACCGCAGCCGCACGGCGGTCCGCAGGCCGTCGAGCCGCGGCATCACCACATCGAGCGTGATCACATCCGGCCGCACGTCGTGGACGACTTCCAGGCACTCGGCACCGTCGGCCGCGGTCACGACCTCGAAGCCCTCCAGCTCGAGATTGACCCTGATCAGCTGCCGGATCACCCTGTTGTCGTCGACGACGAGCACCCGGCCGGACACGCCTGACACAACTCGAGAGTAGGTCCGCGAACGCACCCGCGTCCGGCTTTTCCCCACTTCTGACCCCGACGGGGTGCGGGGCAGGTGGAAGCCATGCGGACGGGACGCCCGGCGGGGCGGCCGGACTACGGGGTGGATGGGGTGGGGTGCACAGGGTGGGCGCCGGGGCGGCCGGACTGCGGAGTGCCCCGTCCGCGGGCCTCGGCCGGAATCGGGTGGGGCGCGTGGGCGGCCAACGCCGGCAGGCGATCGGCCGGCGTCCGTGCGGTGGCCCGCCACCCCCTCGTCACGGGCTGGAAATACCTGTTCACGGGCACCCCATCAGAGCTGGTAGGGTTCTACCCGTCGCCGCCGAGAGCGGCGGACGCCCCCGTAGCTCAGGGGATAGAGCAACGGCCTCCGGAGCCGTGTGCGCAGGTTCGAATCCTGCCGGGGGCACCCTGTATGAGGTGTCCAAAGACCCCGTCACCAGCGGAAACGCTGAGGCCGGGGTCTTCGCGTATGTGCAGGCGTGTGCCGCCCGGAGCGGGCGTATGCCGGGGTCCGTGGACTATTCGTGGACTGGCGACGGGCGACAAACGACCAGGTCGGCCAGCGTTTCTCACGCCGTGGCCCGAGCCTCCACGAGCAACCGCTGCACGGCGCCCACCAGGTCCCGGAGGCGTCCGGGCTGCACGCCCTCGTGTTCCATCCACTCGTCGAAGCGAGGACGCAGGTGTCGCACCATGCCCGTCCCGTGGCGACGGAGCACCGAGCGATTGATCGAGATCTCCTCCTGCACCTCTCTTCGGAGATCATCGGTCCAGCCCTGCGCCCGGTCTTCCCCGCTCAGAGGAGCCTTAAGAGCGGCCACCGCTTCGTCGAGGACCGCAAGCAACTCCATGGCATCCCCCGGAGATCACAAGGTGCACTGCACCGGTTCCTGCCAGCCCTTGAACGGCGCAAGCCCCCAGACGAGTCCGGGGGCTCGAAGCCTAGCGCCGTACGGGATCACTCGTATTCGCGCAACAACTCCTCGATCTTGCGGTTGACGATCCCCTGCCGGCCGTCGATGCACTTGGCGTAACGGCTCAGCAGGACCTCCACGCTGTTGCCCGCACGCTCGGCGACCTCCGTCGGATCCACCCCGGAGTTGAGCCAGGTCGACAGCGCCGAGTGCCGGAGGTCATACGGGCGAGCCGCGAGCGGTGAGGCCACCGCGGCCGGTGGGAGCGCCAGCGCACGGGCCTCCTGCCAGACGCGGTAGTACGTCGAGGAGCCGACCACTCCCCCACGCTCGTTGGTGAACAGCCGCCCGTCCTCGGCGGTGCCGAACGTATCGAAGTGCTGCCGGAGGATGGCGACGAGCTGGGGCGGGATCGGGACGAGCCGGACCTCTTCCGCCGGCCGGTTCTTCAGGCCCCGGTCGTCATGGGTCTCGCCGGAGTCCGTCCACTGCTTCCCGACGCTGGGGCGCGTCCGATTCAGCAGCACTGTTCCCCAGCCGGCCTCGGGCAGCTTCAGGTCCGCATCGGTGAGGCCGACGGCCTCAGCCGGACGCAAGGCGCCGTAGTACATGCAGGCGAACAGGCCGACGAGTCGGCGACCACGAGCCCGGCCATACCCACCGACGTACGAGACCGCAGTCAGCAGGGAACGGGCCTGTGCGGGATTGGCGACCACCCGCGGATCGACTTCCCCGGCCACCTTCGGTTTCTTCCAGCGGATGCCCGTGATCGGGTTCTCTTTGAACTCCCCGAGATCCACTGCATAGTGCAGTGCGTTGACGAGCGTCCGACGCTTACGCCGGACGGTCTCCGCGGCTGCCGCCGTCCCGTCGAGCTTCAGCTTGAGCGAATCCAGGACGGCCCTGCCGATCGCGGCGTCACCGAGGTCCGAGAGCGGACGCGACGCCTTGGCCACCCAGTGCAAGGTGTTCGCGATCTCGGTCGGCAATTCGCGCTCGTCCGGTCCGGGAAGGACGAAGGCCCCGTTGCGAAGCGCCCTCCTGATCAGTTCCTCGGACGGCTGCCCCGGGCGCTCGTCAAGAAGAGCCATCGTCACGGCGGTCAGGGCCTCATTGATCCCGTTGCGCGTGTTCGGCGCCGCGTGCGGCCACTTCATGGCGAGGTACTTCAGAGCGAAGGCATACCAGGTCATCGAGGCTGAATTTTCGACCATCGAATCGGGCAGCCCTGTCACCGTGCCGAACTCTTCGCCGGCATGAGTGGCGCGGAGCAATTTGGACCGGTAGTGGTCCGCCAACGCTTTGGTGCGGAACTGCTCGGAGAAGACGTTCCCCGCCACTGTCCACCGAACGTCATAGGACGACTTCTTGGTGTTCCGCTTCCGGACACCCCAGACCTTCACGTCGAGGGACTTCATGCCGCTTCCTCCAGCTGTCGCAACCATGCGCTGAAGTCGCTTCGCCACACGCGCAGCTCACCGTTGGGCAGCTTGAAGGCGGTCGGCCCGAGCCCCAGCTCCCGCCATCGGTAGAAGGTCCGGCGAGACACGCCGCCCAACTCGTTCAGTACCTGGGGCACTGTCATCAGTTCGTCGCGTCGACGGTCCATGTGGGTTCTCCTTCCGTTCCGGGGGCGGGTTCGAGGGATGCGGCGAGCCAGGCTTCGCCGCGGGACAGGCCGGTGCCGGCGAACACCCAGTGAGCGAGGACGAGCGTGGTTTCGTCGTCCTGCGTGACAGGCGGGGCCGCTTGGGCACGGCGCCATTCGGCGCGGGCGTCGCGGAGCGCGCCGAGAGTGGTGGAGTAGCGGCGGGACTTGGTGGAGAAGTGGCCGCGGAAGCCGAGCATGTGGGCCCAGGCCCGCAGCCGGAGGTCTGCCAGTGCGGGACGGGCGCCGAGAGCCCAGGCGGTGCGGATCATGCGCCGGGCGTGGTCGGTGATCTGGGCTTGGGCCAGCTCGGCGAGGAACTTCAGCGGTCGGTCCAGGGTTCCGGTCGCCGTCTCGGCGCCCTTGGTGGCGTACTTGGCGATGTACGCCGCTACGGCCCGCTCGGTCAGCTCTTGGCCGCCGTTGAAGTCGGCGGTACGGATCGTGCGGGCGTCGAGCTGTCGGCCGAAGACGAAGGTGTGCGACCGGCCGTCGAGCGTCGGGCCGTTGACGCGAGCGGCGGCTGCCGCGGCTCGGATGGCATCGGTCAGCAGCTCGGCCGTGGCCCAGGCGGGCGCCGGTGAGTCACCGCCCTCCGGGCCGTCGAGGCGGATCACGGCGTGGAAGTGGACCGCGCCTCGCTTCTGGTACTCGGCCACCTTCGCGAAGGAGATCCGGGCGTGGTCCCGGAACGCCCGCTGAGTGAGGCCGACGCGCTTGGCGACCTCCCGGCGGAGGTAGATCGTGAAGCGCCGCCACAGGGCACCGGCGTGCGCGTTCCACAACACGGCCGCTTCGTAGTCGTAGGTGTCGGGGTCGAGGGGCGTGCCCAGGGCGGGGTCTGCGTCGTCGTGCCGGACGCCGCAGCGGCAGGGCCGGCCGCTGGAGGGGCGGTTGTGGACAGGGCCGAAGCCGGGGGCGGTGAAGGTGGCGAAGACGCGCGGGTGTGTGGAGACCTGTTCGGGGGTGCCCTTGCCACCGCGGAGTCCGGCGGTGATCAGGTGGTAGGTGTCGCGGCGGTAGGTCTCGGCGCAGGCCGCGCACCGGGTGGCTCGGCGGTTGTTGCAGCGGACGAGGAGCTGACCGGCGGGCAGGGCCGACGAGTCCAGGTGGTGCAGGACGCGGCCGATCTCGCCCGTCGTCCGGTCCACCGCAAGTTCGGTGCGGTGGCCGTCGAGACGTACGGGGCGGGTGCAGCCGCCCAGGCCGGACAGCTGGCGGGCCAACTCGGGCAGGGCGCCGAGGGAGGCCAGCGTGGAGAGTTCCGCCAGCGGGGGCGGAGTCTGCCGGGTGATGATGGGAATTCCTTTCGGCTGTTGCGACGGTTGGGAGGCGGCTGGCGGGGCGGCGGGATGCTTGGCGGCGTTTGCCGCCCCGTCGGCCGGTCAGCGCTTGTGCGCGCTGGTGACGAGGGAGCGCAGGACCACGGCGGCGATGGCCACGGAGACGGCCGAGACGGCGACCGCCGCCAGGAGCGCGGTGAGCACGACTCCGACGACGACCACGGCGGCGACCGCGCCGGCACCGACGCCCAGGTACGGGGCGACCGATCGGCCTCCCGCGGGGGCCGGAGCCTGCGTCTGCTGAGGCACGACGGTCGGCGGCGGAGTCGGGATGTCGGGCAGTTTGGGGCGGAACACGGCGGACCTCCTTGTCACTCGTGGTTGCCGTTGACGACGTCGACACCGGAACGTGTGCCGGACTCGATGACGGGGGCGAGGAAGGTGTGGGAGACCCAGAAGCCGAACAGGGCGATCACCACGGCGATCCAGAGCCGGACGCCGAGGAGCTTGATCGCGGCCCAGGCGACGACGCCCAGGACGACGACGAGCGGCAGCGAGACGGTCACGGGAGCTCCTTCAGCGGACGGCGCAGCGGTGTGTACGGGCGGCCAGTTCGGCGGCGGCGCGGCTGTCGTAGTCCGTGGCGAAGCCGCAGCGCGGGGCCGTGCAGGCGGCGGTGTGCTTCTCCCGGCCCCGGCCGTCGTAGTAGGTGGCGACCTGTACGGGTCCGATGCGGACGACGCGGCGGAAGCGGCGGTTGGTGGTCAACGGCGGGTCTCCTTCGGGTCTTCGCCGGTGAAGTCGGTGACGTGGTCGGCGAGCCAGCGCAAGATCTCGTCGCCCTCGTAGCTGTCGGCGGTGAGGATCACGGGCTCGGCGACGAGCACGGCTTCGGTCAGGCGGTTCTGTCGGGTCAGCTCTGCGGCGCGCTTGAGCGCGCGGAGCGTGGACGGGCGCACGAGGGGATGTCCTCCGGGTCAGGTCAGGTGGGTGGAGATGGCTTCGGCCAGGGGCAGCGGCACGCCGAGCCGGGCGCGAAGGGTCGAGGTGTCGATGGGTGTTCCGGTCCGGGCGCGGTGTTCGTCGGCGATCTTGCGTGCGAGGTTGACGAGCGCCGGCGGCACCGGGGGCGTAGAGGTCGGAGCCGATGTCGACTCCGCAGCGGGCAACTCGGCTACCGGGATCGGTTCTTCGGCCACGTCCGGCGCCGGCGCCGCCTTGTGCTCCCCTGTTCGGGCATCTGCGGTTGCTCCGTGAGCGAGGAGCGTCCCGCCGAGGAACGCGACCGCGGGCCAGCCGGCGACGAGGATCCGCAGCCAGTCGGGTACGTCGCCGAGGTCGAGCAGCCCGGCCGTGGCCACGTTGGCGCCGAGCGAGGCGGTCAGTGCGATGAGGAACCAGCACCATCCGGCCGCTTTCGCCCCGCCGGAGCGGAGCCGCCGCCAGGCCGCGACCAGCAGCAGGTCGACGGAGATCGGGTAGGCCCAGGCCTTCCAGCCGTCCTGCCCGGCAGCCAGCGCCAGATCGTGCAGGTGGGCGAAGGACAGCGCGGCAGCGATCAGTGCCTGGACGAGTACGGCGTCGATACGGACGGGCAGGGCACGCACGAGTCAGCTCCTTCCGGTTTAGGGCATGGAGGGGTAGGGAGGTGGCACGGATCGGCCGTGCCGACCGGGGGCGGGTGCGCCTATTCGGTGATCGGGCGAGCGGTGGCCGCGGGCCCGGACGACTCGACCGGCGTCGGCGATACGTACGGGCGGTAGGGATCGAGCGCCGGTACGTCGGGAGCGAGGTCAGCCGTAGCGCGGCAGATGGCCGCAGCATCGGCAAGCGAGAGATAGGGAGTGCGGATGCGGGACCAGCCGCCGGAGGTGTCGCCGACGACGGCGAGGCCGGGCAGCTCGGGTGCGATGGCGCAGGCCGCGAAAACGGCTTCAGGGGCGATGTCCCCGAGCGCCATCTTCGCCGAGGCTTCGTCGTTCACGCGGTGGCAGACGCGGCCGGTGAGCTGGGCGCGGAGCATGGTCGCGCCCTTGCCCAGCTCGGCGCCGAAGCGCTGCCCGCAGACTTCGAGGTAGATCCCGGCGGCTCGGCCGAGTTGGGCGAGCCGGATGAGCTGGGTGACCATCTCGTCCCGCCGTTCCTCCTCCTTCCTGGTGGCGACGAGGAAGAGTTCCGCCACTTCGTCGATGAACAGCACGATCGGAGCCGGACGTTCGCCTTCCGGCAGGCCCCAGATGTCCGAGGTGATCAGCTCCTCGGGCGTGCCGGGTGCGATGCCCTGCCGGGCCTTGATCAGGTCGTACCGGTCCTCCATCTCCTTCACCAGTGCGGGAAGCAGTTCGGCCGCCTGGTCCGGGTCGGTCGCCAGAGCGGAGAGCCGGGGCGCGAAGGGAGCCAGTTCGACCCCTCGCTTGCAGTCGATCCCGACCAGGACCACCGGCCGGGCAGCGAGACCGGTCAGCAGGTTCCGCAGGTACATGGACTTGCCCGAGAGCGTGGCGCCCAGGACCAGCTCATGCGGCACGGTCCGGTAGTCGCGTATGAACGCGGTCGCGTCCTCTCGTAACGCCACCGGGATCTGCAGCGGACCGCCGTCGAGCCGACGGGGCATCCGCACCTTCCGCAGCACGTCGAAGCCGACGAGCCGCAGTTCGACGACCCCTGGCTTGACGTCCCGCACATGGACGGCGTGGACGCCCCAGGCGTGCCGGAGGCGTTCCGCGGAGGCCGCCACGTCCGTCGGCTCCTGGCCGGGAGCCAAGCGCAGCCGCATACGCAAGCCGGTCGTCGTGGGTCGGATGACGCCCCGACGAGGAGGCACCGGCCGGACCTCACGCCGAGTGGTCGCCCGGACGGCCAGCGCCCGCCACCGGGAAGGCTCGACGGTCAGGCCGCAGGCGTCCATGGTCGAGGAGTACGAGGCCAGCAGCCGGGCCACCGCGAGCGGCAGCCCGACCGTGGACCAGTACGCCGCCGGGTAGGCGTGCCGGGCGTAGGCTGCTCCGCCTATCGCAGCGAGCGAACCGCCCAGCTCGGCCCACGTCACCAGGTCCGTCACGGCCATCAGCCCGCTTCAGCCATGGGGAAGGCACCCGGGGCGACGGCGGTCGCCCGATAGGCGATGCCGTGGCGCTCCTGGCCGTTGAACACGCTCTGCCAGGGCCGAGCCACCAGCCCCGGAAGGGACACCGGGGCGCCGACGGTCAGCCCCTCGGTCACGCCGCTCTCCGGGACCGCCACCTGGATCAGCGACGACTCCCCCTCGTCGATGTAGACGACGCCGACCGTCATCAGCACCTCGCCGGACACCGCGTCCTTGGCGATCTCACCGGTCTGCCGGTCGCGCACCTTCGGCGCCGGGGCTTCGGTGAGCAGGATGGTGGCGGCCGAGGCGTCAACACGGATCACACGCACAGGGATTACTCCTTCTGAGAGTCGATCAACCCGCCTACCTGACAGGTTGACTTAGCAAGTTCGAAGCTAGAGATGACAGGTTGACTTGTCAAGTCGCTATCACTGGCAACTCGCTGCCGACCGAGGTCAGTTCAGGCGGTAGGTGTCTTCGAGTTCCTGCCGGTCAGCCGGCAGCAGCAGCTCGGAGACCTGCAACGAACGGCCCGATGCGTCGCGCGCCACAACCAGAACGCTCAGCACGGGAACACCGTCCGGCAGGTCAAGTACGGCCGCCTCGCCCGCATCAGGCAACCGAGCAGACACGCGCTCGACGACATGGTCGAAGCGGATCTTCTTCCGAGCTTCGAGGTGTTCGCGCGCACTCCCGCTCAGGGGTTCGCCGGACCCCAGCCCAGTGCCTTCCGCCAGACCGGCGGGGAAGTACGACGAGACCAGCTCCACCGCCTCGCCGTCCTCTTCGACCAGGAAGCGGCGCACGAGCACTTCGGTCCTCTTGGGCAGGCCGAGCACCGACGCGACTCGCGGCGGTACAGGCACACGCCCGACCTCGATCAGGCGACCCGCGGCGTGCGACTCGTCGCGCTCAAGCGCCCCACGCCCCCGCCGGTCCTTCTGCTCGACGACTTCCGGGCGACCCCGGACGGTCGTCCCGTATCCCTGCCGGGACTCGAGCCAGCCGTCCCGCTTCAGGAGCTCCAGGGCCCGGACGACGGTCGGGCGGGACATGCCGAAGGTCTGCACCAGCTGGTTCTCGCTCGGCACTCGGGTGCCGGGTGGATACGTGCCGTCTTCGATGCGACGCTGAAGCGTCTGCGCGAGGCGCACGTACTTCGGTGGCTCCACTTCATAGGTCACGAGCGCCGCCTGTCGAGATTGGCCAAGTCAACTGGTCAACCAGCCTAGCGACACTTTCACACCGGCAGTAGAAGGGGTGGGCCGTCCCGTCACGCCGGCCAGGCATCGGCGACCACGAAGGAGACGACCGTGCCGCCGTGCCGGCTGGGACCGGAGTGCCAGGAGTCGGCAATGGAGTCGACCAGGAGCAGCCCCCGTCCGTGAGCGTCGTTCGCTTCGGGGTGCCGCACCCGCACGTTCGCGGGGAAGCCCGGGTTGTGCACATCAACGCGGAGCGCGGTTCCCTCGCGGTACCACTCGACCCGCACCAGCCAGGGGTCGTCCGCCTGCCCGTAGAGGATGGCGTTGGTCACCAACTCCGAGATCATCAGAGCGCAGTCGTCGACGGAGCAGGCCGGGTTGTACGGAGCGATGAACTTCCGGAACCAGCGCCGGGCGCGGGGCACCGACTCAGGTTCCGGATGCAGGGTCATCGCGCCGAGCCGCGGCGAGTCCTGGCAGGGGTAGCGGTCGATCGTGTAGGCCATGTGTGCTCACTCCTTGCCGCTGCCGTCGCAGTCGAGGCAGCGCCGCTTCGACATGGCACGGTCGCGGTCATTGGCCGTGGAGAGCGCCAGCACCGTCCGGGAGCCAACGCGCTTCCAGCCACGCCCCCGACACCCCCGGCAAGCTAACCGCGCATCCGGCTCCGGCCGCCGACTCACCACGTCGTGCCTCCTTCTGCTCCAAGTGGCCTTAGCCACTTTCTGGATAGTGGCATTAGCCACTTCGAAGGCGCAAGCGGTTCGGCGTAATTGGCGAGTCGTCAGGTCAGCGGGTAGCCCTGCTCGAAGGCCCAGCGGTGCGGCGGGTAGGTGGCTTCGGCGAACTCCAGGGGGCGGTCCTGGAGGTCGAAGACGACGTGATGGACGATGAGGACCGCGGATCCCGGCTCCAGCCGCAGGTCGGTGGCCTCCTCGTCGGTGGCGTCCCGAGCGCACATGCGATCCTCCGCGTAGCTGCCTTGACGCCCCGTCATCCGCTCGACGTACATCAGCGTCCCTTCCTGGATCCGCTCGGGATCCGTGAGCTTGGGCGCCCGCCGGCCGATGTCCGGCGCGAACCACGAGGTGGACAGCGTGATCGGGCCGTCCTGGTTGTTGGTCACGCGCCGGCGGTGCACGGCTCGATGATCCTTCACCAGGCCCAGCGCCTCGGCGACGTGGTCCGGAGCCTCCAGCCAGCCGGCGGAAGTGATCACCGCGTACTCGCCGGGCGTGTAGATCTTCCCGGTCTGCCGGGCACGCCCGTACAACTCCCGTGCCCGTCGGTTCACTTCGAGGCTGCGCACGTACGTCCCCGAGCCCTGACGCTTCTCGACCAGGCCCTGATGACTCAGCGCCTCCAGGGACCGCGCGGCCGTGGGCCGGGACACCTTCCAGTCCGCAGCGAGCTGCCGTTCCGAAGGGACCTCGTCACCCGGCCGCAGGTCGCCCCGAAGGATCTGATCACGGATGTGGTGAGCGATCTGGAGATACTTCGGTTGAGCCTCTTCGATCTGAGGCATCTCCCCTCCTTGTCCAAGTGGCTATGGCCTTTGGCCACTATAGGGTGAGTGGCCAACCCGCGAACCCGTAGTCTGATCGCATGACGCGGTTGATCGTCGCAGCAGGAGGAGGGGGCGACGCAGTCGCCGCCGCCATGCTCCACGCCGCCCTCTACGGCGGCCAGGACCAAGCGGTGATCCTCACGTACGCATGGGACCGCCTCCTGATCGACCCGCTACCGGGTCCGCGGCGACCCGCCGACTTCACCGGCCTGGAGCCCATTACCCCGGCCGTATGGACAGTGCCAGCGCAGGCCCGGCCGATCGCACCGGCAGGTTCCACACTCCCGCGACTGGCGGCGGAGCTCCCGCACACCTTCGCGCTGCTCGACCCCTACCAGGGAGCCGAAGGACTCACCCACCAACTCGAAGATCTGGTGGGTCACTTGGAGCCCGAGTCGATCGATCTCCTGGACGTGGGCGGCGACATCCTCGCTCGCGGCGACGAGCCGACGCTGAGGAGCCCACTCGCCGACGCCCTCGCCCTGGCAGCCTGCTGCCAGGTGAACGCGCCCATCCGACTGCTGGTCGCGGGGCCAGGCTTGGACGGCGAGCTCCTGCCGGCCGATCTGAGCGACATGCTTGGCTCCGTCGTCCACACCTTCACCGCCGGCGACGCGGAGACGATCAGCCCGGTTCTGGAGTGGCACCCGTCTGAAGCGACCGGGGTCCTCGCGGCGACGGCCAGGGGTGCTCGAGGCACCTGCGAGATCCGAGACGCGGGGCTCCCCGTACCGCTCACGGACGACAGCCCCACAGTGCACGAGGTCGACCTGGACGACGCCGTCAGCCGCAACCAGTTGGCCCGAGCCATCATGGCGACAGAGCACCTGGACGAGGCCGAGGCCTACAGCCGCGAGATCTGCGGCTACTCGGAGATCGACTACGAACGCAACAAGGCTCTGTGGCTGAAGGATCAGCAGCCCGCGACTCTGGACCCGTCCGCGATCTGGCCCCAGCTAGACCAGTTCGAGGCCGAAGCACGCGCCCGTGGCATCACCCACACGACATTCCGCCGCATCACCGAGGCGCTGAACCTCAGCGGCTCCCAGCGCGACCACCTGCGACGGCTCCTCATCAGCAGCCGGCCGGAACAGTACGACGCGCCACTGTGGCGCATCTCAGATGCAACCTGAGTAACAACTTTCTTCACGGGTTCAAGGCGGCTCGCTCCGCTCACCGCGCGCGGCCCGGCCCCCCGGCCGGGCCTGCGCTCCTGTCTCCGCCCCGCTCCAGCCCGGCCGGCGCCCGCGCCGCGCGCACAGCAATCAGCTGCCTGCCGTCAGAGGGGGGTACATCATTGCTGGGGCGGTCGTCTCCGCGGCTTTAGCCACCTCCCCGGTCAGGGTCCCGCGTCGAGCAAGACCAGGGGGCCACTCGAGCACATTGCGGGCAGGTCCAAAGCCTGCCCGAGTTGCCAACCAGCGTACGGCCCCCTGATCATGCTCGACCCCAGACCGGGCAGGCCACCGGCCAAACCCGCTCCACCGCCCTGCTCGGGCACCCACCACGTGTTCGTCGCCGCCCTAGTTAAGCTTTGGTCTTGTCAATCAGGCTTGGATCGAAGGCATCCCGTGAATCGCGCTGCGCCATTCTAGAGAGAAGCGCTGATCGGTATGGTTCCCGGAGACGCCCAACTCTTCTAACACCATAGCTGATCGCTGAATGCGACAATGAAATAAGCGCTTCCAGCCTGTTAGATGCCACAGTCCCAGTCATCGCTGCTGTAATTTGATCGGCCGCCTTGCCCGACATCTCACGCGGTTCCATAGCTCTGTAAGCAGTCACCTGCTTAGCAACCCACGCACGGAGGTGCTTGAAGCGCTCTTGCCAGTTCGGCAAGAGATGGTTAGGCATCTCCTGCTCAGCAAACATGAAGCCCTCACCCGTAGCACTGAGGACACACATATCTAGAGCTGTCAGTGGAATGTAATGTTGCTGACTTAGCTTGACCTCAACCCCTGCCCCCGATTCCTCGAAAAAGAACGGGAGATCAAACGAGGTCGCCACGCCTCCTCCTGGATGCGTGATTATTCTCCCCTTGGCTGGACTCTTCAAAGGCGCCAGCCTGACGAACTCTAGATCATTTCCTCGTTTACCATCTGCACGAACAGCCAGATCGCAGGGTTGGGCCAGAAGGATCAGGTAGTGCTCTTCGCCTGAGCGCCGAAGGCTGAGAGTACCGCTCTCGGAAACGGCAGGATCACCGTTCCGCTGCTGTTCGAACTTGTGAGGCTTGTCTGCGAACTTCTGGAACGCGAACACATCCCCAACTTCGAGCGGGAAGTGAAGCTCTGTCAGGTGATCAGCCGACTCAAAGTACTCAAGCCGTTCAATCTCCGCTAGCTCCTGACGAACGCGGTCAGAGTTTGATGCGCTCGGCATCTTTACTCTACTTAGGCTGGTTACCAACTCGCTCGACACGTGGACCGTTCGATCAGCGCGAAGCTTGGCTCGTACAGAGTCCTGTGTGAATGCCGTAGCGATACGCAACAGTGTCTCGGGACCCCAAGTGCCATCGGTGAGCCGGTCGCCGTTAAGCGCGGCTTCCAGCGTGTAGGGGTCAATCCGCCCAACCTTATCGATGGCCTCCGCCCAGGTTCCATTCACAGCCTCGGCAAGGCCGCCTTGCAAGCGCTCAAGCGCTGGCGCCAGCAGGGTGAGTTTAAGCATGCGCGGAAAACCATCCGCACTCACCGAAAGGCGCCCCTTGGCAATTACGAGGAATCTAGAGGAATCGGCCTCAAACTGCTGCGAAAGCGTCTTCCACGCTTCGACCTCAGCGTCATCTGGAGACACCGTATGGGTCAGAAGGCCAATCCGCCAATTCTCGGGAGCGTCGCGAAGCAACCCGGAGATTTCCTCCTCCCCGGCATTCTGCGATGCACCCTCTCTGCTGAAATCTCGATCGAAGAGGATCAGAGTGCTCTTACCATCCGCAAGCAATATGGCTCGTTGCCTGCGCCAGTCAGAGAGCGAGCGGGTCAGAAACTCCCTGGAGCCAGCGAGGAGATCACGTAGGCAAGCAGCGGCCGGTTCGTCCTCTTCCCCGGGAAGCCCAACCCCCTCCGGCCCCAGACGGTCGTCCACAATTTGGCGTATCGCCTCACGCCCGCCTTCGTCCAGAGATACCCACCTGTCTCTCACCTCATCTTGAAGTAGTTCCAGAGGGGCTGACGGATCCCTTAAGAGGGCGACTCCAGGGATAACCTTGGCGATTTGCTCCCAATCCGAGGGCAGCAATGCGCCTTCGGCTAGGGCCGCGAGGACGTTTTCTCCATCATCCTCCTTTTCGGCATACCAATCGTCGACGCAGATGACGCGCTCGACCGCAGCAAGTTCAAGTAGTTCAGCGGAAGCAGCTTTGGCGTCGAAGGCTGGCGCTGCATTTATGTCCGCTTGAGCTGGAACACGAGATGACCCCGCACGCGCCGCTGCATCACTCGTCAAACTCTCTTCATGCATCAACACGCATCCCCCCCAGGTCAAGTTGGAACTTGTAAAAGCGACCGTTGTCGTTTCGATCAAGGGCCAACTCGATCCCGCATCCCTCAGAATCAAGTAGCTGCGTAACTACGTAAAGGCCCAATCCCCTACCTTCGCCGCGTTTCTTGAATGATACAAACGGTTCGAAGAGCGTCGACTCTACGCTTCGATCGATACCTCGACCGTTGTCGCTCGTGAACAGATAGGGCGCTTTGACCAACAGCGACACTTGAGGAGAGCCCTGGAGGCCAAGCCTATGATCCTGCAGAAGCCAATATTCACTATTCAGCAACAGATTATCGAGAACCTGAGTCAGCTTGCCTCTATTGACCTCAACAACGAAATCTTGATCCACCTCAACGTTGATTGAAATCGGACCGTCACTCCACCTGTCGCGATGATACTGTGCAATATCTCGACAGAAGTCACCGAGAGAGATTCTCTCCCGGCGTTCACGCATGTAGCGAAGAGACGGGTTGAGGTGAGCGAGTTGACGTTTCAACGCACTCGCCGCCGACTGCACGTATTGGATGTAGTTCGAGAGTCGCCTATCGACTGTTCCGGCATCAGCAAGGTGTCGTCGGATCTGAGCGCTTCTGACCGCGATGCCCTCCGCCACATGAGCTACTTCGTGAGACACTGCCTCAGCAGTGAGTCCCAGCGAGACAGTCTCCCAAGATTGAGCCAGCTGTTCACGGAGACGATCGGAATGCTCTCGCAGCAATTGCAGCACAGCTCGTTCAGAGTCGAGAGAATCGAACATTTCCTCGATCTCGGCGAAGGACTGCCCCCTTCGCTTGTCCGCAGCCTGCAAATTAGATAGCTCGTGCGCAATCGCCGGGTCCACTGGGCCGGCGAAGAGCGAGCGCTGATTACCATCCAATTCATTCGCCACGCGCTCGTGGCTCTTGGCCGTTGCTTCCGCCTCTTCCCGCAGGGCCCTGATTCGCTTCTTCGCCGTGACAATCGTACGTGATCGAGTGTCTTCGACGTGCTGGATCAGGACTTCTGAACTCGCTGCGGGATCGATACCGACTTTGGTAGCTTCGGTCTCCTGACGATACTCATTGTAGGAGCGCCGAATGAAGGTCTGAAACTGTTCCGTGAAGGATCGCCAGCCCTGCAGAAGGGCCATAAGATTGCGATAATGAGGCGTGTCAGCGAAGCCTTCACGGTCGGTAGTCTCGACGAGTTGCGCATTGTGACGGGCCGAGATATCGATGAAGCCTAGGGTATTCTCAGGACGCAGGCTGTAGAAGGAAGAGCCGCTGGTCTGCGACTTCCGCAGACCTAGCCAGTCTTCGTCCATCCGAACACCGAATCCATCACGGTAAACTCGGACTCCTGCAAGACTCCTTAGGTAGTTACGGAATTCGCTCCGGCTGTTGAATGCCTCGGGGTGCCCCTGTCCCAGGGTTACATAGTCAACCTCACCGCGGAAGGGCCCGGGATCGGCGGGGGCCAACTCACCCGTAGTCGACTGATGCAGCGTAATATTATCAAGATCGCTCAGAGCGATCGTTCTGTGGGCACGCAGAAAGTAGGGGGCTTCAGCGGCACGGCAGTTGTAAGCCTCCATCTGCTTAGCCCGGTGCGTACGTAGCCATTCCAAATAGGCAGCGCCGGAATCGGCCTCGAGAAGAGAAGCAAAATGTGCTCGATCCTCTTCTTTGGACCTTTTTTCTTGTGGCGCCCAATACGTCAGTGATGCTTCCCCAACAACGTCAAGCTTTCCGTTGTCATAGTTGAGGAGGTACCGAACCTCAGCGGCGTTGCGAACACGGGAAGGCAAATCATAAAGGTCGATGCGCTCTTCATCGACCTTGAGGAGAATTCTGAGTCCCCGCTCATCACCATACGGTGAGATCAGAACGGATAGGTCCTTCTGCAGGGCAGACGCGCCATCCTCGGACCCGTTATTCGCAGCGGCACGCCACTGTCCCGGCTCTCGCAGTTGCGTGATCGTCAAAGTTGTCCCGGCCGGCTCCTGAGTGGGCCGGGACACTAGCGTCAGGTCGACTTCATTGAGCGATGATCGACTCTGAAACGCGCGCCAGTCGATCGTAAGTTCGTGCTCAACTGCGGCGTCCACCGGCCTAGTGACGATCGATACGATATCGCCCAGACGCTGCGCGCCCAGACGACCAAGCCCCTTATCTCCGAGGGGGGTCCTGCCCAGGTGGGTAGAAAGTCCCTGCGCCTTCATTTCGCGCTTCACGGAGTTGCTGATCGTGAGCCACCCGCGCCTGATTTGCTCGACAGACATGCCTGAGCCGTTATCTCGGATCACAATCGAAGGATTAGCGGGGTTACCTGCTTCAGCGAGCCCGGTGTTGATGACAATCTCTGCCCACGTCGCATCCGCGTCATAGCAATTCTTTACAAGCTCAATCAGAGCTTGCATAGAATCCGTGATGAGGTCTTCTCCAAGTTTGAACACCACGGAGGGGTGCACCTCGAGGTGAAAAGTCTCCACCGGCTCACGTCCCTCGTAAGATTGAGACACCATTCTCTCCCTTTTTACGAGCAAGAATCGTCAGCAGTGTTACGAGGACCCCGCATAACGAGGATACTTTCTGTGTTCATCGTTTCGACGCTGGCATTTCGGTACGCCATTCGCTTCGCTCCGCCAGGGATTTTCCTTTCCAATGTTTCGATGTGTCGGGAACCACGAGAGACTAGTAGGTCTCGAACAATGGCCACTGTGGGCACCGAAATGCCGCTGATCTTGCGCTCACCCAGTGTCCAAAACATCCAGGCATCACTGCGTAGGTGGGCCGTGATGGCGTCCAATGATTCATCGAGATCTCGAACAAATCCGACGAATCTCAACTGGGCATTCCTTGGATGCGCCTTGAGCTGATTCAAGCAATACGCGAAGGCCGGAGATTTATCGCTCAACTCGCCAGCCGAGTCGAGCGCACCTTTAAGCTTCCCTCCAAGACTTATTGAGTCAATGGAGCGGGTGTTCTCCAGGAGCTCTTGCCGCATACCTGGCACGTCGGTTGTGTCAATCCATTGAAGCGGCAGGTAGCTATGCTGACCGTACGTAACGGTGGTGACATTGTCACCGTATGGTGGTGACGTCATCAAGATGTCGGCGAATGCGCGGTTTTTCTTTGTGGGCGCACTTCTAGCGTCTCCGACGGCGCACGAGATTTGCAGGCTTGGGTTCTTTCCTAGCCCGCGGGACAAAGTCTTGGCCTGATCCCTCAGTTGTTCAATCTGTGATGCAGAAATACGCAGGAAAGTCTCGACCGTATCGATCTGTCGAGACTCGATCTCGTCAGCACTATACGAATGCAGTTTGACGGTGGAAGTTCGGCTGTTACTTACGAGCCGGATCGTCTCAGCCATAGCAACCCAAAATACCTGACGAACCGCTTTTCTACGCTCAGCTGAGACGGCTCTTTTGATCTTCGACAAATCATGAGCGACGTCGCGTCGGAACCACTTGTCGCGGTTATGAAACTGAATTTCAACCTGGTCCGCTGTGTCCTCTGTGACGCGCAGTGCGATTCTCTGGCGCGCTTTCGCCAGTTGATCAGAATCGTGCACCTGTGACTTCACCGTCGTTAGGAGTACTGCTAATGGGTTGATATCGGTGCCGAAAAACGAAAGCCCTCGACTTACTGATTCCAGCATTACAGTTCCTGACCCCATAAAGGGGTCCATGACTGAGGACACAGATGGATCTACTGCCTGCACGTCTTCCAGAAGCGCGCCCTGTAGCTGAGGAACCATCATTGCCGGGTAAGCAAAAATTCCGTGACCGGCCTCGCGGCGGGAGCGCCCTGAGAACGACCAAAACTCCGGTGTCGAGGTGGCCCGTTCCCGCAGCTTGGACGCCAACGCTTCCTCAAGCTCAGCCGCTGACCTCACCAGCGCTGCCCGAGCTGCTGTAGACATGCCTCCACCCTGCACATCATCTCTGGGAGCGTCGGACACGGGTGGGCGAGCCATCGCACTCTCCATCGAGGCGAACCCCGTTTCGGTCTCGTTCAACGCGGCCCCCCGCCTGCGTAGTTGCATCTACAAGTGCATAGATTGAATCAGATGACCGCCTGTCACGTCACCGGTACATGGGGCGAGACCGGTTGAATCTGCAGGTCAACTCGCTCGAGCGGGCGTTGTGCGACTTGCTCGCTCGTCAACCGGCGTGCTGGCACGGCTCCTAGCCGGGCTACTGAGGGTCATCCAAGAGACGTCCAGGCCCAGTCACGCAACGGCTTGCGAAGTTCATGGAGCTGATGCGAGCGCCTAAGTGGACCCCTGCCTCGTCAACTGACCGCGCTGCAACCGCCTGCTGCTCGAGTCAACCGCTGCGCCCACCACTCGTCGTCCGCACTGGCATCGGTACAGGCAGGTTGTACACGAGACTTCGCATAGTCGTGGACCAGTCGTGGACCGGCGGAGCGCACGCACACTGCTGTCCCGCCGTTGACCTGCGGCTTCCGCACAAGATGAATCGCCCTCCGGAGCCGTGTGCGCAGGTTCGAATCCTGCCGGGGGCACTCGCCGAGGATCAGCAGAGATCATGCGCTGACCAGGGCGGATGCCGACAGAAGAGGGCGGGAGTCAGTCTGACTGACTCCCGCCCTCTCTCGTTATCTCTCGGTGTTCGCGACACACCTCCGACACACAGATCGGGGAACGGCTGCCGTGGTCCCGGTGGCGTCGCGATGATGTTCGGATTAGGGCTCCGCCGTGACGATCACGGGCCTCTTGCTGGGCCAGCCTCAGGGGCCATTGGTAGCTGGAATCCTCTTCCGGCTCCCGATGCGGGCCTTCGGGCTGCCCCGGGGCGGAGCTGCCGCGGCAGGCCCGAGTGGCACGGTGGTGGTGAGGGCGGAGAGGGAAGCGGTCGACTGCAGCCGCGGACCGCGCCGCGCGCAGTCGTCAGTCTGATCAAGTCGACCATATTGGAAAAGCTCAAGGAATGCTCAACTGATTACGAAAGCGTAACGGCGATCATCCCCTCGGGCCGCTCTGGCGATTTCATGGTTAGATCGCTCCGACCGAAGACGGAACTGACCATCCGTCCTCAAGACATTCAAATACGGGGGGAATAATGAAGCGTTCCACAATTACGACGGTTGCGGCACTCGCTATCGCTGCCGGTGTCCCGAATGTCGCCCAGGCCGATTCGCCGGATCCGGCGTCCTTCGCTATATGTGACGGCGGCTGGAAGACGGACATCTACGCGCAGTCGAAGAAGCACCTGGGGAAGGGGCCGATCTACAAGGACGGCCCCGGCGGGACGATGGTCCTGACACGGACCCAGGCGGGAACGGCATCGACCGCGATCACGGCCGGTGGCGGAGTGACGGTCAGCGGCATCGTGGCCGAAGCGAAGATCGAAGTAAGCCGCGAATCGGTCGCGGCGGTGTCGTGGGACACCCAGCACCAGTTCCGTCGCGACGTCACCCGAGGTAAGTACGGCAACGCCCAGTACGGCTCCTGGGGTCACAGCGTCAAGTGGCAGAAGTACTACCAGCTGCCCAACTGCAAGAAGACTCAGGTCACCCACGGCACCGCGGACATCGCCAACACGACGATCGGCTTCAAGTACTGGGAAACGAGCTCCTGATGCGCGCATCTGCGGCACTCGCCGTCTCTGCCCTCCTGGCACTCTCCCTCGGCGCCTGTACAGGCGACCGGGCTTCCGACCAGCCGAGCGCCCCCGAGAAGCCGCAGTCCCAGCCGGCACCCACCCCCGAACCCCTGCTCTCACCCGAGCTGGAAAAGGGCTTCAAGGAAACCCTCGCAGAGGGACCACGCCAAGGAAGCCACTACTTCGGAACCGTGCAATTTCCGAAAGGTGAATCCTGGGTCAAGCTCAACTGCTTCTCGGATTCCAAAACAGTTCAACTGAAACTCTCTCTGGAGACCATCGGTGAATACACCGTGGGCTGCTCCAACTCCAGGGTCGAGAAGAATGCGAATCAGCTCAATCTTGCTACGAGCCGAAAGCTCCACTTCACCATCGAGGCGGGCAACGAAGCTCGCTGGATAGTCAGTATCCAGGCGCCCCAGAAGTAGACGGTGGTGGCTCTGCTCTTTCAGGGGCAGAGCCACCGCTGCATTCCATGCTCAGGCCCCGTCACCCTCCTCTTCCAGAGCCTTTGTGATCTTCGCGTTGGCGGCTTCCTCGTGGCCGTCGATACAGCCGTGATATCGGCGGTGGATCACCTCCGGCGAGTTGCCGACCCCTCGGGCCACCTCGGCGATGGGCACCCCAGCGTTCAGCCACCGCGTTATGCACGCGTTCCGCAAGTCGTACGGCCGGCCAGCCAACGGCGAGACGGTGCGCTCCGGCGGCAGCGCGTACTCCCGCGCCTCCTCCCACACCCGCCAGTAGGTGGAGGAGCCGACCGCTCCCCCGCGCTCGTTGCCGAACACGCGCCCTTCCTCGGCGGTCCCGAACTCCTTCAGATGCACCCGAAGGATGGCGACCAGGACTGGCGGGATGGGAACCGGCCGGTCGGTGGACGCCTCGCGCGCCTTCAGGCCCCGGCGGTCGTGGCGCTCCCCGGAGTCGGTCCACTGTTTGCCGGAGACAGGGCGTGTCTCCCGCAGCGTCAGCGTGCCCCAGCCCTTCTCTGGAAGGTGGCAGTCCGACAGCCGTAGCCCGACGGCCTCAGCAGGTCGGAGCCCCCGCGTAGTACAGGACCGCGTAGAAGGCCACCAGGCGCCGCCCGCGGCAGCGATCCCACGACCCGACGTAGGAGACGGCGGTGAGCAATTGCCGGGCCTGTGCCGCGTTCACCAGGACGCGCGGGTCTACGACGTCGTCGGAGCCAACGCGCTTCCGGCGGATTCGTTGGAGCGGGTTCTCCGGGAGCTCCCCCGTGGCAACGGCGTGTTCGAGAGCGGCATTCAGGGCCCGGCGGCGCCGCTTGTACGTGTCGCCTGCTGCCGGGGTGCCGTCCAGCTTGTAGCTGACGCGGTACACCACGTCCTCGAGCACCTCGGCGTCTGCCATGTCGCTCAGTGGCCGGTCGGCCGTCGTGACCCAGTGGTACGCGGCCTTGAGTTCCGCCGGCGGGTCCTCCCCCTCGTTCGCGGGCACGATCCCCCACCGGAAGGCCAATCGAAGGGACTCATCTTCGGGGGTGTCATCCCCACGCTTGACCATGGCGAGCCTCACGGCCGCGAGACCGTCCGCCATTCCCTCACGGGTCTTGGCTGCGCTCGTACGCCACCGCCCGGCCACGTACTTCCGACAGAACTCGAACCACCGCAACGGCGGTTCGGTATCCGATGCCTCCGCAGCTTCGACCGCTGCGCGCACCTCGGACTCGGGAAGCCCCGATTCGATCTCGAACGCTTCACCGCGCCGGTTCATGGCCTGCCACAGCTCGGACCGCCGGCTCTCCGCGAGAGCCGACGTGGTGGACGTGTCTCCGTGCACCCTCCCTGCGACCACCCACCGGAGGCGCCATGGACGCGACTTGCGCCCCGTCTTGGACACCTTCCACAGCTTGACGCCGACGTCGACGGAGTAGCCCGGCCGGGCCGACCCACGAGGGCCCCCAGCCGGGGTGCCGTTCCCAGTGCTCACGCAGTGTCCTCCCGCTCCGCGAGCCACCGCTCGTACTCCGACCGCCGGATCCGCACGTCGCCGTTCGGGAGCTTGATCGCGCGGAGTCCCTTCCCGAGTTGGCGCCACCGGTAGAAGGTAACCTTCAGGTCAGCGAGAACCTCCTTGACGGTCAACTTCTCGTCCCGCGTACGGGCACTCATGTCGCCCTCCGTTCGGCTTCGTCCGCACCGGACAGGCCGGACAGCTCCAGTTCCGACTGTCCGGGTCGTTCGTGCTGGTCAGGCGGGGTTACCGGACAGTCGGACAGATGGGACACCTCCTGTGTGGTCTGCGTCCGGGTCTCGGTGTCGGGGAAGTACCGCCCGGCAGCGTCCTTGGTGAGCTGTCCATCGGCGGCCATGCGGGAGCAGGTGCGGCGGACGGTGTCCACGTCGACCTGAGGGAGGGCTTCGGCGATGTCCTTGGGCTTGGCGCCGGGGTGGGCACGGACGTGCCGCAGGATCGCGGCGCGGGTGTCGCCGATGGCGTGGTCGGATGCCGGGCCGTCCAGCAAGTGCCAGGCGCCGGAAGCCTCCTGGAATTGGAGCGCGTACTCGGCTTCGTTCACGTCGCGGCCGGTGACGTGCAGGATGCCGTCAGCCTGCCCGCGGGCCCGCTTGAGCACGAGGGTGGCGTCTGCGGCTCCGGCGGTGCCGTTGGTTCCGGAGACCTCGGTGAGGAAGTCCTCCGAGCTGGCCTTGCGGACGTGGTGGACCAGGACGACGGCGATGCCGTAGTGGTCCGCGAGCCGCTTGGCGTGGCCGACGGCTACATAGTCCGCGTCGTAGGCGGAGACGCCCTGTGGGGCCTGGCCGCGCATCTTGGCGAAGACGTCGATGACGACCATACGGGCGTCCGGGTTGCGGTCCAGCCACTGGGCTATGGCCTCGACGCCGCCTTGCGGGAAGGGCTGGCACTCGGTCACCAGGGTCAGCCCCTGGTGGTGCGGGCTGGCCGCCCAGGATCTTGCCATGCGGGTCTGCAACCGGCGGGGCGTGTCTTCCAGGGCGAGGTAGAGCACCGGGCCGCCGCACGTGCACGGAGTCGAAGGCCCGCCCACCGGCCGCGACCGCGAGACCGAGACCGAGGGAGAGCCAGGACTTGCCGACCTGGGCGGTCCGGCGAGCAGGCTGACGCCTTCGGCGAGGATCCCGGGTACGGCCCACTTGGGCTCAGGGAAGTGGGCGGCCATGAGCTGATCCGCAGTCCATGCGGTCCGCGGGCGCTCCCTCTTCGGCGGGGCCTTGGGAGCCGCCTCCGGATCGCTGGGTACGGAGTACAGGTGCAGCGGCGGAATCGGGTTCGGGCCGGCGCTCATGCCGCCACCGTCCTCGGACGCCGCGCTCCGGCCCGCAGCCCGGAAACGATGGTGCGCCGCGCCTCCCGCTCGCCCTGACCGACCCGGAGCTGGTCGGCCCTGTGGGAGGACATCCGCCGCACCGTCGAGCGGACCGAGCAGGCGGCGCGGCTGGGCGAGACGGCGGCACCGCACTTTCTCGGCGACGCCCTGTCCGCCGCCGAACACACCCGCGGCAGCCTCTCCGGAGCGGTCCTGCACACCGACCACGGAGCCCAGTACACCAGTCAGGCCTTCGCCGACGCCTGCCGCCAGGCCGGTGTCCGCCAGTCCATGAGCGCGATCGACAGCTCGGCGGACAACGTACCGCCGAGTCCTTCAACGCCACGTTCAAACGAGAAACGCTCCACGGCCGAAAGCACTGGGCCAGCGAACGCGAGGCCCGGCTCGACGCATTCCGCTGGCTCAACCGCTACAACACCCGACGTCGTCACTCCCGCCTCGGACAACGCAGCCCCATCGCCTACGAGACAGCCCTCGACACAGCCTGAACTACCCTGGCCCAAGCCGCATGGCTGGTGTCCAAGATTCCGGGTAAAGGCCCCATGATGGTCTCACCGATGCCCTTGAGCCGATGAATTACTCGCCCACGAATACCGACGGCGCAGGTCACTCCGAAGACGGCATACGCCCGACGACCGCCTGGGAACCTGCGAAGGCGCTTCCGAAGAATGCCGTGGTCGCATGCGGGTGGATGTAGGCGCTCGTCGACTCCTGCCGTGACTTCGCCTCGTTCGGCACGACACGTCCCCAGCGCCGCTCACGGGTGCATGCGGGTGCCCTTCACGATCTTGTCCACCGCGTTGCGCGGCCCGTGGACCGCGAGCCCGACCAGGTCGAGCCGGTCGCGGTGGACGGCGCGCACGGCGGCCCGGTTGTCACGGTCGTTGCTGGTGGTGAAGAGGTCCGCGGTGAAGACGGACAAGGGAACGGCCCGGCTGACGGCGCGCTGATGGCACATCGCCAGCTGCTCCTTGCCAGCTTCGAATACGAGCACCGGCTGCCGGAACATGGGGAGGTATTCGGTACCGTCGGCGTCCGCATAGGGCTCGCCGATCACCTCCGGCTCCTTTCGGCCGATGCCGCTGACCAGAAACGCCGTCACGTTGAGGCGCTGCCACGTCTGAAGATCCTCACGCAGGAGCACGGCGATCTTCGTCTCGAATCGGACGGGTTCGTTGGCGGTTTCCATGAGGTCGATTCAACGCCGGTGACCGGCACGAAGTCTTGTACGATCTTTGCATGGTTGACCGTCCGCAGATCCGGGCCTGGCGGCCGGCACTTGCGGGAATCGACGAGGTCTTCCATGCCCGCATCATCGACCACGTCTACCCCATGCACACCCATGAGACGTGGACGCTGCTGATCGTGGACGACGGCATGGTCCGGTGGCTTCGGGACCATCTGCTGAAGTGGGTCGAGGACCGGTCCGGGGTGCGTGACGCCGGGATCGCGCACCGGCTACGGGAACTGCTCGACGAGAGGTTCGTGGAGGGAGTCGCCCTTCGGCACGCCTCCGAGACCCTGCATGTCCATCCGGCCCATCTCGTGCGGGTGTTCAGCCGCGAGTTCGGCATGGGGCCGCACCAGTACCTCACCGGTCGGCGGGTGGACCTCGCCCGGCGTCTGCTGCTGGGCGGAATGGCACCACGTCTGGTGGCCGCGGCGGCCGGTTTCTACGACCAGTCCCACTTCAGCCGGCACTTCAAGCGGATGCTGGGTGTGAGTCCCGGCCTGTACGCCCGGAGCGGCGGAGGCCCCAGGTAGGCCCTGCGGGCTTCGATGACGTCCCCGTCGCGACGCACCGTGTACGGCGGTACCGCTCCACGGACGACACAGCACAGCACCGCACGGCACCGCCCCGCACGGTACCGCTCCACGGACGGCACCGCACCGCACCGCTCCACGGCACGGCACAGCACGGCACAGCACAGCACGGCACAGCACCGAGCGGAGCACCCGCACCAGGTGCGGACACCGCGCGGGTGCCATGCGCCGGGGCCCCATGGGGAGAACCTGCGCTGCCGCCGGTAAGGCCCGCGGTGCGGCGGCGAGCGACCGCCGTCCCTCCGGCCTGACTCCGGGGCCGCTGTCAAGTCCCGGATTCTCCTGTCACGCGATCCAGGGGCATGACGCCCGGCGCCCCCACCGGCGTAATGGAGGAGCGGGACCGAGCCGGAAAGGCGGGACCGCGCGGCTCGTCGGTGAGTGGTTCACCGAACGCCCCGGGTCGTTTCGACAGATCCCTCGCGCCGACACCTTGACGGAAGTGATTTTCATGTCCCGTACCACCCGGACCTCGAACCGGACCAAACGCCTCCTTGTTCTCGCCGTCGCCGGCGCCCTCACCGGGGGTGCCGTGGCCTCCTCCGCCGCGAACGCCGCCCCCGTCACACCGCGTACCGGTGTCGTCACCGCGATCCAGGCCGAGCTTCGTGCCGGATGGGTGAAGACCACCGACGATCCCACCGGGATCACCGTGGACCTGCCCGGCAAGGCGACCGTCGAGAAGCACAGCGAGCGCGTCCTCGGCCAGGAGGTGACCAGCCGCGGGTATCTGGTGGAGACCGAGGAGGGCTTCGTCGTCTTCGTCGTGACCGAGGTGCCGGACGCCTACGACATGCGGCTCGACACCGCTCTCCGGTCCTTCGTGGAAGGAGTGGAGAAGGAGACCGGTACCTCGTTCGTGAGTACGGGCGCCAACGAGACCACCGTCGATGGCCGACCCGCGCTCGATGCGCGGATCGCGACGGACGAGGGGGAGCGGATGACCGGGTCCACCCGTCTCATCGACGGCGGCGGATACCTCGTCCAGGCAGTGACCGTCGGCCCGGAGGCCAACGAGAAGGCACTGGAGAAGACGCATCAGGAGATCGTCGACAGTATCCGCATGCCGTAGGCGTTTCGCCCGGGCGATGCGTCGCGATCGGGGCTGCCCCGTCAGCACCGCGGTACGCCGTTCGTGCGACGGCCGTCAGGGTTTTCCCGACGACCGTCGCTGTTTCCTTCCGCGGTCCGCACGGCCGCCGGCAGACCACACCGAAACAGGGCGGTCCCGGGGCCGACCCGTACGAGCCGCGGTCCACGCGACATGCCCTCCCGGAGCCGACCAGCAGAGGCCCCGGTCCACGCGACATGCCCTCCCGGAGCCGACCAGCAGAGGCCCCGGTGCACGCGCGCCGGGCACCGGTCGGAGCGGGACCGCACCCGCGTGACTCGCCCGTCCGGACCAGCACCCCCGCACCGGTGATCTCTCCCCTCGTCAGCGCGCCCGGCGCACGCCCCGCGCACCCCTTCCTCCCCCACTCACTCGCCTCGCTCACTCGTCCGGCCGAACCCCGCTCGGCACTTTGAAGACATTTGATTGATGAATTTCCCATCCGGTCGGGCGCCGGTACCGAATACCTGACGGGTGCGATTCAAGCGCTTCCCGAGGCGGCCGTCACCAGCGGTCGGCGCCGGAGGCCATCGCCTCGTCCCGACGATGACAACAGCTTTGGTTCGGTGGCCGGACGGGCGGCCACCGGCGGTTCGGCGGCCGGTATTCGTCAGCGTTGCCGTCACCTCGCAGGGCAGTCAGAAGGGATCCGGTCCGAGTGGCAACCCTGCGATGCACGACGGAGACTGGTGATCGTGATTGTGACCGGAGAAGAGCTCACGACCGCGTGACTTCCGGATTGCTCGCTCCGGCCATCGCTGGAGCGTGAGGACAACGAGTGCCGGCCGCACGGGACGATGGCGACCGGCATTTCCTCAAGGAGCTCGCATGGTGGAAAAGTCTGTCGAGGTCCTGACGCCCGAGCCGGATGAATCGGCGCTCACCGAGCACCGAATTGACGGTCCGGCGACGGGAACGGGAACGGCAGGTGCCGAGAAGGACTTCGCCGAAGTGCTGGCCGGCCTGGTCAAGGCCGAGCAGATATCGGCGGAAAGTCACTTCTTCGAGGACCTGTGCGCCAACTCGCTGGTCATGGCGCAGTTCTGCGCCCGGGTCAGGAAGCGCGGCGACCTTCCCTCGGTGTCGATGAAGGACATCTATCAGTACCCCACAATCCGCAGTCTGGTGACGGCGCTGGTGGCCGAGGCGCCCGCACCCGAAGCCTCGTCGGCACCCGAACCCGCCGAGAGCGTCGTACCCGTCAGCAGAAGGACGTACATCCTGTGCGGGACCGCGCAGACCCTGATTTTCCTTGCCTACTGCTTTGCCCTCGGCACCGTCACCGCCCGTGGCTACGAGTGGGTTTCCAGGGGCTCGGGCCTGCTGCACGTCTATCTGCGGTCCATGGTCTTCGGCAGCGCCGCGATGATTGCGCTCTGCCTCTTTCCCATCGCCGCCAAATGGATTCTGATCGGCCGTTGGAAGCCGCAGGAGTTTCCCGTCTGGGGACTGGCCTATCTGCGGTTCTGGACCGTCAAGGTGCTGGTCAACGCGAACCCGATGAGGTTCTACGTCGGGAATCCGCTGTACGTCCTCTATCTGCGGGCCCTCGGTGCCCGTATCGGAAAGGGCGTCACCATCCTTTCCCGGACCGTCCCGGTGTGCACCGACCTGCTCACGATCGGCGCCGGCACGGTCATCCGCAAGGAGTCCTACTTCATCGGCTACCGCGCCCACGCCGGACGCATCCAGACGGGCCGCGTCACGATCGGGCGGGACGCGTTCGTCGGTGAGAAGACCGTCCTCGACATCGACACGTCGATGGGCGACCGGGCCCAACTGGGCCACACCTCCGCGCTGCAGAGCGGTGAGTCGATCCCGGCCGGCGAGCACTGGCACGGCTCCCCGGCCGAGCGCACCGACGTCGACTACGTGCGCGTCCCCGCGGCGCGTTGCAGCACCCTGCGCCGGACGCTCTTCGGACTCGGCACCGTGCTCCAGCTGTTCGTGCTGTACGTCCCGCTGATGGTCGGCGGCGCGTACCTCCTGGTGACGGAGATCCCGGCGCTGAACCAGGTGCTCGGCCCCGGCGCCACGCACATCACGTCGGCGGGCCTGTACATCGACGCCCTGGTCCTGTCCGTCGTGCTCTTCTTCGGCTTTCTCGTCCTGGGTCTGGTCTGGCTGTTCACCGTGCCGCGGCTGCTGAGTCTGGCGATCGAGCCGGACAGGGTCTATCCGCTGTACGGCCTGCAGTACTCGCTGCACCGGCTCATCGCGCGGATGACCAATGTCAAGTTCTTCGGCTGGCTCTTCGGGGACAGCTCGTACATCGTCCACTACCTGCGCTTCCTGGGCTACGACCTGTCCAGGGTGGAGCAGACCGGGTCCAACTTCGGCACCCATGTGCAGCACGAGTCCCCCTACCTCACCACGGTGGGTACCGGAACGATGGTCGCCGACGGTCTGTCCGTCATGAACGCGGAGTTCTCCGGGACGTCGTTTCGCGTCTCCCGGGCCGTCATCGGCCCGCACAGCTTTCTCGGCAACAACATCGCCTACCCGTCCGGGGGCAGGACCGGCGAGAACACCCTGCTCGCGACGAAGGTGATGATCCCGCTCGACGGCGAGGTCCGCGAGGGCGTCGGCCTGCTGGGAGCGCCGTGCTTCGGGATCCCCCGCACCGTCGAGCGCGACACCCGCTTCGACCATCTGAGGACCGGTGAGGAGTTCCACCGCAGTCTGGCCGCCAAGAACCGCTACAACCTCCGCACCATGGCGTTCTGGCTGTTCGTGCGGTGGGTGCACTCGTTCGTGCTGACGGTGCTCGCTCTGGCGACCCTCGACGTGTACGGCGTGCTCGGGCATCTGGTGATCGCGCTGTACCTCTCGGTCACCCTGGCGTTCACGGCGTGCTACTTCACCCTGTCGGAACGGTTCATCACCCGCTTCCGGTCGCTGGAACCCAAGCTGTGCTCCATCTACGACCCCTACTTCTGGTGGCACGAGCGCCTCTGGAAGGTTCCCGAGCACTACCTCAACCTCTTCAGCGGCACGCCCTACAAGACGCTGCTGTGGCGGATGCTGGGCGTGCGCATGGGCCGGCGGGTCTTCGACGACGGCGCGGGCTTCACGGAGCGGACGCTGACCACGATCGGCGACTTCTGCACGCTGAACCAGGCGAGCAAAGTCCAGTGCCACTCGCAGGAGGACGGCACGTTCAAGTCCGACCACAGCGTCCTCGGCACCGGGTGCACCCTCGGCGTCAACTCCCACGTGCACTACGGCGTGACGATGGGCGACCACGCCCAGCTCGCCGCCGACGCCTTCCTGATGAAGGGCGAGGAAATGCCCGCGCACGCACGGTGGGTCGGGAACCCGGCCGCCGAGGCGCGTGGGGACGCCTACCGACCCGTCGCCGTGAACGGCAGCCCGCAGCCGCACGCGGCGTCCGGGCGAGGGTGAGGGAGGACGCACGATGGACACGCAGACGACGGGGGCGGCGCGGACGGACGCCGGCCGGGAGTTCTGGCGCGAGGTGCTGGCCGCTGGCGGCTTCACCGCGGTGCCGCGGTGGGTGGCGGACGCTCCGGCGCCCGGTGCCGGGGCGCACGGGACGTGCGAGGTGACCGTCCCCGGAACGCAGACGATGGCCTTGCGGCGGCTGGCCGGGGAGTGCGGCGCCCCGCTGGACGCGGTGGTGCTCGCGGCCCACGCACGCGTGCTTGCGGTGCTGTCGGGCGAGGACGAGGCCGTCACCGGCTTCGTTCCCGCCCCGGGTGCCCGGGCGCTGCCGTGCCCGATGGCAGCCGACGGCGCTCGTACCTGGCGGGGTCTGGTGCGCGATGCGCACCGCGTGACCACGGGACTGCGGGCGCACCGCGACTTCCCGGTGGAGGAGCTGGCGCGCGAACTGGGCGCCGGAGGACCGCTGTACGAGGCCGAGTTCGATCCCCACGGGGTCGGTGGGGACGTGGGTGGCGGGAGGGTGCTGCGTGTGTCGGTGGTGGAGGGGGTGGGCGGGGACGTGG